>CAYZHZ010000057.1:0-16268 GCA_964477625.1 uncultured Salinibacterium sp.
GGATGACGCCGCTGAATGGGCCGCCGCCGTGCGCCCCAACACGAAGGCATTCTTCGCGGAAACGATCGGAAACCCGAAGATCAACATCCTCGACATCGAGAAGGTCGCTGAGGTCGCTCACAAGAACGACCTCCCCCTCATCGTCGACAACACAATCGCGACGCCCTACCTCATCCGTCCGTTCGAGCACGGCGCCGATATCGTCGTGCACTCGGCCACGAAGTTCTTGGGTGGCCACGGAACCGTCATCGCGGGCGTTATCGTCGACGGCGGAAAGTTCCCGTGGGCCAAGCTCGCCGCCAAGTTCCCGGGACTCACCGACCCCGACCCGAGCTACCACGGCGCGAGCTACACGGGGGTGCTCGGTGATGCGATCGCATACGTCATCAAGATCCGCGTGCAGCTGCTGCGCGACACCGGCGCCGCCCTCTCCCCCGACAGCGCGTTTGCTCTCATCCAGGGCATCGAGACGCTGTCGCTGCGCATCGAGCGTCACGTGCAGAATACGCAGGAGATCGCCGAGTGGCTCGAGAACCACCCCGACGTCGCCTCCGTCAACTACTCGGGTCTGCCCTCCAGCCCCTGGTACGCGGCCGCCAACAAGTACGCCCCGAAGGGCGTCGGCGCCGTCGTCTCGTTCGAGCTCAAGGGCGGTGTGGATGCCGGACGCGCGCTCGTCGAGAACGTGACGCTCTTCAGCCACCTCGCCAACATCGGTGATGTGCGCAGCCTCATCATTCACCCCGCCTCGACAACGCACTCGCAGCTCACTCCGGAGCAGCAGCTCACGACGGGTGTCACGCCGGGTCTCGTCCGACTCTCGGTCGGTATCGAAAACGTCGACGACCTGAAGGCCGACCTCGACGCAGGCTTCGCCGCCGCTCGCGCCGTCGCGAAGGCGAACTCCGAGGGCGCCTAGTTCGATAGCGCGAGGGGGCTCGTCCGTAACACACGGGCGAGCCCCCTCGTTATTCGGGGATACTGGACCAGACATGGACTGGCAGACTCCCGAGGACACGGTTCCCTCCGCGTTCATCACCGAGGCGAACGCGCGTTCGGTGCTCGGCAAGCCGCCAGCCTCGGGGGCGTGGCGCGAGGGCGACCCTGCGGGCGATCGGCTGTTCGAGTCCATAGGCTCGCTCCCGCTCGAGCGCGGCGGTGAAATCCCCTCCGTTCGCATCGCGTACGAGACGCACGGCACTCTCAACGCGGACCGCTCCAACGCCGTGCTCGTGGTGCACGCGCTCACGGGCGACAGCCACGTCGTGGGCAGCCCCGGCCCTGGGCATCCCACGGGCGGCTGGTGGGGCGGGCTCATCGGCCCCGGCCGCGCGATCGACACCGACCGCTGGTTCGTGGTCGCCCCCAACATGCTCGGTGGATGCCAGGGCTCGACTGGCCCGTCCTCCTACGCCCCCGATGGGCAGGAGTGGGGGTCCCGCTTCCCGTTCCTGACGATCCGCGACCAGGTCGCAGCTCAAGTGGCGTTCTCGGATGTGATCGGAATCGACCGCTGGGCGGCGGTCATCGGCGGATCGATGGGCGGTATGCAGTCGCTCGAATGGGCGGTCGGATACCCGGATCGGCTCGAACGCGTCGCCATTCTTGCCGCGCCCGCGATCTCGAACGCGGATCAGATCGCGCTCAACTCCGTGCAGCTCGAGGCGATTCGCATGGATCCGGCATTCAACGGCGGCGACTACTACGAGGCCGCGGACGGCGAAGGTCCGCACCAGGGACTCGCGCTAGCCCGACGTATGGCGCTGCTCAACTACCGTTCCCCGAGCGAGCTCAACGACCGGTTCGAGCGCAGTTGGCAGAGCGGCATGAGCCCCATGGGCGGCGGCGGTCGCTACGCGGTAGAGAGCTACCTCGACTTTCACGGCAATAAGTTCACGCGCCGCTTCGACGCCAACAGCTACATCAGGCTCGTGGAGGCCATGAGCTCGCACGACGTGGGTCGCGGTCGCGGTGGCACGACTCAAGCGCTCGCACGCGTGACGGCGCGGGCGCTCATTCTCGGCATCGATAGTGACCGCCTTTTCCCGGTCGCCGATCAGCGCGTCATCGCCGCGCACGCGCCCGGCAACATCGACGGCAGTGTGCCGCACGTCATCAGCTCGCCGTTCGGTCACGACGGCTTCCTCATCGAAGACGACCTCGTGGGCGGTCAGATTCGGCGTCTGCTCGCAGAGTAGACGTCGGCACGGCACCGGTGGGGAAAGGATCGATATACTCGCGAGCCTATGAACCCCACGAGCACCACCATCCGGGTCGCCGTACTCGATGATCACCGCCTCGTCGCCGATGGACTGGCCGCGGTGCTCGAGGGGCACGGCTTCGAGATTGTCGTGGTCGCCTCAAGCTGGGAAGAGCTACTCGCGAGTGACGTCGGCTCCGCAGACGTCACGATCATCGATCTTCATCTCGGTGACGGCATCCTGATCGAGAGTAAGGTGAGGGCGCTCGCCACCATGGGCACCTCGACCGTTGTCGTGAGCCGCCACGCCGACCGCGTCACGATCGGCTCTGTCATGCGTGCGGGGGCGAGTGGCTTCGTCGCCAAGAGCGACCCCGTGGATGAACTCGTGGCGGCGATTCGCTCGGCCGCCGAGGGCTCGATTCACCTGGCGTCTCATCGCGCGGAGGTACTCGAGCAGGCCCCGCGGCTGCGGACGGAGTTGGGCGACCGCGAGCAACGTGCACTCGTGCTGTACGCGGGTGGTCGGTCAATCCGCGAGGTCGCGGCCGACATGCTCACAACCGAGGAGACGGTCAAGTCGTACATCAAGCGCGGGCGACGTAAGTTTCGCGAGTCCGGTGTTGACCTGGGTACACGCATCCTGCTGCGCACGTACGCCATCCGCGAGGGCTGGCTGAGCCCGGAATGATCCGAAGGATGCTACGCCTCGCGAGTCTCGTTCTCGTGACCGTCGCTCTGACCGTGGGGTGCTCTCCCGCGGTGGCCACGCTACCGACAGAAGTCACCGTGAGCGTGTTCCAAAACCGCTTCGACTACAGCCTGCGCCAACTCGAGCTCAAGGTTTCCAACGGCACGGATGCCCCCCTCACCGTCACGCGGGCTGCGCTCGATTCGTCCCGATTCGCGACCCCCGCCGTGTGGGACCGCCCGCAGGTCGTCCCCGCGGGGGCCGCGCGGGACCTTCGCGTGCAGCTGACCGAGCCCGTGTGCGGGGAACCGGTCGAGGACTCGGTGGTGCTCGAGTTCACCCTCGACGACGGACGCACGGGGACCGCGACCCTCGTGCCGAGCGACGAAACCGGACGCCTCGATGCCATCAACGCCGAGGACTGCCTCGGGGAGGCGGTCGCAGCAATCGCGACGATCGCGGCCGCCGACGCCGTTGAGTGGATGCCGGGCGCACGCGCACCGGCCACACTCGACCTCATAGTGACGCCAACGGGCGCTCCGGGCACGCTGACCGTCAACTTCGCCAAGGGAACCGTGCTTCTCTCACTCGTCGACGCGACGGGAGTCGAGGTGTACGACCTGCCGGTCGACGAACTGTTCGACTCCGGATCGGGCCCGGGTGTCATACGCCTCTCGATCATCCCCGCGCGATGTGACCCGCATGCCGTGGCCGAAGATAAGCGGGGCACGTTTTTCCCACTCGAGGTGGAAACCTCGCTCGGTGCCGCCGGGCGTATTTATGTGCCGGTAAGTGATGAGGTTCGCTCAAGCTTGTACGAGTTCTTTGGGGACTACTGCGGCCTGCCCTGACACGCTGCACATTCTGTACCCCAAATGCCGCGAGGCACCCCCATTTGCGTTACACCTTGTGCCACGATTCATCACAAATGGACCTCATAGCCAAGGAGCGCGATCGGCTGCTCCAGCGCACCGCGCGCGTCTACGGCCTGAGTTTCACGATCGTGTCGCTCGTGTGCCTCACCATCCCGGGCGCTGTCGACAACCTCGCCTACTTCCTCTGCCTCCCTCTCTACCTCGCCATCGGGTTCTGCCAGTACCGCCTCGGCGTGAGCCGCTCCCTCACCTGGGTGCTGCCGCCCGTCGCACTCGGGATTGCGATCACCTCGATCGCGACCCTCCTCGGTGATGGGCCGAGCGCGGCAGGCGTCTCCGCTGTGGGACAGCTAGCGGCCGCCTCGATCGCCTCGATGGCGATCGTGCTCACCAACTCTGCCGTGCGCCGCACCATCCTGGTAGGCGCCTTCGTGAGCGTCGGTGGAGTCGCCGTCGTTCTCCTTTCCCCGCACCAAACGGTTCTGCGCACCACTGCGCTGGTCGTACTCGGGTGGGTGCTCGCAACTGTCATCGGATTCTGGATCAGCGCGGGCGTTCCCCAGGCGGCGCGGCGCATCGCGAGTATCGGTCGAGCGCACCGCGCCGAGCGACAGGCCAGCGAGACCGAAGCGCAGCGTCGGCAGGGGGCACGGCTGCTTCACGACACCGTGCTTGCGACCCTCACTCTTCTCGCACACTCGGGAGTGGGAGTCGCACCCGAAGCCATGCGTCAGCAGGCCGCCGACGACGCACGACTGCTGCGGCAGCTCCGGCTCGGCGCAACGCCGACGCCCCAATCATCCGGTGTCTACAACCTCGAGGGCGTCGAAGAGACCGTGCTCGGTACGACGCTCGAGTCGGTCAAGCAACGCTTCGGCCGCATGGGTCTCGAGGTCACCTGGCACGGCACCGGTCAGGTGCTGTTGCCCAGCGAGGTGCTCGACGCGTTTCTTCTCGCCCTCGCCGAGTGCCTCGAGAACGTGCGGCGCCACTCCGGCGTCACCGAGGCGCACGTGACGATCACCGACGACGAGTCGACGGTGCGCGCAATGATCACCGACGCGGGAGTTGGGTTCAATCTCGACGACGTCGACTCCGCACGGTTGGGCTTCAAAGAGTCCGTGGTCGGCAGACTCAAGGAGGTGGGAGGCAAGGCCCGCCTCTTCTCCTCGCCAGGCTCCGGAACGACTGTCGTACTGGAGGTGCCGCGATGAGTGCGGTCGAGGAGAACACGCTCGGCGTCATCGTCGGCAGCAAGAGGCGCCAGGGTGAATCGGATGCGACGCGTCGCGTCATCCGTGCCGCAACGCCTCGCCGCGCGAGCCTCGGCACCGGATTCATCGGAATCGGGGCTGCCGTCGTCTTTGGTCTGCGCGCCATCTACGGCTTCGTCTGGTTCCTCGGGCTGTGGGAGAAGTACCCGGATCCGATGCTCGCGCTCGCGTCCTGGATCGTTCTGCTGACGGTCGTCGTGATGGCCTTCATTGTCGCCAGAGTCATCGGCGACTACCTGCCGGACTGGGTCTTCGCCGTCTTCCTTCTCGGGCTCGGAGCATCCATCGCCCTCGACTTCATGGCAATCTGGCCGCTTCACGACATCGGGCGTAACGCGACAGCCTCGGTCACCGCCGGAATGGCGCTCATCGTCGTCGTAACGCTGCGGCGCACCGTCGACATGATCGTGGCCGTCTCGCTCGTGGGGGTCGCGTTCGTCACGGCAATCGCTCTCAACTCTCGACTCACCCCCGAGGACCTGGCCCCCCAGGTGACGACGCTCGCGTTCGCGGTGCTGCCTGTCGTAATCGGCATTGTCGTCGTGAGCGGGTTTCGTCGGCTGGTGCAGGTCGAACTCGACCGCGTGCTCGTGCAGAGCACGGTATCCGCCCCGCGGTTCGCGGTCGGGATGCTCGCGTCTGAGGAGCTCGCGCGCCTCGACCTCGCCGCGGAGGAACTGCTCGACTCCGTTGCAACCGGAAAGGTCGCTCTCCCGCTCGACCCCAAGACCGCCTCGACTGCGGCCTCCCTCGCGACCGAACTGCGGCTACACCTCATCGAGGGCCGTCGGGAGACCTGGCTGTATCACGCCATCACCGAATCAGACCTCCTCGGCAAATCCGTGACCCTCACCGACAAGGGGAGCCTTGCGGGTCTCCTCGGCGACCAGCAACGCGACGGCCTCCTGTCCACCGCCTGGCTCCTGCTCTCCGATTCGGGCAGCAAAGTGCCGCGGACCGTTCAGCTCACCGTGGGACCCGCCACGACGTCGATCGAGACGGATGATGGTCGCAAGATCACCATTCCCATCGTCATCACCACCACCGGGGTGCAACGCAATCGTGTCGACCCGGCGACGTGGGACGCCATCAGAAAGGTGGGGCAGTACAGTGACTCCACCCAGAATTCGAGCTTGAGGGTCGAGATCGAGTGCCTGGTCGACAACCCGGCTGACCAATGACAACCGAAACAAAAAGGATCAACCGTGAACGACACTGACCGCATCAGGCTCGCCCTTGTCGACGACCACCGCATGCTGCTGGGTGCCCTGACGGAGTGGATACGCAATGCGGCTACCGACATCAGCATGGTCGCGGCCGTCCCCACCTGGCCCGAGCTCATCACCCACCCGGAGTTCCCCGTCGACGTGGTTCTGCTGGACCTCGACCTCAAAGACAACATCCCGATCTCCCTCAAGATCAACACCCTCAAGACCACGGGCGTGAAGGTCGTGCTCATGAGCACCTACTCGGAACCCAACGTCGTGCGTGAGGCACTCGCCTCGGGAGCTCTCGGCTACCTCGTCAAGAGCGAAGACGCCGGAATGATCGTTGAGGCGATCCGTGCGGCGGCCAAGGGCGAGTCGTTCGTGTCCGCCGAACTCGACCTCGCGATCAACGCCGGCGAGGTCGGCGGCTCTCCCAAGCTCAGCGCACAGGAACGTCGAGTCATGGCGCTCTACGGCGGCGGCGAGCCGGTCAAGGCGGTCGCATACCAGCTGAGCATCTCCGAGGAGACGGCGAAGAGCTACCTCAAGCGCATTCGTGAGAAGTACCGCGTTGCCGGCTTCGACGTCGGCACCAAGGTCGCGCTACGCAAGCGGGCGATCGAAGACGGCATCCTCATCGAGTCCGACCTGCCTCGCGGCCTCTGACGCTGAGCTGACGCGGGTCTCGAGTCCCCGTGTGCCGCGGTGCGGCGGAAGATCGACAGCGGCCGGCTCGGCAAGCGGCCAGACTGTCGCTTCCACATCGTCCTCACTGTCGACCGTCGAGCGACTGATCACGCTGACAACCGCGTGCACCGCCCATGCGAGCAACACGAACAGCAGCAGGTTGCGAATCGTCAGCACGATGAGCATGAGTGGCTGCACATACAGCAGTTCGAGATACAGGTAGGGATAAATCACCTGGGTCAGCGCGGCGATAGCAAGCACAAGAATCGCCGGTGTTCGAAACGACCGTCCGCGGCCATCGAGGTGGGTCGCCACACCGAGGATGACGGGTACGGCGAGCCAGCTAATGAACTGCGGCGACCCGACCTTGTTGAACGCGATCAGCGCTACCACGAAGGCGAGGGCGAGGGGAGCAAACAGCTCCCCCTCTGTCGCACCTCCACGCAGGGCGCGCCAGCCGAGGGCGGCGATGATCGCGACGGCGATCGCGAGCAAGGGCGTCATTACCGCGGCAGCAAGTTCGACCCCGTGCCCCTGTACTTGGTAGGTGAGGATCTCGTTGTCGTAGTACACGAACGTGTCAGGCACGCCGGCAAGCGCCTGCCACAACCAGATCGTCGCGACAGGCGACTCGATCTGCAGGCCGCGACCGGTCTGCTCAGTGATGAAGCTGAACACGTTCGCGCCGCTGCCGATGACGAACGCGGTGACGAGGATGACCGCGCTCGAGACGACCGCGGCTGCGAGTACGCGCAACCGTCCACGCACCGCCATGATGGCCGCGAGCACGAGAGCGGCGGGCCACACCTTGATCCAGGTCGCGATGGCCAGCACTACCCCCGCAGCGCCCGGGCGGGTGGCGATAAGGAGCACGCCCACGATTGCCAGCGGCACGGTCACGGCGTCGATTCGCCCCATGGCGATGGGCCCGAGCAGCAGCAGGAAGCCAACCCACCACCATCCGAGGCGTACGCGATCGCGGCGACGCCCCCAGCCCGTGATGAACCCGAAGGCTACAGCGTTGAGCACCATGATCATCGTGAGCCACGTGCTCGCGAACTGCTCGGGACCAAACACGCGCGCGACGACCATGGGCACGAGGGCGACGATCGGATACACCCAGGCGCTGTCGATGCCGACCCAGAAGTTCTGCAGGAGCGCCTGATCCATCCAGAACTTGTAGACGATCGTGACGTCGCCCAGCGGAAGCCCGGGTGCATAGAGGTTCAGCAGGCCGAGCCACAGATGCACGACCACGAACGCGATCCACACCGACAGTGGGGCAGCAGCTACGAGTCGTACGACGGAGAGAGCGCGGTCCACCGGTCGATCCTCGCGCGTCATGCCTCCACAGTAGCTGTGGTAACAATTCGACCCCGTTTCGTCTCGATCGGCTGCGCTACGCCAGGATGGTCACCATGATTCGCACAGCTACCCTTCTCCGTTCCGCAGCGGCCCTCGGCGCCGCGACCCTCGCGCTCAGCCTCGCGGCATGCGCGCCCTCGACCGGTGATTCCGGCGCTCCGGCGAGCGACTACGTCACCGACGGAAAGCTCACGATCGGCACGGGTGAGCCCGCCTACTACCCCTGGGTGATCGATGACGCCCCCGAGTCCGGCGAGGGCTTCGAGGCCGCGATCGGTTACGCGGTCGCCGAGGAACTCGGCTTCGCCCCCGAGGATGTCGTCTGGGTTCGCACCACCTTCGACGAGGCCATCGCCCCCGGCCCTAAGGACTTCGACTTCAACCTGCAGCAGTTCTCCATCACCGACGAGCGCAAGCAGAACGTCGACTTCTCGTCCCCGTACTACGAGACCACGCAGGTCGTGATCACCACCGAGAACTCAGCGGCCGCCGGCGCTCAGACGATCGCCGACCTTCAGGGATTCCTCATCGGCGCCCAGACGGGCACGACGAGCTTTGACGCGATCGAGCAGCAGATCAAGCCCACCGCCGGTGCGCAGGTCTTCAATACCAACGACGATGCCAAGCTCGCGCTCGAGAGCGGCACTGTCGACGCCATCGTCGTTGACCTCCCCACCGCGTTCTACCTCACGGGAGTAGAGCTCACCGGTGGCCTCATCATCGGTCAGCTCCCCCAGGCCGACGGCAAGAGCGGTGACGAATTCGGTCTCGTGCTGCCCAAGGGAAGCCCACTGACCGCGACGGTCACCTCCGCGGTTGATGCGCTTCGCGACAGCGGAAAGCTGCAGGCGATCGCCGACGAGTGGCTCGCCGATGCAGCCAACGCTCCCGTGCTCCAGTAGTTTCAACGGGTGAGCATTCCGTTCGACTCCGAGGCCCGGCAGCCCAGCTCGATTGAGCTGGGTCGCCGGGCCTTCCGGCGTCGCCAGGGCATCCGCTCTGTTCTCATCAGCATCGCGTCGACCCTCGTGCTCGCGATCGTCGCGTGGCTCACGATCATCAACACGCCAGGCTGGGCACGAGTCCAGGAGACCTTCTTCAACCCGGTCGTGTTCTGGGAGGCGCTCCCGCGAGTCTGGGACGGCTTCCTGCTCAATCTGCGGGTCCTGTTCTTCGCCGTCATCGGCGTGCTCGTACTGAGCATGACGATCGCGGCGATCCGCACGGTGCGTGGGGCGGTGTTCTTTCCGCTGCGCGCGCTGGCGACCGGGTACACCGACCTGTTTCGGGGGCTCCCGCTCATCATCGTGCTGTATCTCGTCGGCTTCGGAATCCCCGGTCTGCAGGGCCCGACCGGCACACGCATTCCCGCCGAGGTGCTCGGAACGATCGCCCTCATACTGACCTATTCGGCGTACGTTTCCGAAGTGTTCCGGGCAGGCATCGAGGCCGTGCATCCTTCTCAACGCCTTGCCGCGCGATCCCTTGGCCTCAGCCACAACAAGGCGATGCGACTCGTCATCGTGCCGCAAGCGGTGCGTAAGGTCACGCCCGCCCTCATGAACGACTTCATTGCGATGCAGAAGGACGTCGGCCTCATATCCGTGCTCGGCGCCGTTGACGCCGTTCGCGCCGCCCAGATCGAAACGGCGCATGCCTTCAACTTCACGCCGTACGTCGTCGCGGGCTTGCTCTTCGTACTGCTTGCGCTGCCCATGATCCGATTCACCGACTGGTACAGCGCGCGACTGCGCTCGCGCGAACAGATCGGAGGCATCGTATGAGCGAGACAGTCCTCGAGCTACGAAATATCGTGAAGCGCTTCGGCGAGACAGAGGTGCTGCGTGGCATCGATCTGTCAGTCGATACCCATGAGGTCGTCGCGCTCATTGGTGCAAGTGGCTCGGGCAAGTCGACCCTCCTGCGCACCATCAACCTTCTCGAGCGCATCGACGACGGTCAAGTGGTCCTCCGCGGCGTCGACATTAGCGACCCCGCGGTCAAGGCCGACGAGGTACGCGCGCGCATCGGAATCGTCTTTCAGCATTTCAACCTGTTCCCCCACATGTCGGTGCTCGATAACGTCACGCTCGCGTCGCGGCACGTGCTGAGAATCGGCAAGGATGAGGCGGAGCACCGTGGCCTCGAGTTGCTTGAGCGCATCGGCCTCGGTGATCACGCGCGCGCCTTCCCTGATCGCCTCTCGGGCGGGCAGCAGCAGCGCGCCGCCATCGTGCGCGCAATTGCGACCAACCCCGAGCTGCTACTGCTCGATGAAGTCACGAGTGCACTCGACCCGGAACTCGTGACCGAGGTGCTCGACCTGGTCCGCGATCTCAAGGCGGACGGCACGACGATCGTCATGGCGACGCACGAGATGGCGTTCGCGCGAGATGTCGCCGATCGAGTCGTCTTCCTCGACCAGGGCGTCGTCGCGGAGCAGGGTCCGCCCGAGCAGATATTCGGGGCGCCGACCCAGGCACGTACCGCGCAGTTCGTCGGTCGATTTACGGGCTGACAATCTCCGCGACCGTGGCTGGGATCGCGGCGCACAGATCGAGGATCGTGAGCGGTCCCCCCGATGATGCTCGCGCAGCCGCTCGACCGTGTACGAACGCAGCCGTCGCAGCGAGTCGTGCCATGAGAGCAGCATCAGCGACGATGTCACTCGAGTGGGTCGCCACGAGCGCTCCGAGGATGCCCGCGAGCGCATCTCCCGCGCCGGCCGTCGCGAGCCAGCTGGGTGCCTCGCTCACGGTCAGGCAGGTGTCCAGACCGGCGACGTACGTGACGTGACCTTTGAGCAGCACGGTCGCGTGGAGTTCCCCGGCGGCGCGTCGAGCCCATGCCGCCGGATCCGCGGCGATTTCGCCAGCGTCCACTCCCATGAGTCGGCCGAGCTCGCGAAAGTGCGGGGTCACGACTACCGGCCCGGTCGCCCGATCGACGAAGTCGAGGGTGCCGCCATCGAGAACGACGGGAACGTCCTGCTCCAACGCCGTGCCGAGAAAGGCGAGAACTTCGGCATCCCTGTCCTCGTGGTCCATTCCCGACCCCGCGAGCCACGCCTGCACCCGCCCGTTCGAGGTAACGACCTCGGGGCGCCGCTGAAGCACGAGATCGGTCGCCCGTTCGGGGCCGAGATAGCGCACCATGCCGAGTCCAGTGCGCAGGGCTGCCTCCACCCCGAGTACCGCCGCCCCGGGGTAGCGATCGGAGCCCGTGACGATACCAAGCACCCCCCGTGAATACTTGTCGTCGAATTCGCGCGGCACCGCGATGTGCGCCCCCGCGTCGGCGGGCGTCCATGGCGTGAAGTCACTCATACGACTCACGATAGTTTGAGTGGCATGTCGTTGAGCATCCCCGATCGTGTTGTTGTCTTCGATTACGGGGAGGTCATCTCTCGAGCGCCGTCCGAAGCAGACAAGGCCGTCGTGTTGTCGATCGCCGACGCCCCCGCCGAGGCGTTCTGGCAGAGCTACTGGCGTCACCGCGAGGCGCTCGACCAGGGAACCGTGAGTATTCCCGAGTACTGGGCGGCAGTTGCGGCCGACCTGGGTACGAGCTGGGGGCCTGGAACAGTGCACGCCCTGTGGGTCGCGGACTTCCGCAGCTGGTGGTCGGTCGAGCCCGGCACACTCGATGTCATTGCCCGCCTGTCCGAGGGGGGTACGCGGCTCGCGATCCTCTCGAATGCGGGTTTCGACTTCTCGAGCCCGTTCCGACGCTCCCCCATGGCGAGCTTCTTCGAGCGCATTTTCGTGAGCGCCGAGATGGATGCCGTCAAGCCCGATCCCGCGATCTACAGCGAGGTCGCCGCCGAGTTGGGCATCCCGCTCGAGCGCATGATCTTCGTGGACAACAAGTCGGAGAACACGGATTCCGCGGCCGCCCTCGGCATCACCGTGCACCACTACACGGGGCCGCAGGGGCTACTCGCCTTCTTCGAGGAGCTCGCACAGTGAGCGCGCTATTTACGCCGCTCACCGTCCGCACGACGACGTTCCGTAACCGACTGTGGGTCGCTCCGCTGTGCCAGTACTCGGTGGAGAAGCGAGACGGCGTGCCCCACGACTGGCACCTCGTGCACCTCGGGGCGTTCGCCATGGGCGGTGCGGGCCTCGTGATGACCGAAGCGACCGCGGTCACCCCCGTCGGGCGCATCTCGCCCCAGGACACGGGTATCTGGAACGACGAGCAGGCAACCGCCTGGGCGCGCATCGTGGGTTTCATCCGATCGCAGGGTGCCGTGGCCGGCATCCAGTTGGCTCACGCGGGTCGAAAGGCGTCCACCTGGCGACACTGGCCTGGCGAGCTCGTCGGCACCGTCCCCGCGGACCAGGGCGGGTGGATGCCCGTCGCTCCGTCCGCGATCGCCTTCGAGGGTTACGTGACGCCGCACGAACTCACCACGCGCGAAATCGACGCCATCGTCGACGATTTCGCAGCAGCAGCCCGGCGCGCGCTCGGCGCAAGGTTCCAGTTGCTCGAAATCCACGCAGCACACGGATACCTCCTGCACGAGTTTCTGTCGCCCCTCTCCAACACCCGCGTCGACGAGTACGGCGGCTCACTCGAGAACCGCGCACGATTGCTGCTGCGCGTTGTCGCCGCTGTGCGGGAGGCCGCGGGAGCGGACGTCCCCGTGCTTGTTCGCTTCTCTGCGACCGACTGGGTAGACGCTGGCTGGGACCCCGACCAGACCGCGACGGTCGCGGGGTGGGCCCAGGCGGCGGGAGCCGATCTCTTCGACATCTCGACCGGTGGATTGACGGTGACCCAGCGAATCCCACTGTCGCCCGGGTACCAGGTTCCCTTCGCCGAGCAGGTTCGAGAACAGGCTGATGTACCGGTGAGCGCGGTCGGCCTCATCACGACGGCGGCGCAGGCCGAGGAGGTCGTGGCCTCGGGTCGAGCAGACGCCGTCATGATGGGTCGCCAGATGATGCGCGATCCACACTTCGCGTGGCGTGCTGCCCACGAACTCGGCGTGCACGTCGACTACCCGCCCGCGTACGAGCGAGCACGCTACCGCGACTAGCAGAAACGTCGGCTACGGCTGACGACGCGTCGCGTCCTGAACCTCACCGACGAGTTCCTCGATGATGTCCTCGAGAAACAGCACACCCTTCGTTGCGCCGTTCTCGTCGAATGATCGGGCCACGTGCACACCGGAGCGGCGCATGGTCGCGAGGGCATCCTCGAGGTCGGTGCCGCGGAAGATCGAGATGAGCTGGCGGATGCGCTTTGGCGGTACCGGCTCGGTGAACTCGTTCTCGTCATCGAGGTCGATAACGTCCTTGAGGTGCAAATAGCCGGTGGGCTCGCCCGCGTCGTTGACGAGGATGTAGCGCGAGAATCCGCGCTGGGCTACAGCCTTCTCGACATCCGCGGGTGTCGCGTCCTCGGGCAGTGTCACGAGCGCCGCCATCCCGACAGCAACATCGCGCACTTTCTTCTCGCTGAACTCGAAGGCGGCGTTGAGCGTGCCCGTCGTGTCAGAGAGCACACCCTCCTTGGTCGACTGCGCGACGATAGTGGCGACCTCGTCGAGCGTGAATACGCTGTTCGCCTCGTTCTTTGGCGTCACGCGAAACAGCCGCAGAACGCCGTTGGCGGTCGCGTTGAGCGCGACGATGATCGGGCGAAAAACCGTCGCGACGAATACGAGTGGCGGGGCGAGGATGAGCACGGCGCGATCGGGCAACGAGAAGGAGATGTTCTTGGGGACCATCTCGCCAAAGACCACGTGCAGGAACGAGACGAGCACGAGCGTGATGATGAACGCGACCGTGCCGACAACCTCCTCAGGCCACCCCGTGAACGCGATCGGAACCTCGAGGAGGTGGTGGATCGCCGGTTCTGACACGTTCAGGATGAGCAACGAACACACCGTGATGCCCAGCTGACACGTAGCGAGCATGAGGGTCGCGTGTTCCATGGCCCACAGCGCGGTGCGCGCTGCGCGTGATCCGGCCTCAGCGCGCGGCTCGATCTGTGAGCGGCGTGCCGAGATGACGGCGAACTCGGCGCCGACGAAGAAGGCATTGATGGCAAGCAGGATGAACAGCCACACGATTCCCCAGACATCCATCAGGCATCACCCCCCGTAGCCTCGACGCGCGGGGTGTAGCGCACCCGGTCGATTCGGCGACCGTCCAGGCGCTCGATGCGAAACACGCCCGCCTCGATCTCGACGATGTCGCCGACCTTGGGCAACCGCCCCAACTCACTCATGAGCCAGCCCGCGACCGTTTCGTACGGGCCCTCCTCGGGCACGACCACTCCCGTGCGCTCAAGCAGTTCGTCGGGCCTCAGGATGCCCGGAAAGGTGAACCAATCCCGAGACCGTACGACGTCGGCCTTGGTGCGATCGTGCTCGTCAGAGACTTCACCGACGAGCTCTTCGACGAGGTCCTCGAGGGTCGCCACACCGGCGGTTCCGCCGTACTCATCGACGACGACCGCCATTTGATAACCCTTGCCTCGGAGTTCAGCGAGGAGCATGTCGAGCTTCATCGTTTCCGGCACGCGAAGGGCGTCTGACTGGAGGGCCGAGGCGGGAACGTCGGCCCGCTTTTCGCGGGGCACGGCGACGGCCTGTTTGATGTGGACGATACCCACGACATCGTCCACGGAGTCATCGATGACGGGGAATCGCGAGAGTCCGGTGCGACGCGCGAGGTCGATGACGTCTTGCGCGGAATCAGTGCGATCGACACTCGCGAGCCGGGGGCGCGGGGTCATGACGTCTTGCGCAGTGAGGTCAGCGAACGCGAGAGTGCGGGCGAGGAGCGTTGCGGTGTCGCGGTCGAGGCTGCCCTCACTCGCGGAACGTCGCACCAGGGACGTGAGCTCCTCAGCGGTGCGGGCTCCGGAGAGTTCTTCTTTGGGCTCGATGCCCATCGCCCGAAGGATCGCGTTCGCGGTGTTGTTGAGTAGAACGACCGCCGGGCGGAAGACCGTCGTGAACACGACCTGAAACGGGATGACGATCTTGGCCGTCGCACGCGGCAACGCGAGCGCGAAGTTCTTGGGGACCAGCTCGCCGACGATCATCGAGAGCAGGGTGGCGAGTGTGACCGCGAGCAGAGTCGCAATGACCCGCACAACCGAGTCCGGAAGGCCGAGGCCCGCCAGCGGCGGCGCAAGCCATGTGCTGAGGGCGGGCTCGAGCGTATACCCGGCAAGCAGCGTGGTCAGGGTGATGCCGAGCTGCGCACTGGAGAGGTGGGTCGAGGTGATCTTGAGGGCGCCGATCACGGGGGCGAGACCCCGCTCGCCTCGCTCTTGACGCACTTCGAGATCTGAGCGATCGAGGTTGACGAGCGCGAACTCGCTCGCGACGAAGAATCCGGTTCCGATCGTCAGCAGGATTCCGATGCCCAGCATGATGAACTCATACATCGGCTCTGCCCCCCAGAAGGTGGGAGTTCACTGGGCGGTAGACAGTCGGGCGGCTATGCGGAGGGTCGTCCATTATTCGCCCGAGTTTAGCTCATTCGCTATGGGCTACTCGCGAGTTGCTCACCACGAGACGGGGAGCGCCTTTCCCTCCTCATACCCGGCAGCAGACTGGATGCCCACGAGCGCCCGCTCCCGGAACTCGGGGAGCGAGCGGGCTCCCGCATAGCTCAATGAGCTCCGAACGCCTGACGTGATCATGTCGAGCAGATCTTCGAGGGACGGACGCAGCGGATCGAGGTAGATCCGCGAACTCGAGATTCCCTCCGCGAAGAGGGTCTTGCGCGCGAGTTCGTAGGCGTCGAGTCCATCGAAACGCTCGTTGACCGCCTTGGTGGAAGCCATTCCCCAGCTCTCCTTGTAGGCGCGCCCCACCTCATCCATGGCGAGAGTTCCCGGCGCCTCGATCGTGCCCGCAAACCAGGATCCGATCATGACGGATGCTGCACCCGCCGCGAGCGCGAGAGCCACATCCCGGGGATAGCGCACTCCCCCGTCTGC
>CAYZHZ010000058.1:0-16178 GCA_964477625.1 uncultured Salinibacterium sp.
GATGAGCGGCTCGCCGTTCGTGGCGTATTGCGTGCCAGCAGCAGTGAACGCCGCGAACGCCCCCGCCTCGTTGATCCCAACGTGCACGATCTGGCCCTGCGGGCTCTCCTTGTACGCGAGCAACTGCTCGCGGTCGACGGAGGTGTACTGCTGCCCCGCGGGGTTGTAGATCTTGGCGGTCGGGAAGTACGCGTCCATGCCGAAGGTACGCGCTTCGTCGGGAATGATGGGGACGATGCGGTGACCGAAATCCTTGGCCCGCAAGAGGTCCTTGAGCAGACGCGCAAACGCCATCGTGCTCGCGATCTCTTGCTTGCCCGAACCCTTTTTCACGACCTCGTAGGAGGAGTCATCCGGCAGGGTGATCTGCGTGTAGCGCGATCGGCGCTCGGGCAGATAGCCGCCGAGTTCGCGACGGCGCTCCTGCAGGTACTGGATGGCTTCGTCGTTCTCACCCGGGTGGTAAAACGGCGGCTGATACGGGTCAGACTCGAGCACGGCATCCGTAATCGGTATGTGCATAACGTCGCGGAACTGCTTGAGGTTGTCGAGCGTGAGCTTCTTCATCTGGTGGGTCGCATTGCGACCCTCGAACGAGGCGCCCAGTCCGTAGCCCTTGACCGTCTTCGCAAGAATCACGGTGGGCTGACCCTTGTGCTCTGACGCGGCCTTGAAGGCGGCATACACCTTGCGGTAGTCGTGTCCACCGCGCTTGAGGTTCCAGAGCTGATCATCGGTGTAGCCCTCGACCATCTTCAGCACGCGCGGGTCACGTCCGAAGAAGTTCTCGCGCACGTAAGCGCCCGATTCGGCCTTATAGGTCTGGTAGTCGCCATCGGGCGTGCGGTTCATGAGGTCGCGCAGCGCGCCGTCGGTGTCGCGCGCGAGCAACTCGTCCCACTCGCGGCCCCAGATGACCTTGATGACGTTCCAGCCGGCGCCTCGGAAGAAGCTCTCGAGCTCCTGGATAATCTTGCCGTTGCCACGAACCGGGCCATCGAGTCGCTGCAGGTTGCAGTTGATGACGAAGTTGAGGTTGTCGAGCCCCTCGTTGGCGGCCCATTGCAGGGCACCGCGGCTCTCGACCTCGTCCATCTCACCGTCACCGAGGAACGCCCAGACCTGCTGGTCAGAGGCGTCCTTGATGCCACGGTTGGTGAGGTACTTGTTCGACTGCGCCTGATAGATCGCGTTGATAGGGCCGAGGCCCATCGAGACGGTCGGGAACTGCCAGAAGTCGTGCATGAGGCGCGGATGCGGGTAGCTCGAGAGCCCGTTCGGTGCGAGCGACTTCTCCTGGCGGAATCCCTTGAGCTGATCCTCGCTGAGCCGTCCTTCGAGGTACGCGCGGGCATACATGCCGGGGGAGGCGTGGCCCTGGTAGAAGATCTGGTCGCCGCCACCCGTGTGGTCGGCACCACGGAAGAAGTGGTTGTGCCCCACCTCGTAGAGTGCAGCGGATGATGCGTAGGTGGAGATGTGTCCGCCGACACCGATCCCGGGCCGCTGCGCCCGGTGTACCGTGATCGCCGCGTTCCAGCGGATCCACGCGCGGTACTTGCGTTCGAGCTCCTCATTGCCAGGGAACGCGGGCTCGTTCTCGGGCGCGATGGTGTTGATGTAGTCGGTGGTCGGCACCATGGGCACACCCAAGTGCAGATCCTTCGACTTCTTGAGCAGGCTCAGCATGATCTCGCGACCACGCTCATGTCCCTGTGAGGCGACGAGGGACTCGAGTGACTCGTTCCACTCGGCAGTCTCCTCAGGGTCCCTGTCGGTGTGATTCACCGAGTACGGGTCCTGATCGTTAACCGTCACCGTCGACCTCTTTCGTGTAGAGAACATGGTCTTGTAGAGCTCGCGGATGTCGGGTTGCGACCGTGCCGGGATCTACTACGCCTATCGATTCTAGTTGTCACTTTCAGCACGTTTCGCACAGGCGTATGATTGCCCCTCGTGCTCGCCCACCGGTGGCGGCTGCACGAAAGGACCTGTTCTTCATGGCACTCGCCAACGACACCAAGGCTCCCGACTTCGAACTTCCCAACCAGTTCGGCGAGCACATCCGGTTGAGCGACTTCCGCGGTAAGAAAGCCGTGGCCCTCGTCTTCTTCCCCCTCGCGTTCTCGAGCACATGCACGACCGAACTGTGCGCACTGCGCGACAACCTTTCCCTCTTCCAGGCGGATGAGGTCGAACTCATGGGCATCTCGGTCGACTCCAAGGCGACGCTGAGGGCGTTTGCGGAGGCGGAGGGATACGACTTCACGCTGCTCGCGGACTTCTGGCCCCACGGCGACGTGTCAAAGGAGTACGGCGTGTTCATCGAGGAAAAGGGCTTCGCCAACCGTGCCACTTTCCTCATTGACACCGACGGCGTCATTCGCTCGAGCATCATCACAGCACCCGGGCAGGCGCGCTCGCTCGAGGAGTACAGCACGGCTCTCGCCGAGCTGCACGCGGCGCGCGTCTAGCGCGTGCTCCTGGGTATTCAGCCCAGGAGCGAGACCGCACGCGCGATGACGAGCGCAAGGATGACAAAGCCGGCGAACGACTCGATGAGCATGAGCATCTTCGCCCGATGCGACAGCGGCATGGCGTCGGTCGGGCTGAACGCCATCGAGTTCGAGGCGGAGAAGTAGAGATAGTCGGCAAAGCTCGCCGTCCAGTTGATCTTCGCCGATGATCGCGAAGCGACCTCTGTCACCGCGTCGTGGTCTTCGTCTTGCGGGAATCTGAAGTCGGCATCGGGGAGGTCCTTGCGATCGGTCTGGGTGCGGCTCACCGGACCACCCCGATCCATCTCCCAATACAGCAGTGCGAAGACGATCACGTTCGTGATCCAGACCTGCAGCGCCGCGAGGAGTAGCCCGGGGCCGTCGCTCTTGTCCGCTCCGACAAGCTGAATGATGAGCTGCACGAGTGCGACCTGGTTCGCCACGAGCAGCAGCAGGATCTGCGCGCTCGAGAGGGCCCGAG
The DNA here is from genome assembly GCA_964477625.1 of uncultured Salinibacterium sp. Classification (GTDB taxonomy): domain Bacteria; phylum Actinomycetota; class Actinomycetes; order Actinomycetales; family Microbacteriaceae; genus Rhodoglobus. The sequence goes on from CAYZHZ010000058.1 coordinate 2,980, forward strand.
ACCAGGAGGTCTGTCGCTGAAGTCGTACGGGGTTGGTCGCGAGCACCGGGATGAGCAGCAGGAGCCCGAGCGCGACGACGCCATACCGGAGAGCGGGGAAGAACTGGCTGGGAAGTAGGGCATAGAGCGTCAGCGCTACGAGCAGGGCAAGGACGGCGGGCCAGCGGTGCTCAGCGCGGGCGGGAGGGGGCGTGGTGCGTGCCATGATCCCGAGTGTAGGTCGGGCTCGGGCTCACGTCAGGATGTTGACAGAGCGCGAGATCACGAGCGCGAGAAGCACAAACCCGGTGAGTCCTTGGTAGGCCATGAGCGCCTTTGCGCGTCGCGTGAGCGGCATCACGTCGGTCGGGCTGAACGCCATCATGTTGGTGAGGGAGAAATAGGCGTAGTCGAAGAACTCCGCGTGCCACGGGCCGATGTTCTGGGAGTTGTCCTGCTGCGGAAACCTGAAGTCCTGTTGAGCGGTGTCCGCCGGTCCTTCAACGCGCCTTTGAACGGGCCCGCCGAGGTCCAACTGCCAGTAGACGAGTGCGAACGCAACGACGTTGATGATCCAAATTTCAAAGGTCGTGAGAAGGACCGAGGGGCCGTCCGCACTCCCGTCAACGAGCTGCAGGATGATGAAGACAATGTAGACCTGGTTGACGAGTGCCAAACCGACAGCAAAACCGATCCCCACTCGACGTGACCAGGTTGTCTCGCTGTCGAGGCGCGTCGGGTTCATCAAGATGAGCGGGATGATCGTGATCGCGCCGACCACCGGCACGACCCACGTCGGGAAGAAGGTGATGGAGTCGGGAAGCACCAGGTAGAGGCACAGTGCAACAGTGGTGATCACGAGCACGGGCCAGCGATGTTCGTACTGGGCCGGTTTCTGCGCGGCTGAACTGCCGCCCTCCGGTGCCCGATCAGCCTCGCTCTCGCTCATGTGGAGAAGTGTATGGCTGTACCATGGTGTTCGCGTCGTCCCGCGTTGACGGGAGACGGGCCTTTAGCTCAGTTGGTAGAGCGCCACGTTTACACCGTGGATGTCATCGGTTCGAGCCCGGTAGGGCCCACAGATAAGAGTGCTAGCCACCCCAGGCGTCGCGGGGGGCAGCGACCACGGGTACCGGGCGATACGACCAGTGTCCGCCGTTCGCGTAATGACCGGATGCCCAGGGTGAGGCCCAGATCGCAGCTTCCGTGACCTCGGTGGGGGCCGACGCGCTGAAGGCGGCCACGATTCCCCCGTAGCCGGGGTTGCCGCGCAGCGCTGCCGCAGCATTCTCCGCGGCCGTGACGAGGTTGTCGTACGACCCGAGCCCGCCACCGCCCCCGGACCCCCAGCCGTTGTTGAGGGGGTTGTTGCGATTCCACCAATCGTCGGGGCCGTTCTCTTGACGCATCCAGCGCGTGAAGACGGTGACGTTTTCCTCCGTCTGCGGGAAACCCGCGAAAAGTAAGACGAGCTTGGCCCAGTCGTGGTTGGTGCCTCCAGCGATGAGGGTTGCGATACCGGCGCTCGCTGAGTACGGATCGCGGGTGAACGTCGCTCCCGTAACCTCGCCGACCGCGTACGTCTGTGCGTTCGCGTCGAGAAACGCCTGCAGCTTCTCCGCCTCGGTGGGCAGAGGAGGGGGCGCGATGGCAGTCACCGCGGCCAGGGAGAAGGCGACGGTGAGACGCGAAACCGAGTGCAGAAGTGTGGGGGAGGTCATGTGCCTGAGCGGCCGGGGTACACGGCACGCCTCATCCAGAATAGCAATCGGCCCTGAGTCGAGGCTGAGTGTCGACGCGGTAGCCTCGCCCCATGACCACCACACCCACGCGGGCGTCTCCGGGTGCGGGGGCGCTTGTGCTCGCCTCGCTCCTGTGGGGGACGACGGGTACTGCAGCGAGCTTCATGCCTGTGTCGGTGAGTCCGCTCGCGATCGGCGCCGCGACGATGACGATCGGCGGCGCTCTCCTTGTTCTGGTCGCAGTGCGTCCCGCGCTCGCCGCGATCCGCTCGAGGCACAGTCGCCGATGGCTGCTTCTCGGTGCGGTTGGGGTGTTCGTATACCCCCTCGCCTTCTACTCGTCGATGAATCTTGCAGGTGTCGCTATCGGCAACGTCGTCTCACTCGGAACCGGCCCCGTGTTTGCCGCTCTGCTCGAGTGGCTGTTCGAGAGGCGGGGCCTGTCGCGACTGTGGGCGCTGTGCACCACGGTCGCGATCGCGGGAGTCGTGCTGCTCGCGCTCGGCGGGCACGGCAGGGGCGTCGGCGATGGCGTGCTCGCGGGCATTTTGCTTGGGCTTGCCGCGGGTCTCTCCTACGCCCTGTATACCTACTGTTCGAGCCGTGCGATTCGCGCTGGGCAGTCCTCACGGGGTGTCATGGGCGGAATGTTCGGTCTCGGGGCGCTCGTACTCCTGCCGGTTCTTCTGGCGACGGGAGCTCCGCTCCTGCAATCGACACAGTCAGTCGCGATCGCCTCGTATCTCGCGCTCGGCCCGATGTTCGTCGCCTACATCCTGTTCGGGATCGGGATGCGCACCCTGCGCAGTAGCACCGCGACGACCATCACCCTGCTCGAACCGTTCGTGGCGACCGTCCTCGCTGTCGTAGTGGTGGGGGAGCGGCTGGAGTCCGTGGGATGGGTGGGTCTGGGCCTTATTCTGCTCTCCGTAACCGTGCTCGCCACGGCTCGTCAACCCGAGCGGCAGCGCGACACGCCGTAGTATTTTCAGCATGGCTGACGACGACACGGTTGAAGAGGAACCTTTCTTCGACCCCTCACAGGTGGTCCCCGGACCCCGACGGTCGACATACACGCCGCCCACCCAGAGCACCCGCGGCGAGGGACAGGGCGCGAGCGCGTACGACGATGATGCACTCGCGAGTGCGCTCGCAGCCGACTTCGGTCGGGTGGCGACTCCAGCGTTCGTTCCCGTCGCGGAGCCAGCTAATTCTGTCGAGCCGGGTGAACCCGCCGAGCCGGGAGCACCTGCCGAGCCGGCTACATCCGCCGAGCCGACTGCACCGGCCGAGCCGGCTGAGCCGGTTTCCGACGCAGCGCAGCCTTCGCCTCCATACGAGCAACCGCCCGCCTACGAACCTCCGCCTGCGTACGAACCTCCGCCTGCGTACGAACCTCCGCTCGTGTCCGCGAGTTTCCCCCCGGCCGACGCAAGTGTGCCGCCGACCGCGCAGCCGACCTTCGAGGCACCTGCGCCCTGGAGCACACTGCCCGCGCCGGATCCCGCCCAAGCGGTCGACCTGCCCGAGGGACCGCCGCAACCGCCGACGCGTCGGTCCCTGCGCGATGATGAACTGCTCGAATGGGTGGACAAGGTCGGACGTGAGCCGGGAGGCACGCTCAGCGTCATCGAGCAGCTCGAATCGCAACTGCACATGCGCGAACAGGAAGCCCGCGAGTTTCAGGCCTGGGAGAACACGATGCTCTCCATGGGCACACCCGAGGCCGAGTCGGCGATCGAAGATGCTCGGCCCGACTACCCCGGCACGCTGCCCGAGTCGAGTGACTTCGTAGTGCCCGAGGCTCCCGTCGCCGACTGGCCACGTCCAGACTTTGCGGGGGAGACCGCAGAGGTCCCCGCATCCGAACTCCCCACAGCGCCCCCTCCCCTGCCCGTCTGGGAGGTCCCGGCGCCGAGCCCCACCTGGTCACCCGCGCCGGACCTCATGGATGCGCCACCTACCGCTCCCGTCGCCATCCCGCTGCACGAAATGGCTGAGCCTGAGCCTGTTGGTGGGCCGGAGCCTGTGGGTGCGCCCGAGTTTGTCCGTGAACCCCAGCCCGCTCCCGAGGGTGGTCTCGAGGCAGAGCCCCTGGATCCCGAGCCTGCTGGCGAGGCCGAGCTGGTGGCTGAACCCGAGCTCTTTGTTGAACCCGCGGTTGTTGTCGATGAGCCGGTCGTCGACTCCCAACCGGCTTTCGCCCCTCCACCTCTTGTCGAACCTCCACTATTCCCCGGCCCCGCAGTATTTCCCTCGCAGGCAGCGACGTACCATGACGACCCGTCAACGACACAGGCGAGCGGCGATACCGCAGACTCCGAGATCGTCGAGGCAGAGGTTCTCGACGACGACGAGGTCGAGCACGATGCGCCTCCTGTCGATCCGTTCAGCTTCGCGGCGGGACCCCGCGACACCGCGGCGCCTGCCGCGGCGTTCAGCTTCGACGACCTGCTGAAGGGCGAGGACGATGACGCGGCGCTGGGGGAAGAGCCTCAGACGAGGTTCGATCCGGAGCCCGTCACGCCGGCCGCATCATCCGTCGAATCGTTGTTCATCGAGCCGATGCCTGTTGCCGCGGGTGAGCCCGTGCCGACTGACACCGACTCCATCCCGATCATCGACCGTGCCTACGAGGAGGAGTTGCCCGACGATGTCGACGACGTCGACCGGGTTTTCCCACCCGGTCTGCTCGGGCCGGTATCCGTTGACACCGCGGGTGTGGCTCTCACCTCACAGTCCATTCCGCTGCCGTCTGGTCCCATCTCAACGGTCAAGATCCCCGAGAACGAGACCGTGCTCATGGACGCCGAACCCGTGCGGCAGCGGGTGTTCAGCATCGAGTCCACGGGTATGGAGCCAACCCCGGTCGACCATCGCGTCGGCCGCGCAGCGCGGCTCTTCTGGCTGTGGTTCGCCGCGAACTCCTCGATCATCAGCGTCGGGCTCGGCGCCACAATATTCGCGGTCGGGATGAGCCTGCGCCAGTCGATCGTCGCGGTCCTCGCCGGCGTCGCGCTCTCGTTCATCCCCCTCGGCCTCACGACGCTCGCGGGTAAGCGCAGCGGGCAGCCGACGATGGTGGTCTCGCGGGCGACATTCGGCGTGATTGGCAATGTTGTGCCCGCGGTCCTCTCGCTCATCACCCGCGTCTATTGGGGTGCGGTTCTCCTGTGGTTGCTCGCATCGTCGGTCGCGATCGTGCTTGTCGGGGCTGGGGTCAATGGCGGTCTCGGAGAACGGTTGCTTCTCGTCGTATCGCTTGCCGTCGCCTTCGCGCTCGCGCTGCTCGTCGCTTTCGCCGGCTACCCCCTGTTTGCGCGCATGCAGCTCATCCTGTCGGCCGTGTCCGGGGTGTTCGTCGTGGGCCTCATTGTCATGACGGCGCAGTACGTGAGTCTCTCGACCGCTCTCAGCACTCCTGACGGTTCGTGGATCCTTGTCGTCACGGGTGCGGTACTCGTCTTCAGTTTCGTCGGACTCGTGTGGGCGAACAGCGGCGCCGACATCGCGCGCTACCAGCGGGTCGGCTCGAACGGTGCGGCGACCATGCTGTGGTCGACGGTCGGAGCGACGTTGCCGACGTTCATCCTGATCGGATATGGCGCGCTTCTCGCGGCATCCGACCCCTCCATCGCAGACGGCTTTGTGCAGTCTCCGCTCGACACGCTCGCACTCATGCTGCCCCTGTGGTACCCGGTTCCACTCCTCGCGGCGACGGCCCTGAGCCTGCTTTCAGGCATCGCGCTCACGCTGTACTCGGGCGGCTTTGCTCTTCAGTCCATCGGTGTGCGGGTTCCGCGGCAGTGGGCGACCGCGATCGTGTCGGTCCTGCTCGGCGGCACGGCGCTGCTGCTCACCTTCGGTGTGACGGGCGGCATGACCGAGCTCTTCCGCGACCTCGCCACGACTCTCGCCGTTCCCACAGCGGCGTGGGCAGGACTCTTCGCCGCGGAGACAATGATCCGCAACCGCGGCCTGGACGCCGAGTCGCTCACGCGCCGCGGCGGAGTCTATGCGGACGTCCGCTGGGGCAACCTCCTCGCCTTTGTACTCATCTCCGTGCTCGGCTTCGGGCTCACGACCGCGACGATCACGTGGTTGTCGTGGCAGGGGTATGTGCTGTCCTTGCTGGGCGTGCCCCTCGAATCGGAGCTCGCAGGCACCGATCTGGGCGTACTCGTGGCGCTTGGTCTCGGCATCTTGTTCCCGATCGTCGCCGGGATTCCCGGCATCCGGCGTCAAGAAGAAGCGCGTGTCCGACCGCTCTAGACTGGGTCGATGCCTACGACCGTCGCACAGCTGCTCGCCGTAGTAGACCGGCTGTGGCCCGCTGCCGGGGCTGAGTCGTGGGACGCTGTCGGCCTGCTTTCGGGTGATCTCGACGCCCCAGTAGAGTCGGTTGTGCTCGCCGTCGATGCCGTGCTCGATACGGTGGATGAGGCGATCGCGATGTCTGCCGGCGCGCTGCTGGTGCATCATCCGCTTCTCCTGCGCGGTGTCACGTCGGTCGCGACCGATCGTTATAAGGGTGCTGCGCTCGCACGCCTCATCCGCGCGAACTGCGCCCTCATCGCTGCCCACACCAACGCCGACGTCGTCGAGTCGGGTACCTCGGCCACGCTTGCCGCTCGCTTGGGTCTGACTGGAATACGCCCCATCGTGCCCGCCGCGGACCCTTCGCGAGGTCTCGGACGTGTGGGCGAACTGTCCAGCCCGTCGACCCTGGGAACACTCGCGCGAGCGCTGGCACAGGTGCTCCCCGCCACGGCCGGAGGCGTGCGCGTGAGCGGCGACTTCGACGCGCCGGTGAGCACCGTCGCCCTCTGCGGAGGCGCTGGTGACTCCCATCTCGGCGAACGATCGGTTCGTGAGGCCGACGTCTACATCACCTCCGACCTTCGCCATCACCCCGCCTCCGAGGCGCGCGAGAACTCCCGAGTCGGCGGCGGTCCCGCCCTCATCGACATCTCGCACTGGGCGAGCGAATGGTTGTGGCTGGATGTGGCGGCCGCAGAACTTCGGCGCGAGCTCCCCGGCGTCGAGGTCACCGTGAGCGAACTGCGCACCGACCCCTGGGACTTCGTCGTCACTCAGTGACGGCGCGATTGAAAAGGTAGGAACATGGCACTCAAGGCGAGTCCGGACGATCAGGCCAGACTGCTCGACCTGCAGGCACTCGACACCAAGCTCGCGCAGCTTGATCATCGCGCCCGTAGCCTCCCCGAGCTCTCGACTCTCGCGGACTTGGCGACGGAGGCGGACGCCCTGCGCTCGACCCTCGCGCAGCAATCGGGTGCCGTCGAGGACCTTCAGCTCGAACTCCGTCGCGTCGAAGGCGACGTGGAGGTCGTCGAGACTCGCATCGCCCGCGACAGCGAGCGTCTGCAGGGTAGCTCGTCGGTCAAGGATGTGGCGGCGCTCGAGCAGGAACTCGCCGCACTACGCAAGCGGCTCGGGGATCTTGAGGAGATCGAGCTTACGGTCATGGAGAAGCTCGAGGAGCAGCAGGCGACGGTGGCGTCGACCCATTCTGCACTCGAGGCGATCACCGCGCGCATCGGGGATACTGAGGCAGCGCGTGACGCGGCTCTCGCGACGATCGCGGGCGAGCGCACGACTGCCGAGGCAGGTCGGCGAACGATCGAGTCGACGATTCCCGCGGACCTGCTCGCTCTCTATGAGAAGCAGCGGGCACGCTACGGGACGGGTGCCTCGCTCCTGCGGGGCGGAGTCTCGGTGGCTAGTGGGGTCAAGCTCCTCGAGGACGAGTTGCAGACCATCCGCGCGGCTGCGCCCGACGACGTTCTCATCTGCCCCTCGAGCGACGCGATCCTCGTTCGCACCGACGAGTCCGGGCTGTGATGGCGCGCACGCTCGTGATCGAGGCCGACGGCGGATCCCGCGGTAACCCAGGACAATCCGGGAGCGGTGCAGTCGTCATCGATCCGGTGAGCGGGGAGATTCTCGCCGAGATTGGTCTCTACGGGGGAATCGCCTCCAATAACGTCGCCGAATACCGGGCGATGATCGCGGGCGCGCGGCGGGCACTTCAGATCGATCCCGATGCAGAGCTTCATATCCGTATGGACTCGAAACTCGTGGTGGAGCAGATGTCTGGTCGATGGAAGATCAAACACCCAGATATGGCCGAACTGGCAGCCGAAGCGCGTTCTGTGCTTACGGGCACCCCCGTGCGATTTGAGTGGATCCCGCGGCTCGAGAACTCTCGCGCAGACAAGCTCGCGAACCTGGCTATGGACATGAAAGCCGATCTCGGCAACTAAACTTCTCGCGAATGGGTCGGCAAGACGGCCGCGTCGGCTGGAGACAGCCGCCGAGGAACGTCCGGGCTCCGCAGAGCAGGACGGTGGGTAACGCCCACCCGGGGTAACCCGCGAGATAGTGCAACAGAAAGCAGACCGCCCGCCCCTCGGGTGCGGGTAAGGGTGAAACGGCGGTGTAAGAGACCACCAGCGGCCAGGGTGACCTGGCCGGCTATGTAAACCTCGTCCGGAGCAAGGTCAGACAGGAAGCGCCACGGGTGGCTCGCCCAGCTTCCGGGTAGACCGCTAGAGGCGTGCGGCAACGTACGTCGTAGATAGATGGCCGTCCAGCCGAGTCGCCCCGCGCGACTGGTGAACAGAACCCGGCGTATCAGCCGGCCCATTCACTTACTGCCGAGTCCCTCAACACGACCGCATGGCCGTCGAGAACAACAGGCGGGCGTCGACCCGCTATGAGCGCGTGTCGATCACGATTTTGCCTCGCACCCCTCCGGTCTCGATTCGCGCGTGTGCCGACGCGAGGGCCTCGAGCGGGGTCACCGAGTCGATGATGGGGGCTACAGCGCCCTCATCAACACGACGCGCGAGATCGGCGAGCACCGACTGCTGGGGGCCGATGACTACGGCGCGCACGCGTCGTGAACCATAGATCGCGGACGCCAGAACGGCGCCTCCGCCGCGAACCGCAGTCGTGACCATTCGGCCGGGGCGCGTGAGGTGTCGACGGTAGCTCATCAATCGTGTGCCGACGACGTCCATGATGACGTCGTAGGCTCCCACCTGCCCTGAGCTGTGCGTTCGGTAGTCGAGTGCATCGTCGGCGCCGAGCCCGCGCACGAACTCGAGATCCCTGGCACCCACAAGGGCCGTCACGTGAGCTCCCATGCTCTTGCCGAGTTGCACGGCCGCACTGCCCACCCCGCCGCTCGCTCCTCGCACCAGCAGACGTTGGCCCTCGTGAAGGTGGCCGTGGTCGCGCAATGCTACGAGGGCGGTGGAGCCCACGAGCGGAAGGGACGCGGCATCCAGCAAGTCGATCGTTGTGGGTGCATGTGAAACGGCGCTCGAACGCACGACAAGGTACTCCGAGGCTGTTCCGATCGCTCCGCCGCCGAGACCCGGACGGAAGCCCCACACCCGATCGCCGGGTTCGAACGTTACCGCGGCGACGTCAACTTCCGATGCCTGGCCCGACGAGCTCTTCGGCTCTTCGGTGACGGGACCGACCTCGACAACCTCGCCAGCGAAGTCGAAGCCCGTGCCCATCGGGAAGGAAAACAGGGTCGCGGGAAGGAGGTGACCGCGCCGGATGCTTGCGTCGAGATGGTTCACGCTCGAACCGTGGACCTTGACGAGTATTTCGCCCGCCACGGGGCTAGGCCGCTCCACCGAAGCGATCGTGAGCACATCGGGTGCGCCGTATCGGGAAAACTGGGCGGCGCGGATCATTTCGCTCATGCGCGCACCGCCAGGGCTGCGGCGCCCAGAATGCCCGCGTTGTTGCGCAGCACCGCAGGCACTATCGGGGTCTCGAGCTTGAGCAGGGGGATGAACTCCTCGTGGCTCTTCGACACGCCGCCGCCCACGATGAAGAGGTCGGGGGAGAAAAGCGCCTCGAGGTAGCGGTAGTACTTCTGCAAGCGTTTTGCCCACGCCGCCCAGTCGAGGTCTTCGCGCTCCTTTGCCGCATAGGACGCGCGCTTCTCGGCGTCTTTGCCACCCATCTGCAGGTGCCCGAGTTCGCTGTTGGGAATGAGCACGTCGTTGTAGATGAGGGCGCTACCAATGCCGGTGCCCAATGTTGTGAGCACGATGAGGCCTCGCACGTCTTTCGCCGCCCCGAAGCGCACCTCGGCCACTCCCGCCGCGTCGGCGTCGTTGACGAAGTGGATGTCGCGCTGCAGGGCCTTCTCGAAGAGCGCCTCGGCTTCGAGGCCGATCCACTTCTTCGACACGTTCGCTGCCGACATGGTGCGCCCGTTGCGCACGATCGCGGGAAAGCACACGCCGACGGGAACACCGTTCTCGAGCCCGCCGAGCTCGTCGACGAGGTGCAGCACAGTCGTCACGATGTCGTCGGGCGCTCCCCCCTCTGGGGTGCTGAGTTTGACTCGCTCACTCAGCAGTTCGCCCGTCGAGGTGTCGACGATCGCCCCCTTGATACCTGTTCCGCCGATATCGATTCCGAGCGCTTTCGCCATGCGTGTCATTGTCCTCTAGAACGTGGGGTGGCAGATTCGGCCACGGCAACCCTTGACATCGTAGGGCTTCGGGGCATTGCGCGGATTGTGGTGCTTTTTTGTGCAATCACCTCGCTAAGGTGAGGTTCATGACACGTATTAAGCGCATCACGGGCGTCGCAGCGACCACCGTCGTTCTCGCCGCCCTGCTGTCCGGTTGCTTCGGAGGGGGAACGCCCACGACAACCGATCCCGGTACCGGCTCCGGCACGGGCACCGAGCAGACCACCGACAGTCTCGCGGGAACGTCTTGGTCAGGCACCGACTCCGATGGTGATGAGTGGGCCTTCGACTTCCAGGACGACGGCACGGTCGGTCTCACGTACAACGGTTCGTCCTACGACGATCCCAGTGACACCTGGAAGCTGTCGGGCGGAAGTCTGAGCATCCACACCGCCTTCGACGACGGTGACGTGGACATGACAGGACCCTACGCAGACGGCGCGAGCTCGATCGACCTGAACGGCACCTACGCTGGCGGTACGTTCACGCTGACCATCACCAAGTAGCAGAACGGCTCGATGTGACGCTGGGCCGTCACGGCAGGGTCAGGATGTCCGCACCATGCTCGGTCACCACGAGCGTGTGCTCGAACTGAGCAGTGAGACTCTTATCCCTCGTCGTGACGGTCCAGTCGTCGTTCCACATGTCCCACAGGTGAGTACCCGGATGCTCCACCGTCCCCATCGTGAGCATCGGTTCGATCGTGAACACCATCCCTACCTCCATGATGGTGTCGTGAGCGGGCGCCGCGTCGTAGTGCGGCACGATCAGGCCGGAGTGGAATGCCGCCCCCACACCGTGACCGGTGAAGTCCCGAACGACCCCATAGCCGAACCGACGCGCGTACGACTCGATTGCGCGACCGATGACGTTGATCTGCCGACCCGGTGCGACCGCCTTGATACCGCGCTCGAGAGCCTCCCGAGTGCGATCGACGAGCGCCAGCACCTCGGGGGCGGGTTCCCCCACGAGGAAGGTCTTGTTGAGGTCGCCATGCATTCCGTCGACATACGCGGTGATGTCGATGTTGAGGATGTCGCCGTCGGCAAGCACGGTGTCGTCGGGGATTCCGTGACACACCACTTCGTTGGGGCTCGTGCACACAGACTTGGGATAGCCGCGGTACCCCAGGGTCGATGGGTAGGCGTGCTCGGCGACGAGAAAGTCGTGCGCCAGGACATCCAGCTCATCGGTCGTGATCCCCGGGCGAACTGCCTCCCCAACGAGCTCGACGGCGCGCGCGGCGATCGAGCCTGCCCGACGGATGCGCTCGATTTCGTCGGGGGAGTAGATGTCGCCACCGTCGAATGGAGAGGGCGCGGGCTTGCCGACGTACTCAGGTCGGGGGATGGATGTCGGCACCGAACGCATGGGCGATACCGTGCCCGCGACGAGATGTCCTTGGGCGTCACGGGGCATAGGCTTGATTCTAGTTTCCAACGGAGGTGCGCATGACTGAGTGGTGGTACAACCACAAGACCGGCGAAGTCGAAGAGGGCGCTCAGTCGCTCGGTTCGGATCGTGACGGCCCCTTCGCCACGCAGGAGGAGGCCGCACGCGCCCCCGAGATTATCGCCGAGCGCGCACGCAAGTGGGCTCAGGAAGAAGCCACCGACTGGGACAACACCTAGTCGGATCTCCCCTCGTCAGTCGTCGTACGAGTGCTCCGGGCCGGGATAGGAGCCCGCAGCCACATCGTCGCGGTAGTTGACCACGGCGTCGGTAAGCGTCTGACGCAGGTTGGCGTATTGCTTCACAAACTTGGGGATGCGTCCCTTGGTGAAGCCCGCCCAGTCAGTCCACACGAGGAGCTGTCCGTCTACGTGCGGACCGGCACCCACACCGATCGTGGGGATTCGCAGTTCCTTCGTCACGCGGGCCGCCGCTTCGGCGGGGACCATTTCCAACACGACGGCGAAGGCGCCAGCATCCTCCACCGCGTGGGCATCGGCGAGTAGCTGCTCGATTCCTTCCCCGCGACCCTGGATAACGTGGCCGCCGAGCCCGTGTTCGCTTTGCGGCGTGAACCCGATGTGTGCCATCAGGGGGATTCCCGCGCTCACGATGCGTCGGATCTGCTCCGCCGACCGTACGCCGCCCTCGAGCTTGACGGCGTGAGCTCCGGTTTCTTTCATGAAGCGGAAAGCGGTGTGGAGCGCCTCATCCGGTCCGGTCTCGTACGAACCGAAGGGCATGTCGGCCACGACGAACGCGCGGCTGACGGCACCCGCGACGGCGCGCGTGAGTGGGATGAGGTCGTCGATGGTGACGGGAATCGTCGTGTCATAGCCGTAGACGTTGTTACCGGCCGAGTCTCCGACGAGAAGGAAGTCGATACCCGCTTCGTCAAAGATTCCCGCCGTGAGCTGGTCGTAGCTCGTGAGTCCCGTGATCTTGATGCCGTCTTCCTTCGCGCGTTGGAAGTGGCGCGTGCGCACCCGCTTGAGATTGGATTGCGGGGCAGGGGCATCGCTCATGCTCCGAGTCTAGCCACGCCCCTACAGCCACTAATCTGGGGTCATGGATAAGCAGCGCGACTTCGTTCTTCGCACCATCGAAGAGCGGGGCATCAAGTTCATCCGACTCTGGTTCACCGATGTCGTCGGCACACTCAAGAGTGTCGCTATCGCGCCTGCCGAGGTCGAGGGCGCGTTTGCCGAGGGGCTCGGTTTCGACGGCTCGGCGATCGAGGGGTTCACTCGCGCCTATGAGGCTGACATGCTTGCACATCCCGACCCCACGACGTTCCAGATTCTGCCCTGGCGTGGCGAGATCGACCCGACGGCTCGCATGTTCTGCGACATCACCACGCCGGATGGACAGCCCGCTGTCTCCGATCCTCGCAACGTGCTCAAGCGCGCCCTAGCGAAGGCGGCCGATCGCGGGTTCACCTTCTACACTCACCCCGAGATCGAGTTCTACCTGCTCAAGTCCTCGAAGCTCGTTGA
>CAYZHZ010000059.1:0-2134 GCA_964477625.1 uncultured Salinibacterium sp.
AGCGAGTGCCGCCTGCAGTGCGTTCGCCGTTTGGGCGACAATGTCGAGCACCTTGTCTGTCGGCAACACGCGCTCGCGTTCGAGGATCGACGAGAGCGCCTCACCCGGCACGAGCTCCATGACGAGGTAGGCGCTGCCGTCTTCCTCGCCGTAATCGAAGACGTTGGCGATGCCTTCGTGGTTGACGAGCGCGGCGTGACGGGCCTCGGCGCGGAATCGCTCGAGAAAGCCCGGATCACCCAGGTACTCGTCTTTGAGGATTTTGATCGCGACCGTGCGCCCGATGACGAGGTCTGTGGCTTGCCAGACCTCGCCCATGCCGCCGATCGCGACACGACTCGAAAGCTGGTATCGGCCACCGAAGGTGAGCCCGCTGGTGGGTCTCATCTGAATAGCACCGCCTCTAGTACTCTCTTCGCGATCGGGGCGGCGACGGTGTTGCCGATACCGTTCTGCCCCAGGCCGCCGCCGTTCTCGACGACCACGGCGACAGCGACCCTGGGATCATTTGCCGGGGCGAACCCCGTGAACCACAGCGTGTACGGGTCGCCTTCCCCGTTCTCGGCCGTACCGGTCTTACCCGCTACGTCGACGCCATCTATTCTGGCATTACTGCCCGCGCCGTTGCTGACCGAGTTGACCATGAGCTGGGTCATGGTCGCCGCCGTCTCTGGTTTGATCGCGTTCTTGTAGACGGTCGGCTGGAGCGACTGGATGACGCTCAGATCGGGGGCCACGATGGCTTCGACGAGGTTGGGCTTCATGATGGTGCCGCCGTTGGCGATCGCCATCGAAACCATCGCCATCTGCAGCGGGCTCGCACGCACGCTCGACTGACCGAACGACGCGAGCATGGTCTGCGGTTCGTCCAGACCGCGGGGGAACTGGCTGGGTGTCGACTCAAGTGGCACCGAAATCGACTCGTTGAATCCGAACTTGTTCGCCTCGTCGACGATCGTGCGGGTGCCGAGCTGCTGACCGAGCTCGGCGAACGGGATGTTGCAGCTGATGCGCAGCGCATCAGCGAGCGACACCTCGGGAGCACCGCCACACACGTCCCCGCCCGAGTTGGTGATGACGTTGGTGGACTGCGGCAACTGCAGCGACGGGGGATTGGGCAACAGCGACTCGGGCGCGTATCCGTTCTCGAGGGCGGCCGAAGCCACCACGAGTTTGAAGGTCGATCCGGGTGGGTTGAGCGCGCCCGACATCGTGCGGTTGAACAGGGGGCCCGAGGGGTCGTCGAGCAGCTGGTTGTACAGGGCGATGACGGCATCCGTGTCATGCACCGCCAGGCCGTTGGGGTCGAACGTGGGCTTGGAGACCATGGCGAGAATCGCGCCCGTCTTCGGGTCGATCGCGATGACGGCGCCCTGCAGGTCGCCGAGGGCGTCCCACGCGGCCTGCTGCACGACGGGGTCGATCGTCAGCTCGACCGCCGCACCCTTCGGGTTCTGCCCCGTGATGATGGCATTGACCTGGTCGAGGAACTGCTGGTTCGAGGTTCCACTGAGGTAGTCGTTGAGGGCGCCCTCGATGCCGGTGTTGCCCTGGTTGAGTGTGAAGTATCCGGTCACGGGCGCGTACAGGGGGCCGTTGGTGTAGACCCGCTGGAACTTGTAGTCGTCGTCGACGGGCTGCGAGTACGCGATGGGCTGACCGTCGACCAGGATCGGGCCGCGTTCGGCGGAGAAGCTCGCGTACAGGGTGCGGGCGTTGCGGCCATCCGCCTTCAACTCGTCTGCCGCGAAGACCTGGATGATCGTGCCCGACGTGAACAGGGCCAGGAACATGAGCAGCACGACGATACTCACGCGCTTGAGTTCTTTCGTCACTGTCCCACCACCAACCGCTGTTCAGGCGTGATCGTCGGGTCGATCACGAGGAGGGGCTGGTTGCGCACCGTATCGGAGAGCCGCAGCAACAGGGCGGCGATGATCCAGTTGGCGACGAGAGACGAGCCCCCGGCCGCGAGGAACGGTGTTGTGAGGCCGGTGAGCGGGATGACACGCGTGACGCCCCCGATGACGACGAACACCTGCAGCGCGATCACGAACGCGAGGCCGACGCCCAGCAGGCGACCGAAGTCGTCTTGCCCCGCGAAACCGATGCGGAAGCCCCGCGCCACGAACAG
>CAYZHZ010000059.1:2144-16156 GCA_964477625.1 uncultured Salinibacterium sp.
GGCGACGTAGCAGGCGTAGACCTTCTGGGGGTGGTCGAAGCCGGCCGCCGTGAGCTCGGGGCGCAGGCGGTCGATGAACCCGCCGTCGCTGCCGCGCAGCTCGGCTGCGGTCTTGGTGGAGCGGTAGAAGGTGAGGTCGGGGCGGCCGCGGCCGAGCCCCGTGCCGATGATTCCGCCGTCTGCGAATCCGAAGAGTCCCTGCACGAGCTGGTAGCTGCCGCCGATCGCCTCGTAGTTCTCGGTGCTGAACGGGTCGAGCCAGGCGTCTACGCGACCGCCCACATAACTGAGCAGACGGCTCGCCACGAAGGCACCCGTACCGAAGAGGGCGAGGCCCAGCACGATCCAACTCGATCGCCCGGTCGCGACATAGAGCATGACGAGGAATAGACCGAAGTAGAGCAGGGCGGTACCCAGGTCGCGCTGAAACACGAGAACGAGCATCGAGGCGGCGAAGACGACAAGGATGGGCCCGAGGTCACGAGCCCGCGGAAACTGCATACCCAGCACGCGCCGCCCCACCATCGAGAGCGAGTCGCGCGCCGTCACGAGGTACCCCGCGAAGAAAATCGCCAACGCGACCTTTGCGAGTTCCCCGGGCTGGAACGAGAACGGACCCAGCTCGACCCACAGTCGGGCGCCGTTCTTCTCCGTGCCGATGATGGGAAGCATCGGCAGGATGAGCAGCACGATGCCCGTGAACATGGCGACGTAGCGGTAGCGCTGCAGCACACGGTGGTTGCGCACGATGATGAGCACCGCGCACGCGATCACGATCGCGAGAATCGTCCACACGATCTGGCGCACGCCCAGGTTCTCCCAGCCCGAGAGCTTGTAGTAGAGGTCGATGCGGTAGATCATCGCGACGCCCAGGCCGTTGAGCAGGGTGATGATCGGCAGGATGAGCGGGTCGGCGTCGGGTGCCACGATGCGCAGGGTGAAGTGCATGACGAGCACGAAGATTCCGAGGATGCCCGTGAGGGCGATGACGGTCGTGTCGAGCTGGTTGAGCGCGCCGAGCTGCACGAGCACGACGGCCCCGATGTCGATGGCGATCGCGAAAATCAGCAGTACGAGCTCGAGGTTGCGCAGCCGAGCAGGCACCCGGAGCTTCAGCCGGATGCTCGAGGTGAACGTCGCGCGCGCGCCCGCGTCAGGGTGTTCGGGCATCCGACAACTGGTCCACTATTCGGTGTGCCGCCTCGAGGGTGTCGGCGTTGATGGTCGCCTCGACGCTCGCACGCTGGTAGGCGGGAAGTTCATCGAGGCGAATGGTGGTGGCCTCGTAAACGTGGGAGAGCTTGAAGGGGCCGATGTCCTGCTGCACGCCCTGGTAGATCGCGACGGTGCCGTTGTTCTCACCGATGTAGTAGTGCCGCTGCGTGAACTGGTAGCCCAGCACGAGCGCCGTGACGATCGCGCCGATCGCGAGGGCGAGGAACACGAGCCACGTCGCGCGGCGGCGGCGCACACGGCGGCGGTCCTCCGCGATGAGCGCGTTGAGGTACTCATCTGACTCCGGCTCGAAGTGGCTGTCGTCGGTCTGCGTCGCCTTGAGGGGGTGCAGCAGAAGGCTGGGAAGCCGGATGCTGCGCCGCGCGCTGTCCGCCTCGAACTGCAGGGGCGAGGCCGCCGATCCCACCGTGAGGGGCGGGTGGTGACCCGAGTCCCCGGTCTCGTCGATGTCGACGAGTACCACCGTCACGTTGTCGGGCGCCCCCTGGTCGAGGCTCTCCTTGACGAGACGGTCGGCCGCAGCATCCGCCGAAGCGACCGTCTGCAGCACCGTCGAGATCTTGTCTTCGGCGACGTAACTGCTGAGACCGTCGGAGCAGATGAGCCAACGATCGCCGGGCTTCGTACGCATGACGGTTGTGTCGATCTCGGGGCTCGCGTCGACATCGCCGAGCACTCGCATGAGCACGGAGCGCCGCGGGTGCACCGCCGCCTCCTCGGGGGTGATGCGACCGCTGTCGACGAGCCGCTGAACGAAGGTGTGGTCGTTCGAGACCTGTTCGAGCGTGCCGTCACGAAAGAGGTAGATGCGGGAATCGCCGATGTGGGCGATCGCGACGTGATCGCCGACACGCAGGATGCCGCTGACCGTCGTGCCCATGCCCGTGAGTTCGCCATGCTCGAATACCGTCTCGGCGAGCAGCGAATTGGCGGCGAGGAGGGCGGAGTGCAACGCGAATTCGGCGTCATTGGGGGAGGTGTAGAGACGGTCGGTCTCGGCGATGCGGTTCACCGCGATGGCGGAGGCGACGTCACCGCCGGCGTGGCCACCCATGCCGTCCGCGACGACGAAGAGGTAGTTGCCCGCGTAGCCAGAGTCCTGGTTGTTGGCGCGGATCTTGCCGACGTGGCTGACAGCCGCACTCTTGCCCGTAGTGGCCATTCACCTACCGCCGCAGTTCGAAGCTCGTCGTACCGATCTTGACCGGCGTGTTCAACGGCACGTTGGTGGGGACGATGACCCGCACGCCGTCGAGATACGTACCGTTGGTCGAGTCTAGGTCCTGGATAACCCAGCCGTCGTTCCACAGCAGGAGGCGGGCGTGGTGGGTGGAGGTGTAGTCGTCCCGAATGACGAGGCCCGATTCGCTCGAGCGACCGATCGTGAGCACCTCCTCGGGAAGATCGATTTCCAGGCCCTCCTTGGCCCCCGAGGTGATGACGAGGTGACGGGCTCCGAGCGATCCGGCCTGTGGCTGCATCGCCGGCTTCGGTGCGGGTGGTGCACTCGGGGACGGCGCCGGCGCGGTCGCGTAGGGCGTCGAGGCAACGACCGGCGCGGGCATCCGCCGCACCTTCTGACCGAAGAGGTCGGAGCGCAGCGCGTAGACGATCGCGAAGACGAAGAACCACAGAATCGCGAGGAACGCGACCCGCAGCAGCAGCAGAGTGAGTTCGCCCACTAGAACCCGCTCGGCATTACGGTCGTACCCGGATCGCGCGGTTCGTTGCGCAGATCGGCGAACTGATCGACGTCGGACGACTGGGCGAGCACTCGGAAGACGATACGCGTTCGACCGATGTCGATGACGGAATCTGGCGCGAGTGGCGCTTTTGCGACGGGTTGGCCGTTGAGCTGCGACCCGTTCGTGGAGCCCAGGTCGTTGACCTGAGCGCGGGTGCCGTCCCACAGGATCTCGACGTGCTTGCGGGAGATGCCGGAGTCGTCGACGGTGATGTCGGCGTCGCTTCCCCGGCCGATGATCGTGTGCGATCTCGTGATCGGGTAGCGCTTGCCGGCGATGTCGAGCACGGGAGTCCACGAGACGGTGCCTTTGACGTTGACCGACTCGATGTCGATCATGCCCTGGCTGAGTCGCGGGTCTTCGGCGAGCGAGATGGAGATGCCGCCGGGGAACGAGTAATGCTGGGCGGCCGCGTGGGACTGCACAAGTTGGGTGAGCTCGTCGAGGAGGGTCTGGCCGAGTCCGGTCATCCGCTCGTAGTCGCTGCGGCTGAGGCGTACGACGAACTTGTTGGGAACCAGGATGCGGTCGCGCGCGACCACCGCCGCCTTGGTGTCGAGCTCGCGTCGAAGGGCCGCGGTGATCTCGACCGGCTGCAGACCACTCTTGAAGGTCTTCGCGAAAGCGCCGTTGACGGCGCGCTCGAGACCCCTCTCGAAGTTGTCTAACAGGCCCAAGACTCTCCCCAGTTCTCTAGAGACGGTGCAACACGATGTTAGCCGCTGGGCTTGTGAGGGGCCTGTTGGCGTGACATCGGATGCTCGGAGCGGCTGTATCGCGTGATAATCTCGCTGCGGTACGCGCGAGTGGCGAAATTGGCAGACGCGCACGGTTCAGGTCCGTGTGCCCGTAAGGGCATGGGGGTTCAAGTCCCCCCTCGCGCACCGAATACAAAAGGCCGTCCTTCGGGGCGGCCTTTTGTATTCGATGCCCGCGGGCGTCGCCTTGAACGGTCTGGGGTCCCCGCCCCGCAGTCCGGACTGTTGTCTTGCAACAGGCCGGCGGCTGGGTGGGGCGTCAAGTCCCCCCTCGCGCACCGAATACAAAAGGCCGTCCTTCGGGGCGGTCTTTCTGCGTTTCGTTCGCGCGAAACCGCCCGTTTCCGCGAGCGGAGGGGGCGAAATGGCGCGAGTGAGGGCATCCACTTTCCGTACGCTGGGTGGATGAACGGGGACGACGCCGAGGGTGGCGAGGCCGCCTGCCTGCTGCACCGCGTGTGTGCCGAGTGCGGGGCCATGCTTGAGGGCGGCGCGAGTGAGTGCTGGCGCTGCCCGAAACGCCTGCTGCCAAGAGAGGTTGCCGCCCTCTACCCCAGCGCCGCCGAGTCGTACGAGGGCCACCTCTCGGTCGACACCGAGCGGGAGTACCGCGTCATGGGCGACCGCAGGCATGAGCGCGGTGCGCTGGTGCGCGATGACGGTAGCTTCGCCGCCATGGACTGGATGCCCCACCGCGAGCCCCTCGAGATGTGGACGACGAACAGTCTGCACGCGATCGTCGCGGATGCGACGCGAAGTGCGCCGCTCTACGCGATGACTCCGGGCATCACCTGGAGGCACCCGCTCGCGCTCGAGCGTGCAACGCTGCCTCCCGGATTCGAGCGCACTCAACGCGGCGCCACGACCGTCATCACGTGGGGTGACGGTGCGTGGTGGATGGCGTGCACGGCCCCCGAGCCCATGCCGTCGATGCTCGTGGCGGTGAGCGTGTGGGTTGCGTATAGCGTGAGAGAGATCATCCACTCGCTTACCGAACCGCCCGGACCGATCGGCATGGTGCCCTTCCGTCGGTTCGAGCGGATTTCGGCAGAGGAAGCACTGAGTACACGCCGATGAACCCCGACCTTCCCCCGTACCCCGTGAGCGTCGAGCCCGCGGGTGTGAACGGGGCGCTCGCCTTCGTCATCCTCGTCGCAACCCTCACCCTCGCGGTCGCGACCGTGCTACTCGTGCTGCGGTCGCGCCAGCGGGCCGCCGCAACCGAACAGAGAGTCGTGGTGCGGCAGACGGCGATCGCCGCCGCTGTCACGGTCGGAATCGTGTGGGCGCTCAACGCTGTCGTCGTCGGGGCGATCAACAGCGCGGCGGTCGAGTCGGCGCGCTCAGCCAACTACGCCGCGATCCTCGCCTACAACCGCGCCTATGCGAACGCGATCGAGGAGGTCTACGGCATCGACATCACCGCTGATGACGCCAACGCGCTCCTGTCGGGGGTCGAGGTGCAGACGACGCTGCCAGACGGTGGGCCCGTGTCGATCATGCTCATCGACGAGTTTCAGCCCGAGGCCGGAATCATGGATGCCGACACCGAGCAACCCATCCCCACTCTGTAACCCGGCAGTTCGGGATTCGCGGGGAGACCGCCCGGCCGACACCGCAGCGCTAGGGTCGGGGCATGAACCGGTGGCCGAGGGCGGCGTTGCTGGCGCTCGGCATGCGCGGCGTCGGCCCGAGCGCGGCCCGGCTGCGGGCATCCGTGTCAGGAAAGCTCGTCGTGGTGACGGGGGCGTCGCGCGGCATCGGTGCGGTGACTGCCGGGAGGCTCGCGCTCGCGGGAGCGCGAGTGGTGCTGCTGGCGCGGTCGGCGGAGGCCCTCGAAGAACGGGCGGCACAGATCCGGGCGCGCGGGGGTGAGGCGCACGTCGTGGTGTGCGATCTGCGCGACACGGATGCTGCGGCGGCCGCGGCTCGCAGCATCCTCGATCTCGGCATCCCTGACATTGTCGTGTCGAACGCTGGCCACTCGATCCGCCGTGACCTCGTGGACTACGCCGACCGTTTTCACGATGTGACCCGCACCGCCGGGGTGAACTATCTGGGTCCCGTGGCGCTGCTGTTGGGTCTGCTGCCGGCGATGATGCACCGCGGATCCGGCCAGCTGGTGAGTGTCTCGTCAACGAGTGTGGCGATCCCGGCCCCCGGGTGGTCGGTGTACGGCGCGTCGAAGTCGGCGTTCGAGGCGTGGTTGCGCGCCGTCGCTCCCGAGCTCGCTGCGAGCGGGGTGACGACGTCGTCGCTGCGGCTGCCGCTCGTGCACACGGCGATGAGCGCGTCCACGTACCCGGGGGCACCGGGCCTGAGCGTGCGCGGTGCCGCGCAGTTGGTGTGTCGGGCGATCGTCGATCGTCCGCGGCTCATCTCGCCGTGGTGGGTGCGGCTCGGGGGAGCGATGGTCGACGCGGCGCCCGGCCTCACCGATCGCGTCGCCACCGCATACGTGAGGCGCCGCCGGTGAGGAGCACCGCACGACGCGGCCTCGCGGAGAGTCTCGACGATGTGCGTCGGGCTGGTCTCCTCACGGCGCTGCCCCGCCTGCTCGTGCACCGGGCCACCCTCAGCGGCGTCATCGCCTCGAGTGCGCGTCGGTGGCGCGACCACACCGCCATCGTGGATCACCGCGGAGCGCTGACCTATCGCGAACTCGACGAGCTCGTGACCGCGGCGTCACGCCAGATCGCGCGGGGGGATCGCGTTCTGGTGACGAGCCGGTCGGGGCGCGAGACCCTCGTCGCCGCGGCGGCCGCGATTCGCGCGGGTGCCGACGCGGTCATGCTCGGGCCGGACGGCTCCGACATCGCGAAGCCACACCGCGGTCGCGGTCGGCTCATCCTGCTCACGTCGGGCACGACGGGCGAACCGACAGCGCCCCGGCGCGCCCCGCTCAACCCGCTCACCGTCTCGAGCCTGCTCGCCGCCATCGGGCTGCGCGAGGGTGAACGTGTTCTCGTGCTGCCGCCGGTGCACCACGGGCACGGGCTGAGCCTGACGACGGCGTGCCTCATGCTGGGGGCTCCCGCGGTGCTCGGGGGTGGTCTCGAACTCGACGAGCAGGTGGCGCTGGCGCGCGATGCCGGGGTGATCAGCGGTGTGCCGACTCAACTGTGGCGGCTCGCGGGGCATGCTGCCGCATCATCCCTGTCGCCTCGGCGCATCGTCTCGGGTTCGGGCCGGCTCTCGCCCATCCTCGCCGCGCGACTGCACGAGCTCTACGGGCCCGTACTCGTCGACTTCTTCGGAACCACCGCCGTCGGCACCGTGACCATCGCGACCGCCGCCGACCTCGCGGAGGCTCCCGGCACGGTCGGCCGCCCCGCCGCGGGCGTGCGGGTGAGCATCCGCGACGGTCTTGTGCACGTCAACGGTCGCCGCACCGGCGATCGCGGCTACCTGGATGATGCGGGCCGCCTGTTCCTGACGGGTCGGTCTGACGACCTCATCGTCTCCGGCGGCGAGAACCTCAGCGCCACGCGCGTCGAGGACTACCTCGCGGCGCACCCCGGGGTCGCCGATGTGCACGTGCGTGCGGTGCCGGATGAGGAGTACGGGCACCGCCTCGTGGCGCGCGTGGTGCTGCGGCCGGGTTTCGACGAGCCCACGGTGCTCGCGCACGTTTCCCGCGATCTCGGCCGTCACGCCGTGCCGCGCCTCGAACGCGTGGAGAAGATCGAGCGCACGGCGACCGGCAAAGTGAAACTCGTCGCGCCCCCGCGGAAACCCCCGCGAGAATAGGCTGCCGCCATGACACTGCCCGCCGGATACTCCCTGCGCACGCCCGTCGAGGCCGATCACCCCCGCATCATCGAGGCGATCCCGGTGTGGTGGGACACCCCGAACAGCGCGACCGTGCACCTCATGCTGCCGCGACTGTTCCTGCAGTTCTTCACGGAGACGAGCGCGGTGGTCGAGGACGAGAACGGCGAACTCGCGGCCTTCCACGTCGGCTTCCTCTCACCGGACGACCCCCGCGTCGCCTACATCCACTTCGTCGGGGTGAGTCCGAGTGCACGGCAGGGAGGGATCGCGAAACATCTGTACGAGCGCTTCTTCGCGATGATGAAGGAGCGTGGGGCATCCGAGGTGCAGGCGATCACGGGCCCGTGGAACAGGCGGTCGCAAGCGTTCCACGTCTCGATGGGGTTCGAGATGCGCGGCGACACCGACTTCGACGGGGTGCTCGGGTACGTCGACTATGACGGACCGGGTGAGCCACGAGTGAAGTTCGTGCGCCCCCTATAAAGGGTGCTTGTACCCCAATGGGACTACAGCCCATACTGGCGGCATGAAGACTCTGCGCGTTCTCGCGACCGCCGCCCTCGCCCTCACCGCCACGTTCGGTCTTGCCGCGTGCGCGCCCGGTCAGGTGCTTCCGCCCGTCATGGTCAACGTCAATGACCTGCAGGGCAAGACCGTCGAGGTGCACATGGCTACGGTCATCTCGATCGACACCGAGAGCCTCGCCGTCGACAGCTACACGGCCGAGATCGCGGACCCGTCGGTCGTCGAGTTCATCCAGGGCCGCGACGACGGCTCAGCCACCTTCAACCCGGGTTTCAAGCCGCTCAAGGTCGGCGAGACCGAGGTCACGCTCACGAACGCACAGGGGGGCATCCAGCCGCTCGAGTTCACGATCAAGGTTGTGCCTGCGCCCGCGGGTGGCAACGTGCTGGGCGGCGACGGACGCTAGTTCTTTCGCGCGCGCTGTCAAGGCAGTAGCGCACCCGGCGGGGAGTGCTACGGTCGGCAAATGACCCGCATCGCGGCGGTGGCGCCCGTACTGCCGGAGTTCTCGTACACGCAGTCCGAGATCACCGCGGAACTCGCCCCACTCATCTCCCACGCGCCCGCCCGCCGCGCCGTGCTCGAGCGCATGCACGCCGCGAGTGGCATCGCAACGAGGCACACGGCGCTCGAAATCGAGCGGTATCGCACGCTCGGCGACTTTCGCGAGACGAACGACCTGTTCATCCAGGTGGCCACCGATCTCGCCGAACGAGCCCTGAGAACGGCGTTGGATGATGCGGGCCTCACCCCCCTCGACGTCGACTTCGTCATGTTCACGTCAGTCACCGGCATTTCGGCCCCGTCGGTGGACGCGCTGCTCGTGCAACGACTGGGGTTGCGTCCCGACGTGAAGCGCCTACCGTCGTTCGGACTCGGCTGCGTCGGGGGAGCCGCGGGACTTGCTCGCGTGAACGACTATCTGGTCGGCCATCCGCGTCAGGTGGGCGTGTTGTTGAGCGTCGAGCTGTGCTCGCTCACCCTGCAGCGCGACGACGAGACGGTCGCCAATTTCGTCGCGACCGGGCTGTTCGGCGACGGGGCGACGGCCGTCGTGCTCGTCGGTGACGATCGGCCCGAGCCGGGCATCCGCATCGTCGACACGCGCAGTTCGTTCTACCCCGACACGACCGATGTGATCGGGTGGCACGTCGGGGGCACAGGCTTCGAGATCGTGCTCACCGCGGGAGTCGCCGACGTGATCGAGCGGCACTTTCCCCTGGAGGTCGCGGCGTTCCTTGCCGACAACTCGCTCACGATCGACGGTGTCGATGCCTGGGTGGCTCACCCCGGCGGCCCGCGGGTGCTCGACGCGTTCGCGCACTCCCTCGACCTGCCCCCCGAGGTGTTCGCCGCCAGCTGGGCCTCGCTCGACCGTGTCGGCAACCTGTCGTCGTCGGCAGTGCTGCACGTACTCGCCGACGTGATGGCAGCCGGCCAGCCCGCCGCGGCAACGGGCCTGCTGTTCGCCCTCGGCCCCGGCGTGAGCGCCGAGTTCGTGTTGTTGGAGTGGTCGTGAGCGCCGCCCTCTACACCGTCTTCATCGTTCTGACGGGATTCGAGCGTCTCGTCGAGCTGGTCATCTCGCGCCGTAACGCCGGTCGCGCCTTCGCGCGCGGCGGTCGCGAGTACGGCCAGCGGCATTTTCCGTGGATGGTCGTGCTGCACACCGGACTGCTTGCCGCGTGCATCGCCGAGGTGTGGCTGCTCGGTCGTCCGTTCATCCCGCTGCTCGGATGGCCCATGCTTGCGATCGCGATCCTCTGCCAGGTGGGTCGCTACTGGATCATTCGGTCTCTCGGCGAGCAGTGGAACACGCGCGTGATCGTCGTTCCGGGGGCCACGCGCGTCACGAGCCGCGGCCTGTACCGCTGGTTCCGTCACCCCAACTACTGGATTGTCGTCATCGAGGGGATCGCGCTTCCGCTCGTGCACACCGCGTGGATCACCGCGATCGCGTTCACGGTGCTCAACGCCGTGTTGCTGCTGGGGTTCCGCCTCCCCGTCGAGAACCGGGCCCTTCGCGAGCTGCGATGAGCGCGTCTTCGACGCACACGGATGCCGATGTGCTCGTCGTCGGCGCAGGTCCGGTGGGTCTCGCCGCGGCTATCGAGGCACGGATGGCCGGACTCTCGGTCGTGCTCGTCGACCCGCGCGACGGCACCATCGACAAGGCCTGCGGCGAGGGCCTCATGCCGGGCGCGCTGCCCCTACTGGTTCGACTCGGCGTCGAGCCCCAGGGGATGCCATTGCGGGGAGTGTCGTACCGGCAGGGTCGACGACGCGTCGATCACCTCTTCGCCTCGGGTGCCGGACGGGGCGTGCGGCGTACGACACTGCACACGGCGCTCGCCGCTCGAGCCGCGGAACTCGGTGTCGAGCGGGTGGCGGGCAAGGTCGAGCAGGTCTCACAGGATGGCGCGGGCGTGGCGGCGGCGGGCATCCGGGCATCGTGGATGATCGCCGCCGACGGTCTGCACTCCACGGTTCGTCGGCTCGTGGGCCTCGACCGCACGGTGCGCGGGTCGGGGCGCTTCGGGTTGAGGCGGCACTTCCACGTCGAGCCGTGGGACGAACTCATCGAGGTGCACTGGGCTCGGTCGGCCGAGGTCTACGTGACTCCCGTCGAGCCGGGACTCGTGGGAATCGCGGTGCTGGGGGAGCGCCGCACCGACTTCGACGCGGTGCTCGCGTCACTGCCGCAACTGGCTGCGCGACTGGATGATGCGGCGCCAGCCACCCCGGTGCGGGGTGCCGGCCCGTTCCGGCAGCGGGCGGCCGCACCATCCGCGGGTCGTGTGCTGCTCGTGGGGGACGCCTCGGGATATGTGGACGCCATCACGGGCGAGGGTCTGCGGCTCGGATTCGACGAGGCGCGGGCGGCTGTCGCGGCGATCACCGGCGGACCGGCCTACGACGCGGAGTGGCGGCGGGTGACCCGGGACTTTCGTCTGCTCACCTCGGGTCTCGTACGCGCGGCGACCTCCCCGCTGCGCGCGGGGATCGTGCCGACGGCGGTCGCGCTGCCTCGTGTGTACGGCGCGGTCGTGGAGCGCCTCGCGCGGTAACGGTGGTTGAGTAGCGCGCAGCGCGTGGGCCCACGCGACCGGTTCCGGCGCGTCGCGCAGCGACGTGACGGCCGTGTGGTGGGGAGCGAAACCTCGCCGTCGAGTGGTTTCGATACGCGGCCTTCGGTCGCTACTGGGCCGCCGGGGTCGCAGCCGACTTGCGGCCGCGGATCACGAAGCCGAAGGCCGCGGCGATGAAGAACATCAGCACGCCGTAGACCGCGCCGGGCAGCGACATCTCGAAGTTGTTGAGGGCCGTCTGCGCGATGACGATCGCGAGCGTCGCATTGTGGATGCCGATCTCGAACGAGCTCGCGATGGACTGCTCGCGGCTCACCTTGAGCAGCCTCGGGATGAGAAAACCGAGGGTGAGGCTCACGAGACAGAACACGATAGTGACTCCCGCGAGCGCGGCGAAGTTCTCCATGAGTGGCGTGAGGTTGGCAACGACGGCTCCCGCGATGACGATCACGAGGATGATGACCGACGCGATGCGCACGGGCCTGTCCATGCGGTCGGCGAACTTCGAGTTTGCGCGGCGCACGAGCATGCCGAGCGCGACGGGCACGAGCACGATCGCGAAAACCTTGAGTGCTTCGACGAAGTCGATGCCGAGCTGGCCGTCACCGGGCTGGAAGTACGCGATCGACAGGTTCACGATGAGCGGGAGCGTGAGCACCGAGATGACCGAGTTGATCGCCGTGAGACTGATGTTGAGCGCGATGTCACCGCGGAACAGGTGGCTGTAGAGGTTGGCGGTGGTGCCGCCGGGGCTTGCCGAGAGCAGCATCATTCCGACCGCGAGCACGGGCGGGAGATTGAAGAGGATGACGAGCCCGAAGCACACCGCGGGCAGCAGGATGATCTGGCAGACGAGCGCGATGACCACCGCTTTGGGATGCTTCGCAATTCTCGCGAAGTCCCCGAGCGTCAGGCTCAGGCCGAGGCCGAACATGATGATGCCGAGGGCGACGGGCAATCCGATGGTTGTCAACGCTGATCCCATGCCAGCAGTGTGGCGGGGATTGCTCGCCTTCGCTAGTCGGGTCTCGACTCCGCTCGACCACCGGGCGAGTCCGCTCGACCACCGGGCGAGTCCGCTCGACCACCGGGCGAGTCCGCTCGACCACCGGTGGCGGCGAGCAGGCTCGTGAGGCCGTCACGGATTCGCTCGAGCTCGGGGATCGACATCCCGAGGCGCTCCACGATCTTGCCCGGCACCTGCTCTGCCCGCGCCCGCAGCGCGTGGCCCGCCTCGGTGAGATCGACGTCGAGGGCGCGCTCGTCGCGCGGGTTGCGGGTGCGGGTGATGAGCCCGGCGGATTCGAGGCGCTTGAGCAGGGGCGACAGGGTCGGGGGTTCGAGATGGAGGGCGTGGGAGATATCCCGGGCGGTGCGGGGGCTGCGCTCCCAGAGCGCGAGCATCACGAGGTATTGGGGGTGGGTGAGGCCCATCGGCTCGAGCACGGGGCGATAGACGCCGATGACGCTGCGGCTGGCGGCGGCGAGGGCGAAGCACACCTGGCGGTCAAGGGCGAGGGGGTCATCATCCATTTAGTTAGTGTACTATCGATTCGTGGCCGAAGAAACTAAGCGCAGATGGTGGGAGAAGCTCAATCGAGCTGTTTTCCCGTTCATGGGGCCGGCGCAGCTCGGCCCGTTCGGCGAAGAGCCGCTGCCCCCGACTGGTCCCAAGCCGTGCCCGCTGTGCGGTCAGGCGATGGATGCCCACACCTTCGAGCGCAGCCAGGATCGGCACTCCACCCGAATGCACTGCCCGGTCTAGGTTTCGATACGGCCTTCGGCCTGCTCAACCACCGGGGTTTCGATACGCCGCCTGCGGCGCTCCTCAACCACCGAGGAGGCGACGCTGCAGCTGGGCCGGAGTGTCGACAACCGCGATCGAGCCGACCTCCTCCGCGGGTGCGCCGTACCCCCAGCGCACGAAAACGGTAGGCACGTCATGCTCGGCCGCACCCAGCACGTCGTGGTGACGGTCGCCCACGAGTACCGGACGCGTGATGTCGGATCCGAACGCGACCAGCCGGTCGAGTGCCTCCGCGACCACATCGGCCTTCGCGCTGCGCACCTCATCGTCGCTCGCGCCCGTGACGACATCGAAGAAGCTCAAGAGCTTGAAGTGCTCGAGGATGAGCTTGGCGGGAAACTCCGGCTTCGACGTCGCGAGCGACAGCGGAATGTCGGAACGGTGGATGGCGTCGAGCACCTCCAGCACGCCGGGGTACAGGGTCGCGTTGAAGACGCCCGTGCGCAAGTACTCGCCTCGGTAGATCGCCAACGCCTCCTGCGCGCCCTCGGCGGAGAAACCCGCGCGCTCGCGGAAGGAATCGAGCAGCGGTGGGCCGACGTACGCAACCAGCTCAGCCGCAGACGGGACAGGCAGGCCCAGCTGCTCGAACGTGTAGGCGAGCGTTGCCGTGATGCCGGGAGCGGAATCGACGATCGTGCCATCGAGGTCGAACAGGATGCACGAGAAGTCGGAACTCACCGCGCAAGCCTAACCGCGCGCGACTTCAGAAAAGTCGGGAGTCTGCATCGTCGAGACCGCGCATCGCGTCGTAATCGAGGAGAAGACAGCGGATGCCGCGGTCGTGGGCCAACGTGCGGGCCTGCGGCTTGATCTCCTGCGCGGCGAAGACTCCCGCGACCGGCGCGAGCAGCGGGTCGCGGTTCATGAGCTCGAGGTAGCGCGTGAGCTGCTCGACCCCGTCGATGTCGCCGCGACGCTTGATCTCGACGGCGACGCTGCGGCCCTCGGCATCCGTCGCGAGGATGTCCACGGGTCCGATCGCCGTCATGTACTCGCGGCGCACCAACCGATACCCGTCACCGAGCAGCTCGATCTGTTCGGCGAGAAGTTTCTGCAGGTGGGCTTCGACGCCGTC
>CAYZHZ010000060.1:0-16068 GCA_964477625.1 uncultured Salinibacterium sp.
AGACCGTGCGCGGCACCTCGAGTCCCGCGGCCATGAGCATGGCAGGCCAAATGACGGCGTGGAATCGGGCGATGTCCTTACCCACGATGTGCACGGCGGGCCAGCGCCGCTCGAAGTTCTCGTCGTCGGTGCCGTACCCGATGGCCGTGATGTAGTTGAGCAGTGCGTCGAACCATACGTACACGACGTGCGACTCGTCCCACGGCACCTTGATGCCCCAGTCGAAGCTCGACCGCGAGATCGACAGGTCGGCCAGATTTTGTTTCACGAACTGCACGATCTCGTTGCGCACGCTCGCGGGCTGAACGAAACCGGGGG
The DNA here is from genome assembly GCA_964477625.1 of uncultured Salinibacterium sp. Classification (GTDB taxonomy): domain Bacteria; phylum Actinomycetota; class Actinomycetes; order Actinomycetales; family Microbacteriaceae; genus Rhodoglobus. Next base: position 319 of record CAYZHZ010000060.1, read on the forward strand.
TGTTCTCGTAGAGGTCGAGGAGCGGCTTCTCGAACGCGCTCATGCGAAAGAAGTAGTTCTTCTCCTTGAGGATCTCGACCGGGCGACCGTGGATCTTGCACACGAGCTGCCCCGCGAAGTCGCCGTCCTCGGTCTCCATGAGGTCGTCGAGCTGCTTGTACTCCTCACACCCCACGCAGTAGTAACCCTCGTACTCACCCGAGTAGATGTGACCATCGTCATAGAGGCGCTGGAGGAAGGTCGCGACGGCCTTCTCGTGACGCGGCTCGGTGGTCCGGATGAAGTCGTCGTTGCGAATGTCGATGGTCTCCAGAAGCGGCTTCCAGGCCGTATCCACGAGGTTGTCCGCCCAGGCCTGCGGTGAGGTGTCGTTCGCGACGGCGGTGCGCAGAATCTTCTGCCCGTGTTCGTCGGTGCCCGTGAGCAGCCAGGTGTCGTCGCCCCGCTGGCGGTGCCAGCGGGCGAGAACGTCCGCCGCGACCTCGGTGTACGCGTGACCGATGTGGGGAACATCGTTGACGTAAAAGATGGGCGTCGTGATGTAGAAGGCCTGTGATGACTGTGAATGATGTTCGGCGGCCATCCATTCAGTCTACGGACCGTGCGGCAACTGTTACGCGCGTGCGGCCAGCGTCCCCTCGTAGAGGTCGCGCTTGGAGAGGCCCGTCGCCTCGGCGACCTCGGCCGCAGCATCCTTGAGTTTTGCGCCGTCGGCGACGAGGGCGAGCACCTGCGTGATCGCGGTGGGCAGATCGGATGCCGCGGGCGCGGCTCCCTCGATGACGATGCAGATTTCGCCGCGAGCACCCCCCGCAAAGTGCTGCGCGACCTCGGCGGCTGATCCGCGCACGACCTCCTCGTGCAACTTCGTGAGCTCGCGGCACACGACGACACGGCGATCTGCGCCGAGCGACTCGACAAGGTCGGCGAGTGTCGCGGGCAATCGGTTCGGAGACTCGAAGAAGACCATGGTGCGGGCCTCTCGTGCGAGCGCGCGGAAGTACGCCACGCGAGACTTGCGTGGCACGAAACCCTCGAAGGTGAAGCGGTCGGTCGGTAGGCCGCTCACGGCGAGCGCCGTCAGTACCGCACTCGGACCAGGCAGGGCGGTCACGGTGACCCCCGCGGCCGCAGCAGCGGCGACGAGCGGGAACCCGGGGTCGCTGATGGCGGGCATCCCTGCGTCGCTCAGCACGAGGACGTCGGCTTCGCGTGCAAGCTCGACGATCTCCGCCGCTTTGGTCGACTCGTTGTGTTCGTGCAGAGCGATGAGCCGCGGACGGTTATCGATACCGAGCGCCCTCATAAGGTGGATGGTCGTGCGGGTGTCCTCGCTCGCGATGACCTCCGCGTTGCCGAGCGCCTCCACGAGCCTCGCCGACGCGTCGCCGAGATTGCCGATGGGCGTCGCCGCGAGGATGATCACGTCGCTCATTCTTCCAGCACGTAGCATGGGCCGGTGAGTACACCGGGCCAGTTCGACGAGCTGCTCGAGCCTCGCACGCAGCCGGTGCCGAACTCTCCCGGCCCCGGCGAGGAACCCATCGGGTCGCGACTCGATGACTGGTGGGACTCGCGGAGGCCGCTCACTCACCGTCTCCTGCGGTGGGCCGGGCCAGTCATTGTGGTCATCATCGCCGCGGTGACCCGACTCTGGAATCTCGCCTTGCCGCACACCCTCGTCTTCGACGAGACCTTCTACGTGAAGGATGCGTGGTCGCTCTTCCACAACGGGTACGAGAGCGCCTGGCCCGCCGAGGCGGACACGCTTTTCGCGGGCGGGCAGACCGACATCTTCTTAAACGATCCTTCTTTTGTTGTGCACCCGCCACTAGCCAAGTGGATGATCGCGCTCGGCATGGCCGCATTCGGACCGGACAACTCATTCGGTTGGCGCGTATCGACTGCGGTCGTGGGCATCCTCGCGGTCGTGCTCATCATGCTCGTCGCCAAGAAGCTCTTCGGTTCGCTGCTCTTGGCGACGATCGCCGGCTTTCTCATGGCGATCGAGGGCAACGCGATCGTGATGAGTCGAGTCGCCCTGCTCGACAACTACGTCATGGTCTTCGCTTTGCTCGGCTTCGGTGCGATCCTCCTCGATCGCCAGTGGAGTGCTGTGCGTTTGGCAGCGTGGATGCACGCGAGGGAGAGTTCCGGGCGACCCATCGACTGGGGTCCCGGCCTGTGGTGGCGCCCCTGGTTGATCGCCGCGGGCGTGGCGTTCGGCGCGGCAGCCGCCGTGAAATGGAGCGGCCTCTACTTTCTCGCCGCCTTCGCCATCTACACCCTCGTCGTCGACGCGATCGCACGCCGACGTGCGGGTATTCCGTTCTGGCTGACCGGAACGGTGTTCAAGCAAGCGCCGATCTCGTTCCTGCTCACCGTGCCCATCGCCCTTGCCGTGTACCTCGCGTCGTGGACGGGTTGGTTCGTCACCGACAACGGCTACTACCGGCAGTGGGCGACCGAGGGCGACAACGCCTGGGCGGGTGCACTCGCCTGGGTACCGACGACGTGGCAGAGCTTCTGGCACTTTCAGGTTTCGGTGTACGACTATCACGTGGGTGAGAATCGCCCCCACGGCTACCAGGCCAACCCGCTCACGTGGCTGCTCATGCTGCGCCCGACGAGCATGTGGTACCAGGGCTCGTCTTTCGGGGACAACGGGTGTCAGTTCGACGCGTGCGGGGCATCCATCGCGGGGATTGCCAACCCGATCATCTGGTGGGCCTCGACGGCGGCGGTGCTCTACCTCGTCTACCGACTGATCAGATGGCGAGAGTGGAAGGTCGGCTTCATCCTCATGGGGATGGTCGCGGGCTACCTGCCCTGGATGCTCTACCTGGGCCGCACGGTCTTCCAGTTCTACACGATCGCGTTCGAGCCCTACATGCTGCTCGCCCTCACGTTCGTCATCGGGCTCATCCTCGGCACCCGCACCGACGAATCGTGGAGACGGGTGAGCGGGATTCGCGTGGTCGCCATCTTCCTGGGGATTGCCGTGCTCGTGAGCGTGTTCTACTGGCCGCTCTGGACCGGCATGCAAGTGGACTACGCGTACCTGCGCGTGCACTGGTGGCTCGACAGCTGGCGCTGATCAGGCATTCCACTGCGATAGTGCAGGCGTTATATTGAGGCTTCGCCGCATCACCTCGTTCCCCCGCACTCGAGGACCCCGTGAAGAGATCGCGCATCGCCGCAGCTGCCGTCGCCGTTGCGCTCGTCGGTGCCTCGACGCTCGTCATCACGATGCCCGCCACAGCGGTCGCGAACGTGCCCACGCTCTACAACCTGGGTGGCACGTCGACAAACGTGGCACCGACCATTCAGGGGGAATACGACAACTCGACTGGTGACGAGGTCGAAATCCGGGTCGAGGTGTCGGACGGCGGACCGTTCGCCCCGTACTGCACCGACACGATACTCGCGGCGGAGAACAGCCCCGCAGAAGGCTGGGCATGCGCGGGCGCGCCTCTTGTCTACGGCGACTACACCTTCCGCTCGTACGCCTTCGACTCCCTCAATGCGCTGCAGAGCGGATACAGCGCGACCACGAGCTACCAGATCGGCGGACAGCAGGCGGGACTGATCACGTCACCGGCTCCCGGAGCGAACACCGCTGATGCCACGGTCACCTACACGGGTAGCGGCCCATCCCGCGGTACCGCGATCGTGTTCGACAACATTCTCGGCACGCTCTGCTCGAGCCCCATCGACGTGGCCGGCAACTGGTCATGCACGACGATCCCCCTCGACCAAGGCGTGCACGTCACGTACGCGATCACCGAAACGATCGACTTCGATGTCGCCTTCCAGACAGTAACCCCCGACCAGAACCTCACGATCGACCCACCGCCCGCGCCGACCGTGGACCCGTACCCGTTCGTTGCGACAGGGCCGGGTAGTCCCGAGGTGCAGGGCAACAGCGCACTCGATATCGGCCAGATCCTCGTCTTCTCGTCGCCCGACAACGTGACCTGGAGTCTGTACTGCACCGTGCCGCAGAATCCGCTCGCCACCGTGTGGTTCTGCCCATCACCGTCTGGTTCCCTGCCGCTCGGCACCAACTACATCGCCGCCACCGCGAACAGCGAATTCACGACGGGCGCGTCATCGCCGTTGAGCCCGTCGATCACCATTCAGGTGGAGCCGCCCCCGGTTCTGGTGTCGCCCGCCGACGGCACGTACACGAATGACAACACACCGACGTTCGCGGGTACAGCCGCGTATGGCGCGAACGTTCAGGCCAGACTCGTGGCCCCCGCGGTTGCGGTGTGCGGTAGCGCGGTCGTCGCGGGTGCGTGGTCGTGCACCTCCGGTCCCATCGTCGACGGCACCTACCAATGGTTCGTCAATGCGTCCCCGGGCAACGGGATCGCGAGCGGTGAGTTCACGTTCACGATCGACACCGTGGCGCCCGATGCACCCGTCATCACGCAGCCCGGTATGACGACGACCTCGCAACGGCCCGTGCTGAGGGGCACGAGCGAACCTGGCGCCCGAGTCGAGGTCTGGCGTGATGGCGCACTCGCCGGATGCGTCGAGGGCACCGTCTACGCCAACGGCTCTGGTCAATGGCAGTGCACGAGTTCGGCGAGCCTGACAGTCGGCCGTACCTACGGGTTCGGTGTCGCCCAGAACGACCTGGCGGGCAACCGGTCAACGGCAGGTGCCCCACCCGTGACCCTCTCGCTGACGATTCTTGCGCCAGCCTCCACGCCGAGCGCCCCACCCGCTCCCCCCGCCCTGCTCGCGTGGAACTTCTCATTCGGAGTCGGGGGAACCGAGTTCGCTCCCGGAGACTCGACCGAGCTCAATGCCGCGGGGCTTCCCGTCGGTGCCGCCGTCGAGGTCGAGTTCCACTCGACACCCGTCGTGCTCGGCGAGACGCTCGTGAAGCCGGATGGGTCGTTCGCGATGCAAGTGACGATCCCCGAAGACGCGGAGATAGGCCCGCATAAGTTCGTGGTCACGGTGACTCCGCTCGAGGGCCCACCCTCGGTGCAGGAGCAGGCCGTCACGGTTCGGATCCCGCCCAAACAGGCGGGCGAGCCCGTCCACGAAAAACCCTTCGTCGCTCCCCCGGGTGCCGTCGGATCCGACCGCAACGACCCCGCCGCTCCCTCGTCGTTCACGCGGTCGATTGAGACAGCATGGTCGATCTTTACGAACCCGCTCGTGATCGGAAGCGCTGCCGTCGCGGGCTTCGTGCTGATCCTGCTCGTCGCCTTCCCCGCCGAGCTGCTGAATACGACGATCTCAGAGGAATACCACCGATTCGCGGGCTTGCTGCCTGCCGTTCGTGCACCCTGGTGGCAACGATTCATGACGTGGATGCGCGCGCGTCCGCTTCTCGGAAGCATCCTCCTGATCGTGACAGCGTCCATCATCTTTGGGTTTGCGGACCCCGGTTTCGGGTTCGACATCACGAGCCTGCGCGTCGTACTCGCGTGCGCACTGGCCCTCTTCGTGCTGGGATACCTCGCGAGCGTGATCGCGGGGGCGATCATCCGCCGGCGCTGGGGACTGGCTACCCGCATGGAGCTCAAGCCTCTCGGCCTCATCTTGACCGTTATCGGCGTTGTGCTCACACGGCTGCTCGACTTCTCCCCCGGATTCCTGCTGGGGCTGCTCCTCGGCGTCGCCGTCGTGGGGTCGACCACGGTTGCCCAGCGCGCCAAGATCACGCTGGTTAACGCGGGGGTCGTCTTTGCGTTCGCGATCGTCGCATGGATCGTATACAGCGTGCTGTCGATCACGATCGCGCCGAACTCGTTCGGCATGGCGTTGGCGTTCGACACACTCGTCGTGGTGACGGTCGAAGGCCTCACCGCCCTGTTCATCGGACTGCTCCCGGTGAGATTCCTCGACGGCCAAACGCTATTCGAGTTCTCGAAACCGCTCTGGGCCGGCGTGTACGCCTTCGCCGCCCTGGCCTTCGTACTGATCGTGCTGCCTGCCTCGTGGGGTCGTCTCGACGGTTCGCTCGGCATCTGGCTCGTCATCCTCATCGGGTTCGCGGTCGTCGCGGTTGGGCTGTACCTCTACTTTCGGTTCTGGGCTCCTCCGCACAAGTCCGATGACGACGAGGATGACGAGGGAGCGCGGCAGCTCGCGTCGCGGGTTAGTTGACGCTGTGTTACGTCGGCTCGCATCATCCGTCTCGCCTCGCCGGGTAGCCTGAGCGGATGGCTGACAGGGAGTACGGATTTCGAACGAGAGCGATCCACGCGGGCAACATCCCCGACGCGGTGACGGGCGCTCGTGCACTGCCGATCTACCAGTCGAGCGCCTTCGTCTTTGATGACACCGCGGACGCCGCGGCCCGATTCGCGCTACAGAAGTACGGCAACATCTACTCCCGCCTGGCCAACCCGACCGTCGCGAGCTTCGAGGAGCGCGTGGCGTCGCTCGAGGGCGCGCTCGGAGCCGTCGCGACCGCGAGCGGTCTCGGCGCGCAGTTCATCACCTTTGCCTCCCTGGTCGGCTCGGGCGACCACATCGTCTCCTCCGCCAACCTGTACGGCGGCTCGATCACCCAACTCGACGTGACCCTGCGCCGGTTCGGCGTCGACACCACGTTCGTGCGCAGCTCCGACCCCGCCGACTACGCCGCGGCGATCACCGACAAGACAAAACTCATCTTCGCGGAGACGATCGCGAACCCCTCGGGCGAGATCGCCGACATCGAAGGTCTCGCCGAGGTCGCGCACGCGCACCACATTCCCCTCATCATCGACTCGACCGTCGCCACGCCGTACCTCAACCGTCCAATCGAGTGGGGAGCCGACGTCGTCGTGCACTCCGCAACGAAATTCTTGGGCGGCGCGGGCACGACGCTCGGTGGAGTCGTCGTCGAGTCGGGACGATTCCACTGGGCCAACGAGCACTTCCCGCTCTTCGACCAGCCGGTGCCGTCGTACGGCGGGCTCAACTGGCACGGTAACTTCGGCGAGTACGCCTTCCTCACGCGCCTGCGCGCCGAGCAACTGCGCGACATCGGCCCGACGCTCGCCCCGCACTCGGCGTGGCTACTCGCCCAAGGCGTCGAGACGCTGCCGTTCCGCATGCAGGCGCACGTCGACAACGCCCGTATCGTCGCGGAGTGGCTCGACGCCGACCCGCGCATCGAGAGAGTGTTCTGGGCGGGGCTGCCCGAACATCCGCACTTCGAGCGCGCGCAGAAATACCTCCCCAAGGGTCCCGGTTCCGTGTTCTCGTTCGTCGTCAAGGGTGGCCGCGAGGTCGGGCAGAAGTTCATCGAGTCGGTGAATCTCGCGAGCCACCTCGCGAACATCGGGGATGCAAAGACTCTCGTCATCCACCCCGCATCGACGACCCACGCCCAGCTGACCGAGCAGCAGTTGCTCGACGCGGGTGTGCTCCCGGGCGTCGTGCGCATCAGCGTGGGAATAGAGGACCCCGAGGACATCGTTGATGATCTCGACCAGGCACTTGCCGCTGCGACGAAGGGCTGAGAATGTCGATCGCTGAGAACACCGAGACGCAGACCACGCACCTCGCCAACGGACTTACGTGCGAGATCCCCGCGAGCTCCCCGCTCGCGAAGCTCCTGCGCTCGCAGCGCACCTGGGTCGGCCCGAGTGCGCGCGAACGCCTCGACATCCTGCGCAAGGCGAAATCGATCGCAATCGTGGGCGCCTCCCCCAATGCCGCACGCTCGAGCTACTTTGTCGGCACGTACCTGCTGCAGTCGAGCGATTACCGGGTGTACTTCGTCAACCCCAACGCGGACGAAATCCTCGGCCACAGGGCCTACCCCGACCTGAAGTCGCTTCCCGAGGTGCCCGACATCGTGGACGTGTTCCGCAAGGCGAGCGACATCCCGTCCGTCGTGGACGAGGTGCTCGAGTCGGGCGCGAAGACCATCTGGATCCAGCTCGGCATCTGGAATGAGGAGGCCGCGTATTACGCGGAGTCGAAGGGGCTCACGGTGGTCATGGACCGCTGCATCAAAGTCGAGCACGCACGCTTCCACGGCGGTCTGCACCTGCTCGGCTTCGACACGGGCGTCATCACCGCTCGAAAGACGGTGCGCTAGGGCATCCGGCCCACTGTTACCCCGCGTTTCGGCGCCGCGTGACCGCGTGGTCACCCGTGGGTACCGTGTGGGAATGACAGGTCCACACCTCGACGCTCCCCTCGTCTCGACACAATGGCTCGCGGATCATCTCGGCTCCGACGACCTGCTCGTGGCGGATGCGACGGTGCTTGCGTTCACCCAGCCGAACGGGCGGAGCGGGTTTCTCAGTGGGCACGAAAGCTATGTCGTCAACGGTCATATCCCGGGAGCCGTATTCGCCGACCTCATGGAGGATTTCTCTGACACGCGGTCGCCGCTCCCGTTCACGCACCAGTCCCCGGGGGCATTCGAGGCCGCCGCAGGAACACTCGGCGTCGACAACGAGACGACACTCATCGTCTACGACACGAGCGGCGGACAGTGGGCGGCGCGGGTGTGGTGGCTGTTCCGGGCAAACGGGTACGACCGTGTCGCTGTGCTCGACGGTGGCTATACGAAGTGGATCGCCGAAGGGCGTGAGACCCACGTCGGGCACGTCGAGCCGACTCCGCGAGTATTCGTGGCCGTCGAGCGCCCCGGGTCGTGGGTCACCAAGACCGAGGTCGGGCACATAGTCGCCGGCACGCAGCCGGGGGCGCTCGTGTGTGGCATCCCCCCGAAGCAGTTCACGGGAGAAGAGGGCAAGGGTCACATCCCGGGGAGCATCAACGTGCCGGCGGGACGCCTCGTCGCGCGCGACACCCAGGCCTTTATCGCACCGGACGCCCTGCGCGAGATCTTCTCGCCCGTGCTGGATGCCGAGCGCATCGTGACCTACTGCAATGGCGGCATCGCCGCCGCGGCCGATGCGCTCGCGCTCACGCTTCTCGGCTACCGCGAGATCGCGCTCTACGACGGATCACTCGCCGAGTGGACGAAAGACCCCGACGCCCCGCTCGTGGCGACGGCAGAGGCCGCCTAGCTCGACGAATCAGCGAGGAGTGCGTGAAACTCGCGCGCGTCTGCCACCGGTAATCGGCACGCGAAGTGCTCACACACGTAGGCGGTCGCGACCGTTGCGGGCGTCGTGCGCCCCTCGAAGAGATCGAAGCCGCGCGACGTGAAGGCAGCGGCCTCGTCAGAGGTCACGACGCAGGAGAGTCCCCCGCTGCGGTACCAGCGTCGAGCGACGGATGCCGTCTCCCGCGCCCCTGCGTCGTCGACGACGATCACCTGACGCACGGGCTGTGCCAGCCCCAGCAGGACGCTGAGCGTCGATCCGAACGCGATGGGCCGCTGCACCGCGGCTGCCGTGAGCGCCGAGACCGCGCTCTGCGCGGCATCGCGGTATCCCGCCTCCCCCGTGAGCAGGTAGAGCCGGTCGGCGGCCGCAGCGATGGCGGCGAGCCCCGACGGGTGCGCTCCGTCGCTCTCGTCGCCGTGCACGCGGATGCCCTGCGCCTCGAGCACGGGGTCGCCGCCTCCCGGAGTCGCGAAGGCGGCGCGCGGGGTGGCCGCGGTGCGGCTCGCGTCGACGAGCTCGCGTGCGGCATCCGCCCACCGCACCTGGCCCGTCGAGGTCGCGAGGTGAGCGAGGCCGGAGGCGAGCATGCCGTAGTCCTCGAGAGTGGGAGGCGCGGCCGAGACAGTGCCGTCGATTGTGGAGCGCACGAGTCGACCGGCACCGTCGCGCACAGAGAGCACGTAGTCGGCAGCCCGCGTCGCTGCATCCACCCAGTCGGGGCGTTCGAGGAGGGCGCCCGCGATCGCGAGACCCTCGATCGCGAGGCCGTTCCATCCCGTGAGCACCTTGCGGTCGAGCGGCGGTTGCTCGAGTCGGCTGCGGCTGGCGGCGTCGAGCGTGTAGTAGAAGCCCTCGACGCGGCGACCATCCACCGTGCTTTCGCTGTCTTGGGCGGCCGCGAAGCCACCAGAGTCGAGTTGCAGCGTCGTCAGCAGGAAGTCGGCGATTCCCGCGGCCACATTCCGCTCACCCGCAATCGCGTACGTCGCGAGCAGCTGGGCGTTGTCGTAGAGCATGCGCTCGTAGTGCGGTTCACTCCAGTCGCGTTGAGTGGAGTAGCGAAAGAATCCGCCATCGAGGTCGCGCAGAGGCGAGGCGGCCATGGCCGAGAGGGTGCGTCGAGCGAGGGCCCCGGCCTCGGCATTCCCCGTCGTCTCGAGATCGAGCAGAAAGCGCACGACGGGCACGGCGGGAAACTTGGGAGCCGTTCCGAAACCCGAATAGAGCGGATCCTCATCGGTCGTGAGGGAGCGCGCCACACCGCCGAAGTCGACGGGAACCGCCTCCGGTCGAGGTGCCGCAGACGCGAGCGCACCGACGAGCGCAGCACCATTGCGCTCGACCTCGTCACGGCGCTCCACCCATGCCTCGTGCACGCCGGCGAGAACCTGCCGGAACGACGGGCGCCCGGCGGCGGGCATCGGGGGCCAATAGGTGCCCGCGAAGAACGCACGCCCCTCAGGGGTGACGAAGACCGTGAGCGGCCAGCCGAGGTTCGAGGTGAACGCGCTCGCCGAGGCCATGTAGGTCGCATCGACCTCTGCATGCTCCTCCCGGTCGACCTTGATGGCGACGAAGTTCTCGTTCATGATGCGCGCGGTGTCGGGATCGCTGAAACTCTCGCGCGCCATCACGTGGCACCAATGGCACGTCGAGTACCCGATCGAGACGATCACGGGCACGTCGCGCCGCTTCGCCTCCTCAAATGGTTCACTCCCCCAGCTGAACCAGTCGACGGGATTATCGGCATGCGACAGGAGGTAGGGACTCGCAGAGTGCGCCAAACGATTGGGCATAGCATCAGACTATGTCGACGCTGACCATCACCTACATCGGCGGACCCACTGTGCTGCTCGAGTACGCGGGGCTGCGGTTCATCACCGATCCCACGTTCGATGCCCCCGCGACGTACCCGGACAGCGATGGTGGCGAGGCGCTCGTCAAGACCCAGGGTCCCGCGATCGAGCGCGCCAACATCGGTCACATCGACGCCGTGCTCCTGAGTCATCACGAGCACAAAGACAACCTCGACTACGAGGGGCTCGAGTTGCTTGCCACCGGCATCACGACCCTCTCCACCCGCGACGCGGCAGCCGATCTGTTCGGCGGCGCGGTCATCGGACTCGACTCGTGGGAGACGCATCACATCGGCGACGTCGCCATCACCGCCGTGCCCGCTCTTCACGGACCTCCCGGAATCGAACGTCTCATCGGCGTGGTCACGGGCTTCGTACTGGAGTCCCCGAACGAGGCGACCGTGTACGTGAGCGGCGACAACGCATCGCTCCCGCTCGTTCAGCAGATCGCGAGCCGGTTCCCCGACATCGATGTCGCGATTCTCTTCGCGGGCGCAGCGCGCGTGGAGGAAATCCCCGCGAACCTCACACTCACCTCCCCAGACGCGGCAGAGGCCGCGCGCCTCCTGGGCGCATCACGCGTCGTCGGAGTGCACACCGCCGACTGGAAGCACTTCTCCGAGACCCGCGAACAGCTCGAGGTGGCCTTCGACGGCATGGATGTTCTGCTCGACACCCCGCGAGGGGTCGCCGTAAAGCTCTAGAACGTTGCCTCGTCGGGGTTGGTTCCCACGCGCATCCCCTGGTCGAGCGCGTCGATCGCCGCCATCTCCTGGTCGGTGAGCTCAAAGCCGAACACGTCGAAGTTCTCCGCCATGCGTTCCCTGGAGTTTGACTTCGGGAAAACGATGATGCCGCTCTGCAGGTGCCAGCGGATGACGACCTGGGCCGGGCTTACACCGTGAGCTTCGGCAATCGAGCCGATCGGCGGCATGCCGAACAGATCGTACTTACCCTGACCGAGCGGCCCCCAGGCCTCGATGTGGATGCCCTTCGACGCCGCGAACTCGCGAATCTCCCGCTGCGCGAACGCCGGGTGCAGCTCGAGCTGGTCGATCGCGGGCACGACGGTCGATTCCGACATGAGTCGCTCGAGATGCGGGATGTGAAAGTTGGAGACGCCGATGGAGGTCGCCTTGCCCTTGGCCTGCAACTCCTCCATGGCGTGCCAGGTCTCGACGTACTTGTCGAGGTCGGGTCGCGGCCAGTGAATGAGGTAGAGGTCGACGTGCCCCAGCCCGAGCTTCTCCAGGCTCAGGTCCATGGCGTCGAAAACGGATTGGGTTCCCTGATCGCTATTCCACAGCTTGGTGGTGATGTAGAGCTCGTCGCGCGGGATACCCGACTTCTCGATCGCACGACCGACGCCGATTTCATTGCCGTAGATCGCCGCGGTGTCGATGTGTCGGTAGCCCACCTCGAGGGCATCGGTGACGATGCGCTCAGTCTCATCGGGATCAACCTTGAAGACGCCGAAGCCGAGCTGGGGAATTGTCGTGCCGTCGTTGAGCGCAATGAGAGGAACCGTCATGTACACCAGCCTACGGCCGCGCGGCGACGGCGCCGCGCGGCCGCCCCTCGATGACCCAGTTGGCGGCGCCAAGCGCGACCATGAGCCCCGTAGCGACGGCGACGAGGTGGAACGCGTCCGTGTGCCCGAAGGTCTGAGCGACGATTCCCGTGATAGCACTCGCGGTGGCCTGACCGAGGATGATGCCCCCACCGAGCATCGTCATCACCGTCGTCGACCGACCCGCCGGTGCTCTCACGGAGGCGAGACTGAAGAGAGTCACGAGACTCGGACCGATTCCGAATCCGATGATCATGAGCACGATAGCCATGACCGGCACGCTCGTCACCAGGTACAGCACCGAGGCACCCGCGAGCGCCACGAGCGCGAACACGAGCCACCGCGCCCGGAACGAAAACCGCGTCGGCAGCAGCACGACGCCGAGCGCGAAGACCGCTGAGCCGACCCCCATGGCGCCATAGACGATGCCCGCCTGGGACTCCTCGGCGTAGACGCCCATGAAGGCGGTGAGTGCGGTCAGTGCAGCACCGAAGAACAGACCGATCGCGAACATGCCTGCGACGAGCACGAGGATCGGGGGCGTGAAGAGCTGCGTCACACGGGAGGGTTCGGGGGCATCATCCGTCGACGCCTTCGACGACCCGGGCACGACGAGCGCGCTCGGGTGCAGAGCGAAGCTGCCGACGAACACGAGAGTCAGCACGGCAGCGAGCACGAGGGGCGACCACGGGCCGATGAGGAATGCAAGCAGGCCCACGAGCACGGGTCCGAACACGAACACGAGTTCGTCTGCCATCGACTCGTAGCTCATGGTGCCCGAGATGGCTTGGGGATGCCGCTCGAGCGGGAGCGTGCGCACGAGGATCGCGACAAGCCGGGAACGGGACATGGGTGAGAGTTGCGGCGATGTGGCACCGACGAGCACTGCGGCGACCAGCACCGCGAGTAGCGGCACGGGTGAGTACACGAGAATCGTGATCAGCACGAGCGCGGCCGAGTTGAGAATCGCGGCGACGATAAGTACGGGACGCTGCCCGAGACGGTCGGCGAATGCGCCGAGGAACGGACCGAAAATGGCGCTGCCGAGCCCGACGAACGCAGAGGTGAGGCCGGCCTCGGCGTAGGACTCCCGCACCGTGGCAACGAGTGTGAGCACGCCGACGACGGTCATGGCGAACGGGAGTCGGGCGACGAAGGCGATGGGGAAATAGGTCCAGCCGACAGCCCTGATGAGGGACGGTGACGACGGTGTGGTCATGGAATGCACTCCACTAGAGAGTGCGCTCGTCCCTACCCTCGAAGCGCCTACCCGAAATGGACCGCGGCGGTCCATCCACGGCAGAAGTCTACGGGTTTCGATTCGCGGCTGTCGCCGCTACTCAACCACCGATGTGACGCTCCTCCACACCCACGTACTCGCTGAGCGGGCGGATGAGAGCGTTGGCCTCGAGTTGTTCCATGATGTGGGCGGTCCACCCCGTCACGCGCGAGGCGACGAACAGCGGAGTGAACATCTCGGTGTCGAAGCCGATCAGGTTGTACGCCGGACCCGACGGGTAGTCGAGGTTGGGCTTGATGTTCTTCGCCTCGTTCATCGCGGTCTCGAGCTCGTCGTAGAGCTTGCCGAGATCGGGGCGCTTGTACTCCGTGATGAGGGTGTCGAGCGCGGCCTTCATGGTCGGAACGCGTGAGTCGCCGTTCTTGTAGACGCGGTGGCCGAAGCCCATGATCTTGCGCTTCTCCGAGAGCGCGGTATCGAGCCAGGCGCGGGCCATGTCGGCCGTGCCGATCTCGTCGAAGACGTGCATGACGGCCTCGTTGGCACCGCCGTGCAGCGGTCCCTTGAGTGCGCCGATTCCGCCGACGACCGCCGAGTACAGGTCTGCGAGTGTCGAGGTGATGACGCGCGCAGTGAACGTCGATGCGTTGAAGGAGTGCTCGGCGTACAGGATCATCGACACGTCAAATGCGTTGACGACGACCTCCTCGGGCACCTCCCCAAAGGTCATGAACAGGAAGTTCGCCGAGTAACCGAGGTCGTCGCGCGGCTCGACGAGCTTCTCATCGCGGCGGCGGCGCTGATCGTAGGCGACGATCGCGGGCAGCTGCGCGAAGAGCCTGATCGACTTGTCGAGGTTTGCCCCGCGGGTCGAGTCCGCCGCCATCGGGTCACTCGCGCCGATAACGCTCACCGCGGTGCGCACGACGTCCATCGGATGCGCGGTCACGGGCAGCTCGTCGATGACGCGCTTGACCCGCTCATCCAGTGCGCGATGCGCGCGCTCGAACGTCTCGAAGTCGGCGAGTTGCTTCGCATCGGGCAGCTCACCGTTCCACAGCAGGTAGGCGACCTCCTCGAAGGTGCACTTCTCGCTGAGTTCTTGCACGGGGTAGCCGCGATAGAGCAGCGAGTTGGTCTCGGGGTTGACCTTGGAGATCGACGTGGTGTCGACGACGACACCCGCGAGACCCTTCTTGATTTCAGTCACTTGTTCTCCTGGTGGGATTTCGATACGCGGTTACGCCGCTACTCAATCAGCGAGGGTGAAGTTGAACACGGAGGTGTCGAAGGCGTTGTAGCCCTCATAGTCGAGCAGTTCGTAGAGCCGGGCCCGCGTCTGCATGACGGGTACCTGTGAGTTGAGGCTACCTTCGGCCACGAGCGCGTCAAGCCCTCGCTCGGCGGCGCCCATCGCCAGGCGCAGCAGACTCACGGGGTAGATGACGATGTTGATTCCGATGTCGGCGAGCTGCTGGTTGGTGAACAGCTCGCTCTTGCCGAACTCGGTCATGTTCGCAAGGATCGGCACGTCGACGGCCGCCCGCACCGCCTCGAACTCGCTGAGGTCTTTCATCGCTTCGGGGAAGATCGCGTCGGCGCCGGCGTCGACGAGCTGCTTCGCGCGGTCGATCGCGGCCTGCAGCCCGTCGATCGCGCGGATGTCGGTGCGCGCCATGATCAGCAGGTTGGGGTCGCGACGGGCTGCGGCGGCGGCACGGATGCGCTTGAGCGCAGTATCCGTGTCGACGACGGCCTTGCCATCGAGGTGGCCGCATCTCTTGGGGTTCACCTGATCTTCGATGTGCAGGCCGGCGACGCCCGCGTCTTCGAGCGACTGGATGGTGCGGGCCACGTTCATCGGTTCGCCGAATCCCGTGTCAGCGTCGACGATCGACGGGAGGTTCGTCATGCGCGAGATCTGCCCCGCTCGCGTCGCAACCTCGGTGAGGGTCGTGAGGCCGACGTCCGGGAATCCGAGGTCGGCCGAGATGACCGCCCCCGCCGTCAAGCAGGCCTCGGGGGGGAAGGACCTGA
>CAYZHZ010000061.1:0-15973 GCA_964477625.1 uncultured Salinibacterium sp.
ATCGAACCCGCGCTATCAGCTTGGGAAGCTGAAGTTCTGCCATTGAACTACATCCGCGCGCTGGAGTTGCTCCAACACATGCGATTGTAGCCGGAGGGCGGTGACCGCCCTCACTCCCCTTCCGAAATGACGGAGATCCGCATCATCCGCCACTTCGTGCCTGGCTCACGGGCTCGCCATGACCGGATCTCCGTCATTTCGGAAGGCAGCCCGTCACTACGGGAACCGTCGCGCGACGACGCGCGGTCGGGTGCGCCGGCCCGTCAATAGACTGGTCCCATGCTGCTCTCCGACCGCGACATCCGGGCCGAACTGAACGCGGGGCGCATCGGACTTGAGCCGCTCGACCTCGACATGGTGCAGCCGTCGTCGATCGATGTGCGACTCGACCGGTTCTTTCGGCTGTTCGACAACCACAAGTACCCGTTCATCGATCCCGCGGAAGACCAGCCTGAGCTCACCCGACTGATCGAGACGAAACCGGATGAGGCGTTCATCCTGCACCCCGGCGAGTTCGTTCTCGGCTCCACGTTCGAGCTCGTGACACTGCCCGACGATGTTGCCGCGCGCCTCGAGGGCAAGAGTTCCCTCGGCCGCCTGGGCCTGCTCACGCACTCGACGGCGGGGTTCGTCGACCCCGGATTCTCCGGGCACGTCACCCTCGAACTGTCGAACGTCGCAACCCTGCCGATCAAACTGTGGCCGGGCATGAAGATCGGGCAGCTGTGCTTCATTCGCACGAGTTCGCCGGTCGATCGTCCGTACGGGTCTGGTGAGTACGGCAACCGGTACCAGGGCCAGCGCGGGCCGACGGCGAGCCGCAGCTTTCAGAACTTCCACCGCACCGACGTGCGTTCGACCGACGCGGGGGCGCTCGGCGGCTAGATTCGCGACTGAGATATTCTCAGAGGACCGTCGAACGCGAACCGCACGCGAGGAGCAGGCCCATGAGCGACATTCTGGATGCGATGGCTGCCGCCGTGAAGGCGGCTCCGGACTCGGCCGCCCTACGGGTGCACTACGCCACCCTGCTGCTTGAGGCGGGCAACACCCGCGAGGCGCTCGAGCAGGCCGCCATGGTGCTCGAGTCGGAGCCCACGAACGCCGCGGCGCTCGAGCTCATGGGGAAGGCGGCGGGTGCATCATCCACCCCACCTGTCGTGGACGCGCCCGAGGCTGAGGAGACAGCGACGGGGGAGGCTGCCCCGGCCGAGCACCCCGACGGCATCGACTGGGATCGCCTGGAGGGCGAGATCGAAACGGATGTCGCGCCACCGTTCCTCGATAAGGCCGAGGCGCGTCTCGTCGCGAACACCAACGCGGAGGGCCTCGGCGAGGTCACGACCGAGAAGCTCACCCTCGATGACGTCGGCGGCATGGAGCAGGTGAAGGAGCGCATCCGGGTCGCGTTCCTCGAGCCCATGCGTAACCCAGACATTGCGAAAGCGTTCGGCAAGAGCCTGCGCGGCGGCCTGCTGCTGTACGGCCCGCCCGGAACCGGGAAGACGTTCATTGCGAAGGCGGTCGCCGGGGAGCTGGGCGCCAACTTCTTCTCCATCACACTCGCGGATGTGCTCGGCGGCATCATCGGTGAGAGCGAACAGAACGTGCACAAGATCTTCGATCGCGCGCGCGACCTCGCCCCCTGCGTCGTATTCATTGACGAGCTCGACGCCCTCGGAGGCAAGCGCTCGCAGTACCAAAACATGGGCTGGATGCGCAACGTCGTCAACCAGATACTGCAGGAGATGGACGGCGTCAACTCGAACAACGACGGCGTCTTCGTGCTCGGCGCGACCAACCACCCGTGGGACGTCGACACCGCGCTCATGCGGCCGGGTCGCTTCGACCGCACCGTGCTGGTGCTTCCGCCGGACGTGCCCGCCCGCGCCGCCATCCTCAAGCACCACTTCTCGGGTCGCCCGATCGCGGGTATCGATCTCGACGAGATCGTGAGGAAGACGGAGGGCTTCTCGGGCGCCGACCTCGAGCACATCGTCGCGACTTCCGCGGAGGTGGCGATGACCGATTCGATCGCGAAGGGCACGGTGCGTCCCATCGACATGAACGACGTGCGCAAGGCGATGAAGGAGATCAAGCCGTCGACGACGGCGTGGCTGCAGTCGGCGCGCAACGTCGTGAGCTTCGCCAACCAGGACGGCCGATACGACGACCTCGAAGAGTATCTGCGGCAGAAGAAGTACCTGTGACCGACGCGGGGGGCGTGGTCGATCCGATCGACTCGGCGGTGCAGCGCGCTCACCTGCTCGCGGGCCTCCGCAAGGAGGATGAGGCGCTCGAGATTGTCGAGGAGGCGCTCGAACAGTACCCCGACGATGACACCCTGCAGCTGACCTGGGCGTGGCTCCACGCTCGACTCGACCACTGGTCGATGGCGCATCCCGTGCTGCAACGCATTGTCGGGCTGCAACCGACCCTGCCGTACCCCATCTACCTGCTCTCCACGGTCGAGCAGGCACTTGGGCACCGCGAGCTTGCCCTCTCGTACGCCGAAAAGGCCCTTGAACTCGACCCCGAAGACGTGCGTTACCACCTACAGCTCGCGATCGTCGTCACCGGGGGAGCCAGAATCTCCGCTGCCGACCGCGCGGTTGCGCGACAGCGAATCGCCTCCGCGCTCGAACTCGTGCCCGACCGTTCCGGCGTCTACCAGTCCGCCGCGGAACTCGAGTGGCGAATGGGCGACCTCGCCGCGGCACAGCGCTACGCCGAGCAGGGTCTCGCGATCGATCCACAGGATGCCGACCTGCTGTACCTGCGGTCGGTGCTCGCCGGCGCGACCGTGGAGAGCTACAACAAGGGCAACCCGACGATCACCTCGCTCACCGACCAGATCAGCGGCATGAGCGACATTCTGAGCGCGTCGCCCGAACACGCGGCGGCGGGCCGCCTTCTGTACGGTCGCATCTGGAGTCGCATCCTGCGCACTCAGGGCGTTTACTTCTTGCCGCTCGTGGCCGTCACGATGGCGATGGGTATCGGGATGGGCGACGGTCCCTACCTGGGCTTCCTCAACGCCGGAGCCATCGTCGCGATCCTGTGGCCGGCACTGCGCTTGTTCATGTCGTGGCGGGTGCTGCGCAAGGCTCCCGCCACGTATGTGCGGCAGCAGGTGCGCGGTGGTCGCGGAGCGAGGTGGCGTCTGGCGGGCACGGCGATTGCGGTGGCGGTGGCTGCGGCATCCATCGTCAGCATTCTGGTGGTGCGTGACCCCGTGGCGGTGAGGGTCTTGCTCATTTCGATCGCCGTCGGCGTGACCATCGGCAATGTCGCGGCCGCCGCGTGGTTCGACCGTTACCTCACCTCGGCGCTCGCCGCGGGCGTGCTCGACTCCTCGGTCGCGGGCCTGCGTACGGCGGCCACGTTCCGCAAGGCGTTCACGAGCTCGATTGTCGTGCGAACGGCAGTGGCGGCGATGGTCGGGGTCATCGCGCTCATGATCTCGACGATGACCCGGGCCGACGCCGCGCCCGTGCTCATGGTGGCGATGCTCGGTTGGGTGGGGGCATCAGTCTTCGCAACACTGCGGATGAGGCGAATCGAGTCCACCCTGCGCGACGCTGCGCTCGAGGTTCCGGCAACCGTTCCCGGCCCCGGTACGGTGAGCGGCGCGATGCTCGGTCTCGCGACCGCAGCCACGGCGGTCGCGCTCGTTCTCGCACTCATGTCGGTTCCCTGGGCACCCAGCCCCCGTGATTCTCACGAGGCGTATGCCCCGACCCTGGGTGGGCCGTCGGAGTGCGTGGGTCGTCCGGCGAGTCGGCTCGCGTGCATCATCGAGCAGAACCAGGAGCGCCAGTCGACGCCCTACCCGTTTCCGACCTTCACCGTGCCGACGTTTACGGTGCCCACGATCACCGTGCCGACGTTCGCGCCAGATATCGAGATCGACGGCGGTGGTTGAGTAGGGCGAAGCCCGTATCGAAACCCCCGGTGGTTGAGTAGGGCGAAGCCCGTATCGAAACCACCGCGGGTCAGCGGCGCATCGAAACCGGGTCTCGATACGCGCTGCGCGCTACTCGACCACCGCGCGTCAGGGACGCGGTAGCTGCTCCAGCTGCCACCCCAGCCACGGGCTGAAGGCGTACGGGGCGGCGATGGTGGCGTCGTGCAGCGCCGCCGGGTCTACCCACGCAAACTCGGCGACCTCGTCGGGGTTCGGAACGACCTCGTCAGACGTGAAGGCGCGATACACCGGACACACCTCGTTCTCGACGATCCCAGAGGCGTCGACGGCGCGATAACGGAAGTCGGGGAGCACGACCTCGAGCCGCTCGACGGTGATTCCGAGCTCGTGCTGCGCGCGGCGCGCAACGGCGTTCTCGAGGGACTCCGAGGGGCCGGGGTGACCGCAGAACGAGTTCGTCCAGACCCCGGGCCACGTGAGTTTGGTGAGTGCACGGCGGGTGACGAGAACCTTCCCGTCGGCGCGGTACACGTGGCACGAGAACGCCAGATGCAGGGGGGTGTCGAACGTGTGAACGGAGACCTTGTCGGCTGCGCCGATCGGGTGGCCCGCATCATCCACAAGCACGACCTCTTCAGTGAGTGTCATCGCGGTAGTCTGCCTAAATGGATGGATCTGGGCTGCCCACTCTCTCGGTCGAGAGACAGGAGCAGGTCGACGCCGTGTTGGCGCGCTTCTTCAGCCTAGCCAAGAACCGCGCGGGTGCCTTCGGCCACCAGTACGTTGCCCTGTGGGAGACGCTAGAAGCCAACACGATCGGCGGCAAACGGTTTCGCCCGCGCATGGTGATGGCCGCGTACCAGGCACTCGGCGGAACCGATGTAGAGGCGGCCGCGAACGTCGGCGCCGCCTTCGAGCTGCTGCACACCGCGCTCATCGTTCACGACGATGTCATCGACCACGACTTCACCCGACGCGGTCTTCCGAATATCTCTGGCACCTACCGCGATCAGGCCCTCGCAAACAATCGGCCGCTGCGCATCGCCGAACACAGCGGCATCTCGGCCGCCGTGATCGCCGGTGACCTCGCCCTCTTCAATTCGTACCGGCTCATCGACCGCAGTGGCGTGGCCGACCAGACCCGCTCGCGACTGCTCGAGATCATGGATGATGCGCTCTTCGCCTCGGCCGCCGGCGAGCTCATCGACGTCGACTTCTCCATGGGCGGCGACGTTCCGAGGGTCGACGACATCCTCACGATGGAGCGCCTCAAGACTGCCGTGTACTCCTTCGAGTGCCCGCTGCAGGCCGGGGCGGTTCTCGCCGGGGCGTCGGAGCAGGTGGTTGCGACCCTGGGCGAGTTCGGGCGCGAGATCGGCATCGCCTACCAGATCGTGGATGACCTTCTCGGCATCTTCGGAACCGAGGCGCAAACCGGCAAGACGACTCTCGGCGACCTGCGTGAGGGTAAGCGCACGGTCATGATCGCCTACGCGAACAGCAGCAAGGATTGGGCCGACGTGCAGCACCTGTTCGGCGACGAGAGCCTGTCTGACGAGGATGCCGAACGCCTGCGGGCCGTGCTGACCAGTTGCGGCGCCCGCTCTTTCGCGGAGGGTCTCGCGCGCTACTACGGCAACCGAGCCCTCGCTCGCCTCGCCGAGCCGCACATCCCGCAGGAGCTCCGCAACGAACTGCACCCCGTCGCCGACGCCGTACTCGGGCGGGTGAAGTAGCTAGTGAGCACCCGGCTCGCGCTGTACGACCGTGTCGCGGAGGAGACCGCGAGTGTGGTCATCCGCAAGTATTCAACCTCGTTCGGGTTGGCCTCCCGCCTGCTCGGGGTGGGGGTGCGCCAGCACGTCGAGAACATCTACGCCCTCGTGCGCGTCGCTGACGAGATCGTCGACGGCCCGGCGACGGAGGCGGGACTCGACACCGTCGAGGCGGGCCGTGCGCTCAACCTTCTCGAGAAAGACACAGAGAACGCGATGGAGAACGGTTTCAGCGCCAACCTCATCGTTCACGCGTTCGCGCTCACCGCACGCGAGGTCGGATTCGGTGCCGAGTACACCGCGCCGTTCTTCGACTCGATGCGCGCCGACCTGACTGAGACCGTGCACGACCAGGCGAGCTTCGACACCTATGTGTATGGCTCGGCCGAGGTGGTGGGTCTCATGTGCCTGCGCGCGTTCGTGCATGGCGAGTCGGTCGATGAGGAGGCGCTCATACCGGGCGCGCGGGCACTCGGCGCGGCCTTCCAGAAGGTCAACTTTCTGCGCGACCTCTCCGCCGATTTCGAGACCCTCGGCCGTAGCTACTTCCCGGGAGTGAGCGTCGATTCGTTCACCGAGCAGGACAAGAACCGCCTACTCGACGACATCGACAACGACCTCGCGACCTCCGCGGCCGTCGTGCCGCTTCTGCCACGCAGCAGCCGACGCGCGGTGGCACTCGCTCAGAGCCTCTTCGCTGAGCTCGCGGTTCGCCTGCGCGCAACACCTGCGACAGAATTGGTGCGCGCACGCGTGCGGGTACCGAACCCGGTTAAGGCGCGTCTCGCGATCTCAGCAGCACTAGGGGGACGTCCGTGAGCCGCATCGTCATCATCGGCGCAGGTATCTCGGGGCTCGCGAGTGCCGCGCTCCTGGCCCGCGAGGGTCACCAGGTCACGGTGCTCGAGCAGCGCGCCGAGATCGGCGGACGTGCGGGTGTGTGGGAGCACGACGGCTTTCGCTTCGACACCGGTCCGTCGTGGTACCTCATGCCCGAGGTGTTCGACCACTTCTACCGACTGCTCGGAACGTCGGCCGACCAGCAGCTCGGCCTCGTAACCCTCGATCCCGGTTACCGGGTGTACTTCGAGGGCCAGGCCGAACCGATGGACATCTCCGCCGAAGTCGACGACACCCTCGAGCAGTTCGAGGCGATCGAGCCGGGCTCCAGCCGTCGCCTCGCGAAGTACCTTGTGTCGGCGCGCGAGACCTACGAGCTCGCGAAGCAGTACTTCCTGTACACGACCTTCGCCGACCTCACGAAGCTGGCGCGGGCGGATGTTCTCAAGCGCGCCCCCAAGTTCATCCAGTTGCTGCTCGAACCGCTCTCCCGCTATGTGGGTCGCCGCTTCACCGACAACCGGCTGCGGCAGATTCTCGGGTATCCGGCGGTGTTCCTGGGCTCGAGTCCGTACATCACGCCGAGCATGTATCACCTGATGAGCCACCTCGACCTCAGCGATGGGGTGCTGTACCCGATGGGGGGCTTCACCCGCATCATCCACTCGATCGCCGATCTCGCGAAGGCCGAGGGAGCGAAGGTCGTGACGCGCGCGACGGTCACCCGCATCGTCGTCGAGAACGGCGTCGCGACGGGTGTCGAGTACCTCGACAAGAAGAACAAGGTGCAGTTCGTGGATGCCGACATCGTGGTTTCCGCCGCCGACCTGCACTTCACCGAGACGGCCTTGCTCGACACCGAACACCAGACCTACCCCGAGGAATACTGGGAGCCGAAGATCGCGGGACCGTCAGCCCTGCTTCTCATGCTTGGCGTCAAGGGTGAGCTACCCGAACTCGAACACCACACCCTGCTTTTCACACGGGAGTGGGAGAAGGGCTTCTCCGCCATCTTCGGCGAGGAGACCTCGGTACCTGACCCCGCGTCCCTCTACATCTGCAAGCCCAGCGGCGTCGACCCGGATGTTGCGCCCGAGGGTTTCGAGAATCTCTTCGTACTCGTTCCCATCCCTGCCGACCCCACCATCGGCAAGGGCGAGGTGAACGGGGACGGGGACACGCGCCTCGAAGTTCTCGCCGACAGGGTCATCGCGCAGATCGCCGAGTACACCGGCATCGACGACCTCGCCGAGCGAATCACTGTCCGACGCACGGTCGGTCCCGGCGACTTCGTCGACGACTTCAACTCCTGGCGCGGCACGGCTCTGGGGCCTGCGCACACCCTCAAGCAGAGTGCGTTTTTCCGCCCAGGCAATGTCTCCAAGAAGGTGCAGGGGCTCTACTACGTGGGCGGCTCGACGATTCCGGGCATCGGCCTACCGATGTGTCTCATCAGCGCCGAGATCCTCATCAAGCGCCTTCGGGGGGACACCTCGACCGGACCGCTGCCGGAACCGCTCACGCCATGACCGTGCTCTATCTCGTCGCGCTTCTCATCGCCCTCACGGGGATGGTGATGCTCGATCGGAGGTTCGGGTTGTTCTTCTGGAAAGACGCGCGCCGGGCATCCATCGTGCTCGGTGCAGGCGTGCTGTTCTTCTTCGTCTGGGATCTCGCGGGGGTGGGGCTCGGCATCTTCTTTCGCGGTGAGACCGCCTTCATGACGGGGCTGCAGGTCGCGCCTGAGGTGCCGCTCGAGGAGATCTTCTTTCTGACGCTGCTGTGCTACCTCACGATGAACGTCTACGGCTTTGCGTCCCGATGGTTGAGTAGCGCGAAGCGCGTATCGAAACCCGGGGCGAAATGACCTACTGGGCCCTCAACGCGATCTTCCTCGCGGTCATCGTCGTCGTCGCTCTGCTCGCGCGTCGGCGCGTCTCGTGGCCCGCGATCGGCGTTACCGCCGCCGTGCTTCTCGTCATGACGGCCGTGTTTGACAACATCATGATCGCGGTCGGACTTGTCGCCTACGAGCCGAGTCTTATCAGCGGTGCGTTCATCGGCATCGCGCCACTCGAGGACTTCGCCTACGCGATCGCGGCGATCGTCGGACTGCCGTCGCTGTGGCACCTGCTGCCCGGTGGTCGAGCGAAGTCGAGACCCGGCGAGGATGCCGATGCTTAAGGCCCTCTTCGTCTCCTCCCGCCCGTTGAGCTGGGTGAACACGGCGTTCCCGTTCGCGGCCGCGTACGTTCTCACCGCGGGCGTCGATGCGACCCTCATCGTCGGCACGCTCTTCTTCCTCATCCCGTACAACCTCGCGATGTACGGCATCAACGACGTCTTCGACTACGAGTCCGACCTGCGCAACCCGCGCAAGGGTGGTGTCGAGGGCGCGGTGCTGGACACGCGGATGCACCGACCCACGATCATCGCCTCGATCGTCACTACCGTGCCGTTCGTCGTCTACCTGGTGCTGGTCGGCGGACCCGCGAGCTGGGTGGTGCTCGCGATCAGTCTCTTCGCGGTCGCCGCGTATTCGGCGAAGGGACTGCGGTTCAAGGAGCGTCCGTTCCTCGACTCGATCACGTCGTCAACCCACTTTGTCTCCCCGGCCGTCTACGCCCTCGTGCTCGCGGGTGCCGTGTTCACACCCCAGCTCGTGGCGCTGCTCGGGGCGTTCTTTCTGTGGGGCGCGGCATCCCACGCCTTCGGCGCTGTGCAAGACGTGATCGCGGATCGCGAGGGCGGCATTTCGTCCATTGCGACGGTCATCGGGGCACGCGCGACCGTGCGTCTCGCTGTGGTCGCCTACCTCGTCGGCGGGGTCTTGCTGCTGTTCACCGCGTGGCCCGGCCCGCTCGCAAGCGTGCTCGTGCTGCCATACGCCATCAGTTGCGCACAGTTCTGGAACGTTACCGATGCCGTCTCCGAGTCGGCGAACCGCGGCTGGCGCCGATTCCTGTTGCTCAATTTCGTCACCGGGTTTCTCGTGACAATGCTGCTGATCTGGTGGGCGTTCATCCGCTGAATATTTACCTCGCGCGCGGGGCGATCCGATTCCGGTAGTTATGGGAACAGTCGTTGCCACCCGGAGGAGTTCACGTGAGATTTGTCGCGCCCGTCGTCGCTGCCCTGCTCGTCGGAGGAGTGGTGGTGCCCGTGGCTCCCGCGGCGGCTGCGCCGATGGCGGTCGCGACCCCGGCCACCACCACCCAGGTCGACGACTCCGATCTCGGCTCGTGGGTCTACTCCGATGGCTGGACCCACGCGGCGGGCGAGGGGTGGACGGCGCAGAACTTCCAAGGCTCCGAGTCGTTCTCCAACACGCCGGGCGCTCGGGCGACCCTCACCTTCACCGGAACCGGGATCGATCTGGTCGGCACCCTCGGTCCCAACGCGGGCCGTGCACGGGCATGGGTCGACTGCGGAGAACCGATCACGCTCGACATGTATGCCCCTGCGAAGCGCTACGGCCTCACCGTCGCTACGTTCCCAGGGCTGCCGGCGGGCACCCATACGCTCACCATGGAGGTGCTCGGAACTCGCAACGGCGCATCGAGCGACACGTACGGCATTCTCGATTACGCGCGTATCGTCGACGACCCCGCGCTCGCCGACCCCTCCAACCGGTGGGAGGGTGCCGAGCCATGGCACACCGACGATCCCGTGGAGCTTCGTCGAGCCGGGTGTGGTTCGCAGTCCGAGCTGGTATCCCAGCTGAAGCTGCGATCGACCGGTGGATGGTTCGACGCGGGCGACGCGTGGGGTGCCGTCAACGGACACAGCGCCGAACTCACGAACGGTCGCGCTGCCCCCGGGCCCGTGGTCATCGCGGGCGACGTGCGGGAAGCGGCCACCCTCGGTCTGAACTCGGGTCGTCCCGCGACGCTCGACCTGGCTCTGCCTGACGCCCCGCGATCCCTCCTTCTCTGGGTCGCTGCGGACAGCAGCGTCGGTGGATCGGCACAGGTCGCAGCAGCGGATCAGGAGACCGGCGACTTCCTTCCCACCGAGGTGCTATCGGGCGAGCCGGGCGCGTGGACCCGGGACTCGTCCACCTCTGAGGCGATCGTGCTGCGGAACGGTCAACACAAGGTGCTCGTCGTGGACCTGACGGGGCCTGGGGGTCTCGCCGCGGTCGACGAGGTTCAGCTGTGGGCATCATCCACTGACGCCCAGCCCGCCGAGCTCGTTATTCTGCAGGGCCGGGTGAGCGACCTGTCTGCCGCGCGGCTCGCCGCTGAGGTGGGGTCGGGGGACGCACCGCGCAATGACGACCGCGTGTCTGCCCGCGCCGACGCGTTCTCGCGCGGTGCGGTCGTGCTGAGTCGCGTGCTCGCGGATGCCGCGCAGCCCGCCTGGACACCGGACGGGAAGCCGGTAGCCATGTCGTTTGGACGGTCGCTCACGGTGTCTGGAGAGCCGCTGTCGTCCGACGCCATGAGCATTACGTTGCCGCCCGCCGCGTGGCCCAACTCGACTTCCACGGTGCAGGTGAAGTTTGAGACCGCACAGCGATGCCGCAGCCTGACCGCATCCGTGGGACTCGACGACTCCACTCCCGCACGCTCCGGTGCGACCGTGTCGGTGAGCGTGCTCGGTGACGGCGAACCGCTCGCGATGAAGCACAACGGCCTCTGGGCATCCGTCGATTTTCCCGGAGTCAGCCGCAGCCCCGTCAAGGACGGACAAATTCGCGAAGAGTTGGCCGCTGAGCTGCGGGTGGCCAAGAGCGGGGCTCTCGCTAGCTCATCGGCGGTCACGGCGCTCGTCGCGGCGCAGGCCGACGCGCTCGCGGCAACCGCGAACAACCGGTCTATGGCCGTGACGAGCTATCCGATCGCCCACCCGCTCGTGATCGGTTCCGGCTACAACGGCGACCGCGTCGGGGGCCAGTTCGCGCCCGCCGATCTCGAGTCCATCGACATTCACGGTCGACTGCGTCAGGAGGTCAACGCGACCGCCCTCGACCCCTTCGAGCCCTACCCGTTCAGCGTGGACCTCATGACCGACCGGATGCGCGAACACATGCGCACCGTCGCCACGAGCACCCTCACCGATGTCGCCCACCTCGCATCCCCCCTGGTCAGCACCGTCGAACTCGTCATCTCGGGTACCCCGGGGGCGGTCGTCGCGATCGACGAGGCAGGCCTGGACTGCGTCAGCACCGAGTCGGGTCCGCGTCGCGTCATGCCGCTCTGGTCGCAGATCGGGCTGCCGCCGGCCTTCCTTCCCTCGCCCGTCGGGGCCGACGGCACCGCTCTCTGGCAGCTCGGTACGCACCCGCTCTGGTGGGATTTCGCGTGTCCCGCGGGCCCCTCGGTCGCTGGCCTGCATTACACCGCTAACCGCACACGCCTCACGAGCTACACGAACGCCGCACGCGGCGGCGTCATCCCCGGCGCGATGGACGTGGTTCGCGTCGACGAAGTCTCGACGGCGACTCTGCCCGCGTGTGCTCTGCCGGCCGATCAGCGCGAGTCGGCGTTCACCGAGTGGGCGTTGGCTCCCGGCAGCAACGTGGCACCGGATGATGAGACCTACGACATTGCCTTCCGCCACACCGTGGATCCGACGGCCGATCGCGTGAGCGTCATCAATGGCGACTGGACGGAGGAGCTTCGCGTCTGGGCAGCCAATGCCGGGTACGAGACCCTCGATGACCCCGTCACGTTCACGATCTGGGCTGCGCTCGCGCCGTTCGATCTGCCCGCCGCGATCGTGCTCAACCCCTTCACTCAGCACACGCTGCCTCTGTCTGCGCAGCTCGCCGTGGGTGGAGCGCTCTTCGGTGGTGCCGAGCTGGTCGCGAAGCTGCCGGCTGCGTCGCAGGCGGGCGCGAGGCTGACCTTCCTCACCGCGGAGCAAGCCGCGAACGAGGCGGCCGCTGGTCGGATTGCGCTGCTGGAGCGCGATGGCGCGGACCTCGCGATCCCTCTGGCAGGCGGCACAGCAGACCTCGCGCTCGAGACGAAGGCTGCCGGTGTCATCTCCACGGATACCGTGAGCGCGGGCATCCCGTCGACGAAGTGGGGACCCGGATGGGTGGACGAGAGCTTCGGCGAGGGTCGGATCTGCACGCGTGATGTCGGTAGTTTCTGTCGCCCCCGCCGCGTGCTCGAGAGCTACCCGGGTCCCGAGTGGGACGGTGAACTCGACGAGGACGGGTTCATTCGTGAAGAAGCCCCCGACTTCCCCGAGGGCGACGACGTCGAGGTGGGGGAGGAGCCCGAACCGGAGCAACCGCAGACCGAGGCTCACATCGGGCAGGCGCCGAACGGACCGCCCGCGGCCGGGTTCGAGGCGATGTTCCCGCTCAACCCCTCGCGTTCCTTGGTCGGTGAGACGGCCGAGTTCGAGAACTCGTTCGACGATCTGGTGCAGATCGCGTGGCAGACCACCGTCGACTTCGCCGAGCAGATGGGCAACGTCAATGCGAACGAGATCGCTCTGCAGGTTGCCGGCAGCGGTCGGGTCAATACCGTCGCGCTGCGCACGAGCAGTGAGCCGTTGTACTTCTACAGCACGCTGCCCCCGAGTGTCGTGCTCGGCTCGGAGGGTAACGTCGGCGTGGGTTTGCGCGCCAATTCCCAGGCGCTCGCGAACTACCACGGAGGCATCGGCGATGAGGTGAACCTGATGCACTCGATGGGTGCGGAACGCGAGCGCTCGTTGTTCGTTCTCGGCTCGCCCGACTCTCGGCTGCCGGTGCGCGCGCTCTCGGGAACGAATGCGGCGCGGGGCTACTACATCTATGAGACGTCGTTCGCCGGCGGATTCAACCAGCTGAAGTCGCTGCGACAGGCAGGGCTCCCCGCGCCCTACCGAGAGATCAGCGAGAATGTCGGCATCGTCACCCGGTACGACGTTGCGGTGCCGGGCGGTGTTCCGGCCTCGGCCATCACGGGCTGGAAGAAGATCGACGTCTTTCCCGGCACAGATGCCTTCGAGGTGACGGCCTCGTCGAGCGACATCACCGCGGCTGACCGTGAAGGCTGGAGTTTCGCCGGATCGACTACGCATGATTGGGCAGTGTTCGACCACTACACCCCGAGCTTTGTCGGGGAGGTGCTCACGGTCGAGAAGCCACCGGTCTCGCTCATCACTCGAGCGCGTCAGCACTGGGGTGTTCTGGTCTTCACCAAGCAGTCCGGGTGGACCTTCTTTGCCGACAAGCAGGATGTGCTGACCGCCGCGTACCTCGAGGGCGCTGGATTCGTTCAGGGGTCCTGGGCCAACGTTCCGGACCTTACGATGTGGGTTCCGAAAGGTGGCGGGGACTACACAGTCGCCGTGAACACGGGGTTCATCCCCGCCGACTAGCCGTCCCAGCCAAGATTGCGAGCGATTCTCTCCAGTGAGGCGAGGGTCTGCTCGTACTCCTCGTGGGTGAGGCCCTCGGTCGCGGCATCCCGGTTGGTCGACACCACGAGGGAGAGGCGCTCGAAGGCCCCGCGACCGCGCTCGGTGAGTTCGTAGCCGGTGGGGGTGGCGTCGACCCAGGCGCTGTCGATGAGCTCGGTGAGGTGTTCGGCGGATGATTCGGCGCCGCCGTCTTCCGGGAACATCGACAGAAACGGCGCCACCGCCGCGTCCAGTTGTTCCACCGTCGCGTTCTCGCGGGCGAGAACGTTCAGGAGTTGCCACTGGCGCCGGGTGACGCCGTGTTCCTCGAGTGTCGAGGCGAACTGTTCATCGATCAGGCGATCGACGAGCTTGAGCCAGAATCCGATCGGGCGAGGAGTGTCCATGGTTCGAGGTTATGCCTCGGTGCCGTTGGGGGCTACGTTTGCGCGCTCCTCGGGGGCGGGGCGGCCGTAGCCGTGACCGCGACCGAAGGGGCGACGACCGGGTCCGAAGGCCGGGCCGAAGCCAGGGCCGAATCCGCGACCGCGACCGAAGCCGCGCTCCGCGTGGTCGTCGTCGTTCCAGCCCAGGTTGCGGGCCATCTTCTCGAGGGTCGCCATGGTGGTGGCGTGGTCCTGGTCGCTGATGCCCTCCCGGGCGGTGTCGCCGAGCGTGGCGCGGTACTCGCGGGTGAGGCGGTGCTTGCGGTGCTCGATGGCGCGCAGCCAGAAGCCGGGGCGGCGGGGCTTGGTGATGTTTTCAGTGTTTTCGTTGGGGGTGTTCATTAGCGGAATCCTTTGGTTGGTTGCGCGGTGATCGAGCATGTCGAGATCTCGACCTTGCTCGATCACCGTTACTTGTCATATGACAACTGTTGTAACATTACATACATGGATTCGCCAAGTCAAGACGCCGTCGCGAAGATCGAGGCCGCCCTCGGGATGATGCGGCGGGAGCACCTCCACGGCAGGCGTGGCCCGGGCGGCCCCGACCGCCGGGGTCGCACGGGGCGTGGCGGCGATCGACCTGCGCCGTGGGGCGACGGCGCGCCCCCGTGGGGCGATGGTCCGCCGCCGTGGGCGGCTGCAGCAGGCGAACGGGGTGCTCCGTGGGCGCGTGGGGGAGGGCATGCCGCACACGGCGGACCCCTCGGCGGAGCCGCGAGGTTGCGGCTTCTCGACGCGTTGCGGGTGGCCGCATCATCCGCCGCTCGTATGGGCATCTCCGAGATCGCGGAAGCCATCGGGGTCGACCAGCCCCGCGCGAGCCGACTCGTCAACGATGCCGTCGAACGCGGCCTCGTGACCCGCCGCGCCGACGAGCGAGATGCTCGGCGCAGCGTCGTCGAACTGACGGATGCCGGACGCGCCGCCCTCGAATCGACGCGTGCATCCCGGCGCACCGCCGTCGCGGACGCACTCGCCGACTTCACCCCCGAGGAGACGGAGACTTTCGCCGCCCTGCTCACGCGTTTCGTGCAGGCGCTTCCCCCGCGCTAGCCGCGCGCCCCTCCCGCACCGCATCATCGAGTTGGCGCAAATCGACCTGTCCGCGCTGCCACAGGTCGATTTGTGGCAATTCGATGGTGAGAGGGCGCGCAGGACAACACGACAGGGCGGGGAGAGTCCGTAGACCCTCCCCGCCCCGATTCGCTAGTCAGCGGGTGGCGTCACTCCTTACGGGACGATGCGCTCCTGCCAGACCGTGGGGTAACCCGGGAGGTCTTCGCCGCCGAAGCGCGCGTAGTGACCGTCGGGCATGCCGGCGTTCGCCGCGAGAACCTCGTCGAGTTCCTCAGCGGTGATCGGCTTCTGCGGGAGTACCCACTCCTTGGGAACCTCGACGCCGTCGAAGATCATCTCGGCAGCGAGGAGGGCGGTGCGCCACTGGAAGTTGGAGTAGACGGGGGCGAGACCGGTCACGCCCGTGTCCTTCCACTTGTTGAGGAACGCGATCTGGTCCTCACCCGTGATGACGGGGTAGTCAACGCCCGCGTCTTCGAAGGCCTCGAGGGCAGCGGTGGCACCGTCGCCGGCGTCCATCCAGATTCCCTTGACGTCACCCTTGGCGAGCTCGTCCG
>CAYZHZ010000062.1:0-15933 GCA_964477625.1 uncultured Salinibacterium sp.
CGCCCGCGAGACGCGCCGCGCGCAGGGCATCCCTGTCGTCGAGCGAGCCCGGGATGGTGACGCCGCCGATGCGCATCAGGCGCCGCCGGTGGTCGAGCTTGTCGAGACCCGAGGCTCCCCGACATAGACGACGTCTTCGATGACGGTGTTCGCGAGCATGTCTTCTGCAAGCGCGCGCACCTCGGCGAGTACTTCCTCGGTCACCTCGCCCTCGACGGTCAGCTCGAATCGCTTACCGATCCGCACTCCGCTGAAGTGTCCCTTGCCGAGGCGGGCGAGGGCGCCGGCCACGGCCTTTCCCTGGGGGTCAAGCAGTTCGGCCTTGGGCATGACCTCGACGACGATTGTGGGCACCGAATCAACTCCAGGAGTTCGTGCGGGTGGGTGGCTACGAGTCTACGCGAGGGTGATCCGGTGGTCGGCGCGCGCGGCGGTGGCGAGGATGGTGCGGGCGTTGGGCTCGTCGACCGAGGCGACCCAGGCTGCGGCATCCGGCCCGCTCTTGCCGTATCGCATGTGGCGGTCGACGAGTCGCCGTCGCCGCACCTCGTCGTCGATGTCGAGAAAGAAGGTGACGTCGAGAAGCGGTCGCACCTCGTCCCACAGCAGCAGGTAGTTGCCTTCGACGATCACGGCTCGTAACTCCAGCAGAATCTCGATCGCGTCGGGAACGGGCTCCTCGATCTCGCGGTCGAACGCGGGTGCCCATACCGAAGTGGAGGAGTTCTGCACGGCGCGGAGGGTTGCCACGAGCCCGGGAACGTCGAAGGTGTCGGGCGCACCCATCCGGTCGCGGCGCCCGAGGCGGCGCAGTTCGGCCTGTGGCAGGTGGAAGCCGTCCATGGGCAGCACGATGCTGCCGGGCATCCGCTCGGCCAGGGCCGCAGCGAAGGTCGACTTGCCGGCGCCCGGCGCGCCCGCGATGCCGACGACGACTCGGCCCGCCGGAATCGCCGCGATCACCTCGTCGATGTCCCGCAGTTCTGCCACGCGGCCACGTTAGCCCGATTGGCTCGCGCGAGTGCCGGTGCCGTGCGAGAGACTGTGCGGATGACCGATGTTCCCGTGGGTTTCCAGC
The DNA here is from genome assembly GCA_964477625.1 of uncultured Salinibacterium sp. Classification (GTDB taxonomy): domain Bacteria; phylum Actinomycetota; class Actinomycetes; order Actinomycetales; family Microbacteriaceae; genus Rhodoglobus. The sequence goes on from CAYZHZ010000062.1 coordinate 1,079, forward strand.
GCCGCACGGTCACCGTGCTCGTCGTCGGTCAGGCGCTCGGCGGTCTGGGTGCCGGCGCGACTCTCGCGATCGGCGCGGTGCTCGCCGCCGAACTCGCGGGGGAGGCGTGGTCGGGTGCGGCGGCGACTCTCAGCACGCTGGGCGCCGCGGCAGCCTCGATCCCGCTTGCGCGTCTTGCGCAGCGCTGGGGTCGTCGGTGGGCGCTCGCCGCCGGTGCGCTCATTGCGCTCGGAGGCTCCGTGCTGACGGTGATTGCCGTCGGTGTGGGTCTCTTCCCCGTGCTACTTGTGGCGTATGCGATGCTCGGCGTCGGCACCGCGGTGAGTTTGCAGGCACGCTTCGCGGCGACGGATGCTGCCGAGCCCCGCAGTCGCGGACGTGACCTGTCGATCGTGGTGTGGTCGACCACGGTGGGCGTCGTTGTGGGCCCCAATCTGTTCGGCCCGGGTGAGGGCATCGCGACCGCCCTGCATCTTCCCCTGCACACCGGTTCGTTCGTGATCGCGGTTGCCGCGCAGCTTGCCGCGACGGTCGTCTACCTGGTGGGCTTGCGACCCGACCCCCTCGTGTTGGCCCGAAACCGACCGGTGGAGCTCGCTCCTCAGGCCGATGCCGGCATCGTGCGCGGTCGTACGGTGCTCGTCTTTGCGATCGGAACGCTCGCGCTCAGCCACGCGACGATGGTTTCGGTCATGTCGATGACGCCCGTGCACTTGACCAATCAGGGTGCCGATCTCACGCTCGTGGGGTTCACCATCAGCCTGCATGTGGCGGGGATGTTCGCGTTTTCGCCGCTGTGGGGGTGGGCAAGCGACCGGATGGGGCGCATTCCGACGATCCTCACTGGGCAATTGTTGTTCGCGGTGTCGCTGCTGGTGCTCGCGTTCGGTGAGCGCAACAATGCCGCGGTCGCGGCGGGGCTCGTGCTGCTCGGCCTCGGGTGGAGCGCTTCGACGGTTGCGGCATCCGCCCTCATCTCTGACGTCGTGTCGGGGGGTGCCCGCGTGCGCATCCAGGGTCGTTCTGACACGATCATGAGTCTCGCGGGTGCCGCGGGTGGGGCGCTTGCGGGGCCCGTGCTGGCGTTGGTCGGCTACGCGGGGCTCGCCTGGATCGCGGGCATCCTCGTGGTCGCGATGATCCTCGCGGCGAGTGTCGTCGGGCAGCGCACTCGCGCCCTGCGCACTTAGGGGCGCGGGCGCGGGCCGTGCCGAGCGCTCAGGTGTCGAGTGCTCAGGCGCCGAGTGCCACGGTGTCGAGCACCCCGGCCGCGACGGCATCGTCGATGGCGAAGACCGCCCAGTCGCGGTAGCCGGAGGCGCTCGGGTGAAAGAGGTCGCTCGCGAAGAAGCCCGGCGTGTAGGGAGGGGGCGGTGGCGACATGTGGGCGCCCTCCTGAGCCGCGACGACCGCGCGTGCGGCATCTTCGAGGTTGCGCGAGTGCAGGTAGAGGGTGGACCGCAGGGGGTTGGGCAGCAGCTCGAACCGCCCGAAGGCCGGCAGGGCCGACATGAGGATGATGCCCCCAGGGCTGCCCGCACGCACCGCGTCGATCAGCCGCCGCACATCTCGCCGAAAGGCCCCGCGCGATCTCAGCCCGAGCGCATCGTTGGCGCCGATGCTCAGGAACACGATGTCGTATGCCTGATCGGTCGCCGCGGGCAGGAACTGTTCGAGCAGGTCTCGCGTGGTGGCCCCGTTTTCGCCGACGGCTCGCCATTCGACCCCGCGCCCGGTGCGGCCGGCGAGCTCGCGCGCGAGGTTTCCGGGCAGCGCCTCGAGCTGGGTGTCGGCTCCCACGCCGGCTGCCGTGGAGTCGCCGAGTACGAGGAGTCGTAGCGGGTCGGGCCCGGGGTGCACCCCCACCCACGGTGTGGCCGCGTCGGGCAGTCGCGGGGTGTCGCGGCGCAGTCGTGTGGCTTGCACGAGCAGGGCGGGGGCCAGGGGGATCATGGCGACCCGGCTGAGTCGACGCAACGTGCTCATATCGCGATGCTAGCTAGGCTTTCCGCATGGATACGACTGGCCTCGACGACTTCCTGAAAGACCACGACTTCTCGGGCGTCGTGCTCGTGAAACGCGGGGACGTGACGGTGTTCGAGGCCGCGTCGGGTCTGGCGACCCAGCGCTGGGGAATCCCGAACACCATGGACACGCGTTTCGATGTCGCGAGTATCACGAAGCTGTTCACGAGCGTCGCCGCGTTGAGTCTGGTCGGCAAGGGCGACCTCGATCTCGAGACATCCATTCACCACTACGTCGACCTCGAGGGCACGACGATCGGTGCCGACGTGACCCTCCTGCACCTGCTCACCCACACGAGCGGTATCGCGGATGACGCCGACGAGGAGGCGGGGGAGGTCTATTCGGACCTCTTCGTGGACACGCCGAACTACTCCGTGATCGAGACGAAGGATTACTTGCCGCAGTTCGCCTTCAAGGAGCCGCTGGCCCCGGCCGGCACGCAGTGCCGCTACTGCAACGTGGGCTACATCCTGGCGGGGCTCGCGATCGAGCGCGTCACGGGGGTGTCGTATCGCCAGTACGTGTTCGACGAGGTGATGACGAGGGCTGGGATGCTCGACTCGGGCTTTTACGACCGCCGCGATGCCGCCCCCCGGGTGGCGGAGGGGTGGGACCTCATCGACGGCACGTGGGTGCAGAACATCTACAGCTATCCGCCGATCGGGAGTCCCGCAGACGGTGCCCATGTCACCGCGGCCGACCTGGCGCGTTTCATCCAGGCGGTGCGCAATGGCGACCTGCTGAACGACGAGTACACGACCGAGTTCTTTACGCCGCAGGTCGAGCACGACGAGGAGACTTGGTACGGATTCGGCCTCGAGTTCGACATGAATGAGGACGGCACCGTGCGCTCCTATTACAAGGACGGCATCAACAACGGCGCCTCGGGCATTGTTCGGCACTACCTCGAGGATGGGCTGGATGTCGTGGTGCTCTCGAACGCGGAGGAGGGCGCGTGGGACGTGATCAGGGAGATCGACGCGCGCCTGGGTGGCTGAAACACCGGTCTTTGATCACGTTTCGATAACGAAAAATGCGCGGCGCTCTTCTCTTGTCCGCTGGCGCTGCGCAATACGGGCCTTCCTGGTCACCGCACGTTCGGTTGCCCCATTTCTTGCTGCACAAATTGGGCTGTCTAAGGCGCTCTCCACCCCCATTCGGGGGTGATTGTTCCGTGGCTCTGGGTTGCTCATGATTAGCCAGCGAGCGGTTGCCCCTGCCCTCGCTGCTACCCAGGAGTACTTATATGCCCGAGTACACAACCCGTGCTCCCCTGCCCAGCCGCCTTTCGGCGGGCCTCACCACGCTCGCCCTCGTGATCGGCGGCGCACTGATTGCCGTCGTGCCCGCGACGCCCGCCGCTGCCGTCGGCCCCGTCATTGATTGCTCGAGTGACCCGTCGATCCTCAACACGGGATACGACCGCAGCGGTGGTCGCCTGACGAGCGGTGACGACCTCGGGTGGGAGTTCAGCACGAGCCTGCCGAACTACGCGCCCGCGCCGATCGTGACGGCACCACCCGCTCAATGGGCGACGTCGCCGTTCAACAATGCGTCGTGGATCTCACACCGGGCCGACACACTGCACGCGGGGCGTCTCTACACCCTGTACCGCTACCAGTTCGAGTTGGCGCCGAGCGTCGACCCTGACGGCTTCTCAGTGAGCCTCGACTTCTTCGCGGACAACAGCGTGCGCGACCTGTACATCAACGGCATCTCGCAGGCCGGGGTCGTTCCCGGTATCCCTCAGGCGCCTGCCAATCCCCACACCTACCTCGGCTACGTACCCGGCTCTCAAGCCCAGGTCACACTCAATGACGGCTGGCAAACGGGTCAGAACGAGATTGTCGTCTTCGTCGACTCATCCCAGTACTCGTCGGGATTTCTCGCGCAGACCACGAGTCGAGGCTTCTGCTCCGACTTCGGTGACGCGCCCGCGAGCTACGGCACGGCGAAGGTCGACAGCGGGGCATCCCATGTGCTCACCGACTACGACGGCACCACTGCCTCCCTCATGCTCGGCACGGCGATCGACGAGGAACCGGATGCCGCGGGTCTCACGGGAACTGAGGATGATGCGACCGGCCGTGACGACGAAGACGCCGCGACCTTCCCGCCGCTCTCCATCCTCACCTCCGACTACTCGACGTCCGTCGCGGTCACCAACACATCGGGAGCCACCGCGACTCTCGCGGGCTGGGTCGACTTCGACGGCAATGGAACCTTCGACACCGGCGAACTGGCGACCGCGTCTGTCGCGCCCGGTGCGACTCAGGCCACTCTCTCCTGGTCGGGGGTGCAGCCCGTCGAGGGCGCGACCTTCGCGCGACTACGCCTGTTCCCAGACTCCGTGGCGACACCGTCGCCGACGGGCTCGGCAATGGGAGGTGAGGTCGAGGACTATCCCCTCACGGTGTTGCCCGGTGGCCTCACGGTGAGCAAGGTCGCCGACACGACCGTCGCCGACGAGGGCGACACGGTGGGGTACACAATCACGGTGACTAACACGAGCGCGGCTCCCGCGAACGACGTCGTGGTCACCGACGACCTCTCGGACGTGCTCGACGATGCGGTCTACGTGAGCGGGTCCGCCACGAGCGGAACACTCACCAACACGGCGGGCGTATTGCGGTGGGAGGGCGACCTCGCCGCGGGCGCTACCGTGACCATCAGCTATTCGGTCATCGTCACCGCGTCCTTCACGGGAAACCGTGTGCTCAACAACGCTGTCATCGAGTCGACCCTGCCGACCGGAAACACGAGCCCCTGTCGCCGAGGCAGCACAAACCCGCTGTGCATCTCGGTCGTCACGGCGTCGCCCAACTACGACTTCGGTGACGCTCCGAATTCCTACCTCACGACGCTCGCGGGTGGTGGCGCTCGCCACGAACTGCAGCAGTACGACGGCGCGACTCACACCGCGGCACTCATGATCGGCGCTACGGTCGATCCGGAAGGTGACGCGTCGGCGGACGACAACTCCGCCGGAGTCGCGGACGAGGACGGCGCGACGCTCGCGGCTGTCCCGAGCGGGGCATCCACGTATTCCACGACGGTCGCCGTGGTGAACTCGACCGGCGCGGACGCGACCCTCGCGGGCTGGATCGACTTCAACCGCAATGGAACATTCGAGACCGCTGAGCGTGCCACGGTCACCGTGCCCGCGGGGGCGACGAGTGCACAGCTGACGTGGATCGGGATCCCACCGACCCCCGGAACCTCGTCGGCACGGTTGCGCATCATGCCGGGAATCGTGGCCGCCCCGAACCCCGGTGGCCTGATCGTCGGTGGAGAGGTCGAAGATCACCGAATCACGATGACCTCAGGCGCCGGCCTCGCGTTCACGGGCTCTGCAGCTCCGAGCGCGATGCTGTTGGTCGCCGGTGGAACGCTGCTGCTCGGGGGCGGGATCGCTCTCGTCATCGGGCTGCGCCGGCGTCGCATCCGCGGCTAGGCAGTTCTTGTGCCTGTCGTCGAAACGGGGGGTTGCCGCGAATCGGCGACAGGCAGAGGCTTGAATGAGCGGGGCTTACCCACCCGCACCCTTACCCACCGGAGTTCTGCCATGCCCGAATCCATCCCGACCCTGGCGACCCGTCGTCGCATGCCGCACATGATCCGTCTCATCACGGTGGCGGGCGTACTCGCCGTCGTCGCGATCGCTGCGACCGTGGTGGTGCTGCTCGGCCGGTGAGCCGCGCTACTGCCTACGAGGTGAAGAGGCTCGAGAAGAAGCCCTTCTTACGCTTCCACTCGTTCTGCTCGAGAAAGTCGAAGAGCGGTTTCTTGATGCGCGCGGTCTCGAACTCGTAGCTCAGGTAAGGCATGATCCCGGCATCCTGAGCCTTCTTGTAGATGCCGCCGGCTTCGAACGAGAACGACTTCGAGGTCGACTTGCCGACGAAGACCGACTTCGACCCGCCGAACGAGAGCTTGTCACCATCCATCGAGACGGATGATTCGCTCTCGCGCTTCGTCTCGTCGAAGTCGTACGTGCTCTTGCTCTCGGTGAACGTCACGACGATCGCGTAGTCCTGGTCGACCGTTCCCGCCTTCTGCCACTCGAGGTACTGGGCGTTGACGATGTTCCAGCTGCCGCGGATGGTCGATCCCACGACCTCGTAGTGGAACGGTTCGGCAGGATCGTTCAGCGCGGGAACCTGGGCGAGCAGCTCGGGCAGTGGGGTTGTCATGACGCTACGGTAACGCGGATGAGGTTGGCCCAGGGGTCGTCGAAGGTCACCGAACGGCCGTCGTCACGAGTGTCGATGCCGAAGTGCTTCATGCGCTCGGTGAGTTCGCCGACGTCATCGAGCGCGGGCACCTCGATGTCCACGCGACCCAAGCCGAGGGCGAGCTGACGGGGTCCGGCCCCGCGACTGTTCCAGGTGTTCATTGCCATGTGGTGGTGGTAACCGCCGGCGCTCACGAAGAGCGCCTGGCCGGGGATGGCGATGGTTTCGTCGAATCCGAGTCGGTTCACATAGAACTCGCGTGCCGTGTCGATGTCGCCCACCTGCAGGTGAACGTGGCCCACCCGTGCCCCGCCGATCTCGGGCTGCTCGATTGCGGCATCCGTCAGGTTCTCTTGCAGGAAGCGGTTGGGGTCGAGGTAGACCGTGCCCATTTCGATGGTGCCGTGCACCCAACTCCACGAGCTGCGCTCGCGGTCCCAGTACAGTTCGACACCGTTGTTCTCGGGGTCGTTGAAGTAGAACGCCTTGCTCACCAGGTGGTCTGAGCTGCCGGTGAAGGTGCCCGGGTACTTCTGGGCGACCGAGTAGACGGCTGCCGCCAGGGCTTCCTCCGTGTCGAAGAGGATGGCCGTGTGAAAGAGCCCCGCATCCCGGGGGCTCGCGTGCGTGAGCTCCGGTGAGTGCTCGAGCACCATGACGGGGGTGGCACCACGACCGAGCGTGACCGTGCCGGGTGTCTCGTCGATCACGCGCAGCGCGATCGCATCCCGGTAGTACCGGGTCATCGCGTCGAGGTCAGCGACGCGCAGGGTGACGGGACCCATGGCGGTGTCCGCGGCGAGCTGGTTCGCGTTCATGTGGGTGTCAACGTCGCGCGGGGCTTCGATATTTCCCCCAACGTTGCAGGAGGGTTGACGGGCGTTCTCGCGAATCCCGCGTCCGTCGCCCGCTGCCTACCGTGGGAGCATGAGCACCACGTATGACTTCGCGCCGCTCGCGGCCGCGATCGAGGGGCAGGTCGACGAGCATCCGGATGCCGAGGCCCTTGTCGTTCCGCACACCTCCGACGACGTCGCCCGCACGATCGCGTTCGCCCAACGCCGCGCCCTGAGGGTCGCGACCGAGGCGGCGGCGCGGGAGATGCTCGCTGGCACGATCCTCGTGAGCACGGAGCGGCTGCGCCGCGTGACGGTGGATGTCGAGGCCCGCCGCGTGCTCATCGGTGCGGGCGACACGTGGGAGGAGGTCACGGCGGCGTTGCGGCCCGCAGGCCTCGGCGTGCGCAGATTCGGCAGTGCGGCATCCACGGTCACTGCCATCGAGGTCGTCACGGGCGACGCGCGCGTGCGGCGGGCGGATGAGCGCGTCGACCCCGAGCTGTTCTGGGCGGTGCGCAACGGCGGAAGCGGGTTCGGCATCGTGACGGCGTTCGAACTCGAGGCGTTTCCCCTCGAGGCCCTCGACGCCACATCGGTGGCGTGGCACCCGCGCTTCGATGCGACCTCTGCCGCGCTCTTCCGCTCGGTGAAACAGTCCGTGGATCCCACAAACCTCATCGTGTCGAGCAACTGGTTGGGCTGATCAGTGCCCGCCGTTGCTGAGTATTCTGTGGCTGTGGAAGCCGTGGAGCCCGTCGTTGACGTGACGCTCCTCGGCGCGTTCCAGGTAGTCATCGACGGCAAGCCCGTGGACATTAACGTCGGAATCACGAGCGGCATTGTTGCCCGTCTCGCCCTCACTCCTGGTGTCACGGTCTCGAGCGATGAGCTCGTCGCCGATCTCTGGCACGAAGCCACACCGGGCGCTCTCAACACCATTCGATCCCAGGTGTCGAGGCTGCGGTCCGGGGTGATGGGCGATCTCATCCGCGGGGGTCGCGGGGGCTACTCCCTGCAGATCGATCCGCACACCGTGGATGTCGCGCGTCTGCGCATCCATCTCTCCGCGGGCGAACTCGATGAGGCCGAAGCTCTGTGGTCGAGAACGCTCCTGCCCCGCCTCGACCGGTTTCCGTTCGTCGAACGGGAGCGCGCGGCGCTTGCGGCCAGCGTGCGTGCGGCCGCGCTTCGGCTGGGGGAGTCTCGCCTCGACGCGGCCGACTTCGAGGGGGCGGTCGCGGCGCTCACACCCGCTGTTGCCGACGAACCACTGCACGAGCGTCCCGTGCTGCTGCTCGCGACGGCGCTCGCCCGCGCCGGGCGCCCGAGCGACGCGCTCGCTCAGATCGATGCGTTCCGTCGCCGACTGCGCGACGAGCAGGGATTGGATCTGCCCGACGGGGCGGAGCAGCTTCGGGCATCCATCGTGCGTCGTGACGTCGCCGTGTCACCCGTAGACGTCGAACGCCACGGAGTAGCCATCGCGCTCACGCAGCTCGTCGGGCGCGTCGACGAGCTCGCGGCTATCGAGACGGCGCGGCTCGAGTCGCGAGTCGTGACACTCGTGGGTCCCGGTGGGGTGGGCAAGACTCGGCTCGCGATGGAGAGCGCGCGTCGCTCCCAGCGCACGGGAGACGAGGTGCAGTGGGTCATCGAGCTCGCCGATCTCCTGGGCTCCGACATCCTCGGCGCGGTCGCCGATGTGCTCGGCTCGGCCGACGGCTCCATCGAGACGGTCGCGCGTCAGCTCGCCGCACGACGATCGCTGCTGATCCTCGACAACGCCGAGCACGTGCTCGTGCCGGTCGCCGAGTTCGTCACGCGCATCCTCGACCTCTGCCCCGGGCTCGCGATCCTCGTGACGAGTCGAGAGGCCCTGCACCTGCCGGGTGAACGGGTCGTGCCGATCCGACCCTGGGACGAATCACGGGTGGATGATGCGATCACCCTCTTCATCGACCGGGTGCGCGACGTGCGCCCCGACTTCGAGCCGACGGCCGACGACCTCACACGCATCCGCTCGATCTGCACCCGCATCGACGGATTGCCGCTGGGAATCGAGCTCGTCGCCTCCCTCGCAGACGTGCTGGATCTCGCCGAGCTCGAGAGCTCTGTCGAGGAGGGAACCGATCTCTTCGAGTCGAGCTCCGCGCCGAGTCGTCACCGCAGCCTCACGTCGGTCATCGACTGGAGCGTAGGACTACTCACCGACGAGGAGCGGCACATCTTCGCGCACCTCGTGCTGTTTGCCGGAACGTTCACGCTCGACACCGTCGCGGGCATCTACGGGGGCAGCGAGGTGCGTCGAGTGACCGCCAGTCTCGCCCAGAAGTCGCTCGTGTCCGTGAGCGTTGCCGACGACGGCTCGCGGCGGTACCGCATGCTCGAGTCGGTGCGTCAGTACGGGGCATCCATGCTGACCGCCGACGAGCGCGCCTACTTTCTGGGTCGGCACGCGCGTTGGCACGCCGACACGATTGAGAGTATGCGGGATGCCCTGCGCGGGCCGCGCGAAACGGCACTGCAGATCGCCCTCGAGGCCGGTCGCCCTGACTTTCACCTCGCCCTCGACACCGCGATCGTGGCGCAAGATCGCACCCTCGCCCTGCGTCTGGCCGGTGGGCTCGCGTGGCACTGGTTCCGGCGCAACTCGATGGCCGATGGACGAGTCTGGTTGCCGCGCGCGCTCGCGGTTCCGGGTGAGGCGGATCCCGCTCTCGTGGCCTGGGCGTATGTCGGGCTCGCCATGTTCGAGTTCCAGACCGGGGACCGGGAGCGCACCCGCGAGGTTATCGATGCGGGACTCTCGGCTGCCACGCGGGCGGGCGATCGCACCGTCGAGCTGCTCATCCGCGGGTACGAGCGCTACTGTGACTCCCTCTTTCGGCCGGAGACACTCGAGGGGTACGCCGACTTCGAACTCCCCGACATGACGGGCGAGCGGGAGTGGGTACAGGCCGAACTCATGAGCCTGCAGGGTCAGCTATTGCGAGCTGTCGGTCGACCCGCCCAGGCCCTCGAAATGCTGTCGAAATCGCTCGAGCTCAGTTCTCGGGTGGGCTACATGTGGTGTCAGAGCACCGCCTATTACATCTCGGGCAAGATCATGATCGACCTGCGCAAGGGCAAGGAGGCCGTCACGCTCGCGAGCCGCGGCATCCGACTTGCTCAACGCGGACCGTCGGCGACGTCGCCGCTCTCGAACCTGACGATCGCGGCAGCCTCGACCGCTTTCTACGAGCGGCATCGGGATGGTGCGCGCCTCTTTGGTGCGATCGATCAGGTGGGTCGTGGCTTCGGTTTCGACATCGTCGACGTCGACGGAGACGACGCGCACCGCCTGCGCAACCTCGTGCGTCAGGGCCTCACGACGGCGGAGTGGGATGATCTCTACGCCGAGGGACGCCGCCTCCCGTACGCCCGCGCGATCGAACTCGCGCTCTCCCTCGCGCCCCCGGAATAACCCGCCGGTCGTTATCTTCACGCGCGGTGATCGTCAGCCGACCAGCCGCTCGATGAGCTCTCGGTAGCGCGCGGCGGTGCGCTCGACGATGTCGTCGGGAAGCCGCGGCGGAGTTCCCGTCTTATCCCAGTTGGCGCTCAGCCAGTTGCGCACGATCTGTTTGTCGAAGCTTGAGAGCCGGTCGGTACCGCCGGCGGCGTAGTGCTCGGCGTCCCAGTACCGGCTGCTGTCGCTCGTGAGGACTTCGTCACCGAGCGTGAGTACGCCCGTGTCGGGGTCGGCGCCGAACTCGAACTTGGTGTCGGCGAGGATGACCCCTCGCGACTCCGCGATCGCCGAGGCCGCCCGGAACACCGCGAGCGACGTGTTGCGCAGTGCCTCGGCGACCTCACGTCCCACGAGTTCGATGGTGCGCTCGAACGTGATGTTTTCGTCGTGCTCGCCCATCGGAGCCTTCCACGCGGGCGTGTAGATCGGCTCCGGCAGTCGATCGCCGTCGCTGAGGCCGTCGGGGAGCGCGATGCCGCACACCGAGCGGGTGGCCTGGTACTCGACCCATCCGCTGCCCGAGAGGTATCCGCGAACGACACACTCCACCGGGTACATGTCGAGCTCACGAACGAGCATCGAGCGTGCGGCGATCGAACTCGTCGCGATCTCGGCGGGGATCTCGGCAGCCTCGACCAGGTGGTTGGGCACGTCGAGCTGACTGAACCACCAGCGGCTCAGGGTCGTGAGAAGCTCACCCTTGCCCGGGATGCCGGGCTCGAGCACGTGGTCGAATGCACTGACCCGGTCGCTCGCGACCATGAGCACTCGACCCGGGTGTTCTGCCGAGCGATAGAGGTCGCGCACCTTGCCCGAGTAGACGTGTTCCCAACCGTCCAACCCGGTCACTCGGCGACCCGCTGCGCGATGTCAGTGCGGTAATGGCCACCGTCGAGCCGGATGGTGTCGAGTGCACGATAGACCCGCGCTCGGGCATCCGCGAAGTCTGTGCCGGTGGCAACCACGCTCAGCACTCGCCCGCCGGTCGCTACGTACTGCCCGTCGACCTGCGCGGTCGCGGCGTGAGCGACAGTGACGTCGGTGACCTCGTCGAGACCGGTGATCGCCCGGCCCGTGATGGGCTCGTCGGGGTAGCCTTCGCTCGCGAGTACGACGGTGACGGCGACCTCATCGCTGAACTCCGGCCGCGGATGCGCGCCGAGCGCACCGGTCGCGGCAGCGAACAGCAGTCCGCTCAGGGGGGTGACCAGTCGAGGGAGTACGACCTGCGTCTCGGGGTCGCCGAAGCGCGCGTTGAACTCGATGACGCGCACACCCTTCGTGGTGACGATGAGGCCGCAGTACAGCAGACCGATGAACGGGGTGCGCTCCTTCGCGAGTTGACGCACGGTGGGGATTGCGATGGTGTCGATGACCTCGTCCACGAAACCCTCGGGCAGCCAGGGCAGCGGCGAGTAAGCGCCCATGCCACCCGTGTTGGGACCGTCGTCGCCGTCGAAGACACGTTTGTAGTCCTGCGCGGGGGAGAGGGGAAGCACCGTGTGGCCGTCGCTCAGCAGAAACAGCGACACCTCCTGCCCGGCGAGAAACTCCTCCACCAGCACGGCGCCCTGGGCGAGCCAGAAATCGGCGTGCGCGATCGCGGCATCACGGTCGGGGGTGACGAGCACGCCCTTACCCGCTGCGAGACCGTCGGCCTTCACCACGTAGGGAGCGCCGTACTCGTCGATCGCCTCGATGGCCTCATCGATCGTGCCGGCGCGGGTGGCGCGGCCCGTCGGCACTCCCGCCTCATCCATGATTCGCTTCGCGAAAGTCTTGCTGCCCTCGATCGCGGCCGCAGCCTTCCCCGGCCCGAACACGGCGATCCCGCGCTGACGCAGCGAGTCGGCGACCCCCGCCACGAGCGGGGCCTCGGGGCCGATGACGACGAGCTCGATGTCGTTGTCGATCGCGTAGTTGGTGACGACGTCTGCCCGGGTGGGATCGAGCGCGACCACGGGCACGACGGCGGCGATACCCGCGTTGCCGGGTGCCGCGGTGATCTCGTGCCCGGCACCGCTCGCTCCCTCGTTCTCGCGGAGCAGCGACGTGATGATGGCGTGCTCGCGCGCACCGGAGCCGAGAACCAGGATTCGCACCTCTCAACCCTACCCAGCGCTCACGCCGACGTTGCAGCGACGTTGCGGGGCGGATGATGCGAGCCACCGCGATCCGCATCATCCGTACCGTCGAGGCATGGCCCCCGACACCCTGACTCTCGCGCGCGCGAAACCCCCGCTCTTCCAACGCCGATGGATGCGCGCCTACTGGGCCGGGTTCGGTGTGAGCGCGTGGCTTGTCGCCTTCGCCGTGCTCAACTCGTTCACCCGTGAGGTGCCGTTGAGCGGAATCGTTGCGACCAGTCTGGGCTGCAGCGCTCTCTTCGTGGGAGCCCTGTGGGCACGTCGGCTCGCGCGCGCGGGGGTCGACGACATGTGGTTCATCAAGGGCACAACGACAACACGTACCGTCGCGATCGCCTGGCTCGCCCTCGCGAGCTCCGGCATCGTCGGCGGTGTGTTGAGTGTCGTGCTGGAGGCCGAGTTCGAACTCGTCGACTCGGCGAGCGGGGTGCTCGGCACGGTAGGTGCCGTCGCTCTGCTCGCCCAGCTCGGACCGGGCTACAGCGAGCACCGCGAGGCGCTGTCGCAGGTGACCACCTGACCCGTGCGTACGCTGGGGTCATGGCAAAACGCATCGACCCGGTCGAGGGACGCGGTGCCGTGATCGAGGTGCTCGAGGGCACGGCATCCCGTGACTCGACGGCGATGGCGGTGCGCTACCTCCTGCAGGTGCTCGCGGACCGAGCTGAGGGCAACACGGTCGAGGTGCGAGTGCCTCCGTTCGGTGCGGTGCAGGCCATCCAGGGACCGCGCCACACCCGGGGCACCCCACCCAACGTCATCGAGATGGACGCCGACACCTGGGTACTTCTCGCAACCGGCGCCCTCACGTGGTCGGCGGCTGTCGCCGCCGGTCGGGTCTCGGCGTCGGGGCAGCGTGCCGACCTCACGCACGAGCTACCCCTGCCGTGGGAGACAATGGAAGGGTGAGCCCCTCCCCGAACACCCCGGCCGCGACCGAGACGGCCCGGGTTCGCCGCGCCCCCAAGTACCCGGCGTTCATGATCGTCGGGGGCGGAGTCGCCGCGCTCGCGACGTTCGTGCTCACTAACCTCTTCCCGGTCGACCCCAACGTGGGCTTTTGGGCGCTCTTCGGCTACTTCGCGCTCTTCGGCATCCCCGTGGGTGTCGTGCTCGGTGCCGTGCTCGCGCTCATCCTCGACCGCGTCGCCACCAAGCGCGCAAAAGAGGTACAGGTCGAGATCACCGAGGAGCGGGTCGAGCCGGAGGCCTGACGCCGACCTCGCGGGCTACATCGCCTGGTCGACCTTACGGTAGTGACGGCCGAAGTCGTCGCGACTCAGCAGTGCGGCATCCACGAGGTATCGACGTAGCACGGCGACTTCGTCGGTGAACTCGGCGAGGCGCTCGTTCACCGTCTTCTCGTCGATGATCTCGTTCTCGCCGATGAGTCGGGCGGCGACCCAGCCGAGCAACTCGCGGCGCTCGCCGCGCTTCGCGGGGTACTGCTCGATGCGACCGTCCTTGATCCAGCGCTGCACCCCGTGGCGCGCCTCCACGGGCTTGGCGGCGAGCAACTCACTGAAGACGTCGGTGACGTGGCCCTGGGCATCCAGCAAGCCCGACTCCTGCAAGTCGGCAAGGAGCTTCGCGGTGCGGCGACCCGAGGGCGCCTCACCGAGCACTGCGCGAGCGTAGGCCTCCCGGTGTTCCGGGGATGAGAGGGCCGCCACGACCCTGCGCCACTCGTTGCTCATCAGCTCAGTTGGTTCTTCTCCACCCACGCGAGGTACTCGGGAGTCACGGATCCGGTCACGTACTCGCCCGTAAAGCAACTCATCTCGAGAGCCTCCACGGTCGATCCCTCGAGGATAGCCGCCTGCATGTCGGCGACCTCTTGGTAGATCAGGTAGTCGGCACCGAGTTCGGTCGCGATCTCGGGGATCGTGCGGCCGTGCGCGACGAGCTCCTGGCGGCTCGGCATGTTGATGCCGTAGACGTGCGGGTAGCGAACCGGAGGCGCCGCCGACGTGAACGTCACCTTGTTGGCGCCCGCCTCACGCGCCATCTGCACGATCTCTTTCGAGGTCGTGCCGCGCACGATCGAGTCGTCGACGATGAGGATCTTCTTGCCCCGGAACTCGCTCGACATGGCGTT
>CAYZHZ010000063.1:0-15820 GCA_964477625.1 uncultured Salinibacterium sp.
CGCCGTCGTAGTTCTTGCAGGCCCAGACGTAGCCGCCCTCCCACTTCATGGCCGAAGCGACCATGTCATCGATGAGGCGGTGCTCGTAGGTGAGGCCGGCGGCGTCGAACTTCTCCTTGAATTCGGTTGTGAAGATCTCCTCGAAGATGTCCTTGAACCGGCCGTCATAGGCCTTGAGGATGGTGTTCTTCGTCGAGAGGTACACGGGGTAGTTGCGTGCGAGGCCGTAGTTGAGGCTCGCGCGCGCGAAGTCGCGGATGGAGTCGTCGAGGTTGTACTGAACCTGCGCGACACCGCTACCCGGCGAATGGTAGACCTCGAACTTGAGCGGCTCGGATCCGTCTTCGGGAGCGAACTCGACCGTGAGCTTGCCCTTGCCCGTGAAGCGGAAGTCGGTGGCGCGGTACTGGTCGCCGAAGGCGTGACGGCCGATGATGATGGGCTTGTTCCAGCCGGGCACGAGGCGCGGGATGTTGGAGATGATGATCGGCTCGCGGAAGATGACGCCACCGAGGATGTTGCGGATGGTGCCGTTGGGGCTCTTCCACATCGACTTGAGGCCGAACTCCTCGACGCGCGCCTCGTCGGGCGTGATCGTCGCGCACTTGACGCCGACGCCGTGCTTCTGAATGGCGTGCGCCGCGTCGATCGTGACCTGGTCGTCGGTCGCGTCGCGGTGCTCTATACCGAGGTCGTAGTACTCGAGGTTGATGTCGAGGTACGGGTGGATCAGGGTGTCCTTGATCTTCTGCCAGATGATGCGGGTCATCTCGTCACCGTCGAGCTCGACGACGGTGCCCTCTACCTTGATCTTCGACACATTTCTCCTTAGTTTGTGGCCGCAAACAAGCATACTCGCTCGACGAAGTATCTCGACATCAAGATACTTTTGGCCCCTCGCGGCGGCCCTGGGTTAGCCTGTCCTCATGGCCGATCTGCGTCTCGAAGAACTGTCCGCCGCGACCATCGTCGCCGCCAACACCCTCACCCTCAGACGCGGCCAGGAACAGTTCGTCACCCCGCCGTCGTACGCGATCGCCGATAACTTCATCAACCCCGCCACCTCGTGGCCTCGCGTCGTGCTCGACGGCGATCGGGTCGTCGGCTTCATTCGCGGCAACTTCGACCCGGATGCCGTGCAAGAAGAATTCCGCAGCTGCATCTGGCGCGTGACTGTAGCGGGCGACGTGCAGGGCACCGGCGTTGGCAAGTTCGCGGTGCACGCCCTCGCCGAGGAGGCGCGCGACCGCGGCCACTCCCGCCTCACCGCGCTGTGGGAGCCCGGAGACGAAGGCCCCGAAGCGTTCTTCTTGCGCGTGGGTTTCACGATCGTCGGCGAGACCCAGTACGGCGAGAACATCGGCGCGCTTGAGCTGTAGGGATCGTGGCCGTTAGCCCGCGCGTTCCTTCGCGCGACTTCGTCTCGGAAGTGCTCGACGTCGTCGCCGCGATCCCACCGGGACACGTCATGGCTTACGACGACGTGGCCGCGGCGCTCGGCTCCCGGGCGGCGCGGGCGGTCGGCAGCGTCATGGCGCACTACGGCTCGGAGGTGCCGTGGTGGCGCGTGGTTCGTGCGAGTGGGCATCCGGCGATCGATCATGAATCGCGCGCACTCGAGCACTACCGCGCCGAGGGCACTCCCCTGCGCTGGAGTGGCGACACCTTTCGAGTCGACCTGACGCGGGCGCGCTACACCCCCTGAGCGCTGCTCCCGCCGCCCGCATCTCCCCCTCGGCCGGGTATCACGCGCTCGGCGGCGGGTATCACTTCCGAAATGACGGAGATCGGCAACACTCGGTCCGTCACGCGGCAGACATTGCGGCGCATCGGGCACTTCTCCGTCACTTCGGAAGGTCGGCGAACGATTCACACAGACTGCGGCGCAGTCGAGAATGGATGCCGCGGGCAGACCACGCTCGTCCGATGCACTCGATTCAGTCCGACGTCCTTCGCCGCGGGGGCGTGGCAGCCACGTTCGAGCTTCTTGGCGATGGACACACGTCCCATCAGCTCACGCAGGCTGTGCGACGTGGTGAAGTTACGCGAGCACGGCAAGGGCACTACGTGGTTCCGATGCTCGATCCCTCCGAGGTCGCGGCCGTTCGAGTGGGCGGCCGGCTCACCGGACTCGCTGGTGCACGAAGACACGGTCTATGGACACCCTTGCGAATTCCCCTGCACGTTGCTGTGCCCGCCCACGCGCGGGAGTTACGCACGCCGACCGATCCGAAACGTCGACTGCGTGAGCTGACCCGGCCAGGAGTGCTCGTGACGTGGGAGCCTGCACGCGCAACCGGGACTCGATCGCTAGTCGGACTAAACGGCTGCATCGTTGAAGCAGCCCGACGAGAGTCTCCCGAGGTTGCCTTTGCGGTCGTCGAGTCGGCGCTACACCTGCGAAAGCTCGGGCACCGCGAATGGATGAGCGCGCAAATACTTCTCCCTCAGCGGACGAGGCGCGCGCTTCGCTCGGTCTCCTCGGTGAGTGAGTCGGGCGGCGAGTCACTCGCTCGGTACTGGATGCTGCGCTCGGGCATCCGCCACCAGCAGCAGGTCACCATTCCGGGTGTGGGCCGCGTCGATTTCGTGGTGGGGAATCGTCTCGTTGTCGAAATCGATGGAGCGCAATTCCACACCACTCGAGCGCAATTCGAGGAGGACCGCAGACGGGACGCCGAACTGAGTCGTCTTGGCTATCGAGTCCTGCGGTTCAGTTACACGCAGGTCGCAGATGCTCCGCACGTTGTCATCGCGGCGATCATCTCGGCAATGTTGCGCGGCGACCACCAGACCTGACAAACGGCCCGCTAGTCCGTTTCCCCTGTCCCTTCCGAAATGACGGAAATTCTGGCGCTAGGGCACCCTGTGGCGCTGGACCACACGCATTCCGTCAAGATCTCCGTCATTTCGGAATGACGGGAAGAGCGTGCCGGGCGAGCAGGTCGCGGGAAGCACGAGCCCTAGCGCCTGCCGCTAGACAGCCGCCGCGGCGGCCTCGAGGTCGGCGATGACGATCTTGCGCATTCTCAGCATCGCCTGGTTGACACGGTTGGCCTTCTCGCGATCGGGATCGGCTTGCAGACGCATCAATGCCTCGGGGATGATCTGCCATGAGAGCCCGAAACGGTCCTTCAGCCACCCGCACATCGACTCCTCGCCACCCGCGGCGGTGAGCGCCTTCCAGTAGTAGTCGACCTCCGCCTGATCCTTGACCGAGACGAAGAGGGACACCGCCTCGGTGAAGTGAAAGTGCGGCCCCGCGTTGAGCGCCATGAGGCGTTGCCCCGCGAGCTCGAAGGTGGCGTAGTAGAGCGCGCCGTCGGGGGTGCGGTTCTCGTCGATGACTTTCGCGTCGTCGAAGATGCTCGAGTAGAAGGTGATCGCTTCCTCAGCGTTGTCGTCGAACCAGAGGAAGGGGGTGATGGTCGCCATCGAGCCAGTCTGTGCCCTGGCCAGCGCCTGGCGCTAGACCAGCGAATCCCGCCAGGCCGCGTGCAGTTGCGCGAACCGACCGGTGCCCGCGATGAGTTCGGCAGGTGTGCCGTCCTCGACGATGCGGCCGTGCTCCATCACCAGAACGCGGTCGGCGATCGCCACGGTCGACAGGCGGTGGGCGATGATGATCGCGGTGCGGTCGGCGAGCAGGGTCTGCAGACCTTCCTGCACGAGCCGCTCCGACGGGATGTCCAGCGACGCGGTCGCCTCGTCGAGGATGAGAACCACCGGGTCGGCGATGAACGCGCGCGCGAACGAGAGCAACTGACGCTGACCGGCCGAGACGCGCCCGCCGCGCTTGTTCACGTCGGTGTCGTAGCCGTTGGGCAGCGATTCGATGAACTCGTGAGCGCCGACGGCGCGCGCGGCGCGGATGATCTCCTCGCGCGTCGCGTCGGGCTTGCCGAGCGCGATGTTGTCGGCCACCGTGCCAGAGAACAGGTAGGCCTCCTGGGTCACCATGACGATCGCGCGTCGCAGATCTTTCGGATGCAGCTTGCGCAGATCTACCCCGTCGAGGGCGACCGTACCCAACGTGGGGTCGTAGAACCGTGAGATGAGTTTCGCGAGGGTCGACTTTCCCGCGCCCGTGGAACCGACGAGAGCAATGGTCTGCCCGGCCGGAATCTCGAGGTCGAACTCGGGCAATACAACGCGATCGGACTTGTACGCGAACTCGACGCCGTCGAACGAGACGCGACCGCGCGCTTTGCGCAGGTCGATGGGGCGGGTCGGATCCGGCACGCTGAGCTTCTCCTCGAGCACGCCCGAGATCTTCTCGAGCGCTGCCGCGGCCGACTGGTAGGAGTTGTAGAACATCGCCATCTCCTGCGCGGGCGCGAAGAACTGGCGCGCATACAGGAGGGTCGCGAGCAGGGTTCCGATCTCGAGGGCGCCGGTCGCGACTCGCAGGCCACCCGCGAGCAGGATGCCGGCGAGCGCGAGGTTGCCGATGAGCACGAGCCCGGGGTCGTAAATGCCGAAGAGTCGGATGACGCGGGAGTTGGCATTGCGGTAGTCCTCGACCCGGTCGGCGAAGACGGCGTCGTTGCGTTTCTCCTTGCGGAACGCCTTGACCGCGCGGATCCCCGTCATGGTCTCGACGAACTGCACGATGAGTCGCGCCGATGCCGTTCGAGTCTGCCGGAAGTGCCGCTGTGAGTGCGTCTGGAACCACCGCGTGAGGATCGCGAGCGGGATGAGCGAGCCGAGCAACACGATTCCCGCGACCCAGTCGAGCCAGAACATGGCCCCCGCGATGAAGACCATGTAGAGCACGCCCTGCACGAGCTGGTTCACCCCGGAGTCGAGCAACTCGCGGATGGCATCCAGGTCGCTCGTCTGTCGCGCGATGATGCGCCCCGACGTGTAGCTTTCGTGGAATTCGAGCGAGAGCCGCTGAGTGTGCAAGAAGACGCGCTTGCGAAGATCGAACAGGATGGCCTGGCTCACGCGCGCCGTGAGCACGGTGTACCAGGCAATGAGCACCGCGCCCGCGATGCCCGTCACGAGGTACGCGACGACGGCTGCGCCCAGCGGAACCCAGTCGCGGCCCAGCAACGCGGGAAGGCCGTTGTTGATGCCGTACGCGATAAACAGCGGACCGGCGACTTGAGCCACGGTGCTGGCAACCACGACGAACATCGTGAGAATCACGAGCCCGCGCTGGGGCCGCAGAAGTGAACGCAGCAAGCGTAGGGAGCGCGCGCGGATCTGACGCGACTCCGCTTTCGTGTAGTCGGTGCGCTCCTCGCCCTCGACTCCGGAAAGTCCGCTCATGAGGTGGCCGCCCGCTTCTCCTCGTCCTCGAGGGACGATATGACGAATCGGTAGTGATCGCTCATGGCGAGCAGGTCGGAGTGCTTGCCGACAGCGGTGATCTTTCCGCCCTCGAGAAGCGCAACCCGGTCGGCGAGCATGACCGTCGAGGGGCGGTGGGCGACGATGAGTGCCGTCGTCGACGCGAGCACTCGACGCAGCGCCGCTTCGACGAGGGCTTCGGTGTCGACGTCGAGCGCGGAGAGTGGATCATCCAACACCAGCACGCTCGGCCGTGCAGCCACCGCACGCGCCAGCGCCAACCGTTGACGTTGACCACCCGAGAGGCTCAGGCCTTCTTCGCCGACCGTCGTGTCGAGACCCTCGGGCAACTCGTAGACGAACCCCGCCTGCGCGATCTCGAGGGCTTCGGCGAGGTGGTCGTCGCTCGCCTCGGGTCGGCCGAGCAGCACGTTGTCGCGCACGCTCGCGCTGAAGAGCGTCGCGTCCTCGAACGCCATCGCGAGATGCGTGCGCAGATCCTCGAGGGTGAGGTCGCGCACGTTTACGCCGTCGACCGTGATCGAGCCACCGGTGACGTCGTACAGCCGCGTCGTGAGGGCGGTGAGCGTCGACTTACCCGAGCCGGTGAGTCCCACGAGCGCCATGGTTTCCCCGGGCTCGATCTCAAGCTCGATGCCGTCGATGAGGTCGGGCACGTGGGCGGGAGAATCCTGGTAACGAAAGTGCACGTCGCGGAATGCGAGCCGCCCCTTCGGATCGCTGATCGTCGTCGGGTGTTCGGGGTCGACGATCGTGTTGGGGGTGCTCACGACCTCGAAGAAGCGGTCGGCGGCGGTGCGCGTGTCGAAGGTCATCGACAGCAGAAATCCGATCGACTCGACCGGGAAGCGCAGCACGGTTGCTGTAGCAAAGAACGCAACCAGATCGCCCGCCGTGATCTGCCCCTGTGCGGTGAGCCACACGCCCCCGAGCAGGCTCAGCGCGAATGTCACGTCTGGAACGAGCAAGAGCCACAGCCAAATACCGGCGACGGCCTTGGCCTTCTCGATCTCGGTGCCGCGCAACTCCTCAGCCTGGTCGGCAAAACCGTCGAGCGCATGTTTGCTCCGCCCGAAGGCTTTGAGTACGCGGATGCCGTGCACCGACTCCTCGACGGCCGTCGCGAGGTCACCGGCCTGGTCTTGGCTGCGGCGCGCGACGATCGAGTATTTCTTCTCGAAGACGTAGCCGTAGATCCAGATGGGGATCGAGCACACCATGAAGAGAATGCCGAGTATCCACGAAATGTTGATGAGGAAGACAAACCCGATGACGATCGTGAGCACGTTGACGATGAGCAGCACGAGCCCGAACGAGATCCATCGCCGAATCAGATTGAGGTCGCTGATGGCGCGCGAGAGCAACTGCCCGCTCGGCCACCGGTCGTGAAAGCTCACGGGGAGGCGCTGCAGACGCTCGTACAGCGTGTTGCGCATCCGGGCCTCGATGTGGGTGCCGGGCGTCAGTACGAACCAGCGCCGCAGCAGGATGAGCACGGCCTCGAGCACACCGAGCCCGAGCACGACCCAGAAGGCGGGCCAGATCTGGGCGGAGTCCCCCGACTGCAGGGGCCCGTCCACGAGTTCACGCAGTACCTGCGGGATGAGCAACGCCACGACCCCCGCGGCGAGCGCGGCGATCATGCCCAGGATGATGCGACGCATCGCCGGCCGGGCAAACGGGTAGACCCGAGCGATCGACGCGAATGTGCTCATCGGCTTGCTGCGACCTGCGGCGGTCGAGGTTTCTGACATGACTGCGTGCCCCTGGAAGTGTGGTGCTGCCCGTGGGCAGCCCTCCAGATTAGACCCGCTCCCCTACGGAAGCAAACGGTCTGCGCGCGGCTACCGCAGACGCACAGACAGGCAGGTGACGCAGCCCTCGAGCTTCTCGAACTCGCCGATGTCGACCGTCACGACCCGATATCCCAGGTCCTCGACGAGTGCCGACGACTTGGGCGTCGAGGTCGACATGAGCACCGCCTCGTCAGAAAGCACGAGCACGATCGCACCCGGCTCGGGCAGCGCGAGAAAGCGGGGGAACAGCGTGGGGGCATCCACGAGTTTGGCGTGGCCCACGACGGTGCCGTCAGGCAGGGCGCTCACTGCCGACTTCAGGTGCAGCGTCTTCTTCACCGGCACGGCGACCACGTCGTAGCCGAGCGGCGTCACGATGGCGCGAAGCTGACGGATGCCCTCCGCGTTGGTTCGCGAGCTGCGCCCGACGTACACCGTGGTGCCGACCTTGAGTACATCGCCGCCCTCGAGGGTGCCGGGGGCCTCGATGGAGCGCACCGCGAACCCGAGTTCGGCAACGGTCGCGTGTACCGCCTCGGTCTCGCCCCGACGGGACTCGGCACCCGGGCGAGTGATGACGGCGACGTCGCCAAAGACGACGATCGCGTCCTCGATGAACACCGAGTCGGGGTGCTCGTCGGCGACAGGTACCTCGACTGTCTCGAAACCCTCGGACTCGAGAGCCTCCAGGTAGTCCTGCCACTGCTCATCGGCAAGAGCCAGGTCGACGGGGGTGCGCTCGAGATGGGTGAGTTCTCCCTCGGCGAGGCGCGACGACGGGGTACGAACGAGCGCGATAGATCGGCGGGTGGGCGCTGTGGCACGCAGCACCGCGCTCCAGACGCGACCACCGACGAGCACCATGACGAAGGCCGACGCGGCGACGAAGAAGGTGCCGGGACCCACGAGCGCCGATGCAGCGTAGGCACCGGCATCCGCTCCCCACTGGCCACCCGCCTGCACGTATCCCCAACCGGTGCCGAGCCAGAACGCGATCACTCCGGCGACGACTCCCGCGATCGCGGCCGTCGTCACCCAGCGGTGGGCGCCGAGGGATGCCGCGAGCGAGGCGAGCACGAAGAGCACGAGGCTCGACGGCACGAAGTACGCGTTGATGGGGGCGAGATTCTCACCACTCGCGCCGTTCACGATGTAGTACGCGAACACGGTCGCGATGTGCGTGACGAGTGCGACGGCGATGCCTGCAGCGAGTGCCGCCGTCACCCGGCGGGTGAACGCGATGGGGGCGGGACGCATGTTGAGGGTTGCCATCAGTGGAAGAAGTGCCTCTCGCCCGTGAAGTACATGGTGACGCCGGCGGCCTGCGCCGCGGCGATGACCTCCTCGTCGCGGATGGATCCACCCGGCTGAACGACGGCACGCACCCCGGCGTCGAGCAAGATCTGCAGCCCGTCAGCAAAGGGGAAGAAGGCGTCACTCGCGGCGACGGAACCCGATGCACGGTCTCCCGCGCGCTCTACGGCGAGTCGGCACGAGTCGACGCGGTTCACCTGGCCCATGCCGACGCCCACCGAGGCTCCGTCATGGGCGAGCAGGATCGCATTCGACTTCACGGCACGCACCGCACGCCAGGCGAACTCGAGGTCGGCGCGCGTCGCGGGGTCAGCCTCCTCGCCGGTCACGAGAGTCCAGGTCGAGGAGTCGAAGTCGGCGTAGGTGTCGGGGGTTTGCACGAGCGCTCCGCCCGAGATCTGACGGAACTCCTCGCTCGACCGCGAGTAGCCGGCGGGCAGCTGCAGCAGGCGCAGGTTCTTTTTCGATTCGAGGATGGCGAGGGCATCCGGCTCGAATGCGGGCGCGACGATCACCTCGGTGAAGATGTCCTTGATCGATTCGGCGGCGGCCGCGGTGATCGCACGGTTTGCGGCGATGACGCCCCCGAACGCGGACACGGGGTCGCACGCGTGCGCTCGAGCGTGGGCCGAGGCGATGGGGTCACCCGAGCCGCGCGAGACCGCGATGCCGCACGGGTTGGCGTGCTTGATGATCGCGACCGCGGGCTCGTCGAAGTCGTACGCGGCTCGGAGTGCGGCATCGGCGTCGACGTAGTTGTTGTACGACATCTCCTTGCCCTGCAGCTGGGTCGCCTGGGCGATGCCGCGGCCACCTGCCTCGACGTACAGGGCTGCCGTCTGATGCGAGTTCTCGCCGTAGCGCAGGGGGGCTTTGAGGTCGTACGACATGGCGATCGAGCTCGTCGAGATCTCGGAGCGGGTCTCGACAGGCTCGACCACCGGTGGCTTGATGCCAACATTCTCTGCGAAGTACCGCGCCACCTCCGCGTCGTACGCGGCCGTGTGCGCAAATGCCTCCCCCGCGAGTCGCTGACGCTGCGCGAGCGTTGTGCCGCCGAGAGTGAGCGCCTTCACGATCTGCGGATACGAGTCGGGCGAGGTCACGATCGCGACGTTCGCATGATTCTTGGCGGATGCCCGCACGAGCGCCGGCCCGCCGATATCGATCTGCTCGATGACGTCGTCGCGCGCGGCACCCGAGGCGACCGTCTCGACGAACGGGTACAGGTTCGACACCACCAGCTGGAACGGTTCGATTCCGAGACCGGCGAGCTCAGTCTCGTGCGCCTCGAGGCGCAGGTCGGCGAGCAGCCCTGCGTGGATGGCCGGGTGGAGGGTGCGCACGCGACCGTCGAGCGACTCGGGAAAGCCGGTGACCTCGGCGACCTCGGTGACCGCGAGTCCGGCATCCCGGATCGTCTTCGCGGTCGAACCGGTCGACACGATCTCGACACCGCCCTCGACGAGTGCGCGTGCGAGGTCGACGAGCCCCGTCTTGTCCGAGACGGAGACGAGCGCGCGCCTAATGGGGACGGCGTCGATGGCGCGGTAGTCGGCGGGGTTGTGGCTGGGGCCGGACATCACAGATCCTTCAGGTCGATGTGGGCGTTGGCGATGTCGAGTACAGCCTGGGTGAGCAGTCGGCGTTCGACCTGCTTGATGCGCTCGTGCAACGTCGCCTCGGTGTCGTCGGCGAGGATGGCGACGCGCTCGCGCGAGATGATCGGGCCGCTGTCGACGCCCTTGTCGACGACGATGACACTCGCGCCCGTCTCATCCACCCCCGCCTCGATGGCGTCGCGCACCGCGTGCGCGCCCGGGAACTCGGGCAGGTACGCGGGATGCGTATTGATGACATGGGGGGCGAGAGCCTCGACGACGCGCGCCGGCAGGAGCTTCATGAAGCCGCTCAGCACGACGAGATCGGGGTTCCACACGCGGATCTGTTCGAGGAGGGCATCCCCCCACGCGTCGCGATCCGCGAAGTTCGAAAGAGCGACCGAGAACGTCGGGATGCCGAACTCTTCGGCGTGCTCGAAGCCGTCGGCATCGCGGTCGGCACCCACCGCGACGACGCGGGCCGGGAACTCGGCGTCTTCTGACGCTTCAAGCAGAGCCCTGAGGTTGGAGCCACCGCCGGAGATCAGCACAACGAGTGAGAGCACCCTTGAGCCTACCGCGGGCGCCTCGCCGGGAATGGCCGCTCCGGCTCCCTGCGGCGGCTGGCGAGAAGGCCGAGCACCGCGGCGAGACCGATCTCGAACGTCGCGGCAATCCACACCGCCCACGGGTTGGGACCGACGTCGACCAGTCGCCCTGGTCCCGCCGAACCCGCCGAGAACCACGCCAGGAGCCCGAGCAGAATGCCGCCCACGACGCCCATGCCGACGCCGGTGAGGGCAACAGCAACACCCTCAACGCGACGGATGCCCCGCCCCAGAATCGCGCCCGCGAGAAACCCCGCCGCCACCGGAACCGCAAGCCCCACGAACCCGAAGGCAAGGTCGCCGGGCGGCAGGGCCCCCAGCACGGGAATCGCCGGAATCGGCCCGAGGCTCGTACCGAGCGGGCCCACGGACGACCCGGTGCCGAGCGCGAACCCCGGCCCCACGAGCCAGCTCGCAACCCAGATGACGAGGTTCGGGGTGAATGCGAGCTGGCCGAGGGTGACCGCGATACCGCCGAGCACCTCGGTGTGCAGACCCTCGTAGAGGGTGATGATGTCCGCGAACGAGAACGCGATCGCGAGACTCGCGATGAGGGCTGATGCCAGCAGCACAGTGGCGGCCGCCGCGAGACCCCCGCGCAGGGCGGTCGTCACGGCCGTGCGCACCGGCGCCGACCACGACTCGGCCCAGCGTTCGAGTGGTCGCGGAAACTCGTCCGTCGCCCCCCGCAGGCCGATGACGAGCCCGAGCGTGAAAACGAGGGTCGGCAGGAACGTTCCCTGCACAAGCGACGGGCGGGCCATCGCGTGCAACGACGAGAAGGTCGCCAAGAACGAGACGATGCCCACCGTGGTTACCGCAACGAGGGCGCCGAGCATGACGTAGCGCGTCTCGGCGATGCGCCGGGCCGCGCGAATGCCGAGCAGCACGGTCAGCAGCGCGAACCCCAGAATCGCGATAGTGACCGTCACCGCGCCATCCGATCCCGCGACGCCGAGAGACGCCGCGACATTCGGGTCAAGCACGAAGGTGACGTCGACCCCGTGGCCCAGCAACCAGATGTCGACGGACGCCCGCCAGAACGTGGTCCAGTCGATGCCGAACCCGAACTGCGCGCCCCACAGCACCGTGAGCGGCACGAGGGGAATGGCGATTCCCACCGCCACGACGGCAAACGCCTCGAAGGCGGCGAAGAGTGCGGTGATCCGACGGTTCATACGCTCGCGAGACTACCCGCAGTTGTCACGGCGACGATGCCAGACTGGCCGTATGGGGGATCGCGCGATCTATGTCGAGGTCGACATCGCTGCACCCCTCGAGCGCGTCTGGCAGCTCACGCAAGAACCCGCGAACCACACCCGCTGGGATCTCAGGTTCAGCCAGATCACACCCGTCGGCGAGCTCGAGTCGGGGGCTACCGGTTCGCATACGAGCGGCGGATGCCCCTGCACACGATCCGCGGAACCGGCACGTCGATCGGCGAGAGCACGGGCGCGCGCGGCGAGCGCACCTCTGCCCTGCGCTTCACCACCACTGACCGACTCTCACCCCTGCACGAAGGACGCGGCTACTGGCGCTACGTTCCCACCGCGACCGGGATGCGGTTCATGACGGGGTACAGCTACCGGCCCGGGTGGGGCGCACTGCTCGATCGGCTCGTCGTCGGCAGACTCATCGGGTGGATGACCGCCTGGAGCTTCGATCGGCTGCGCATCTGGGCCGAGACCGGCGTCGAGCCGGAGCGGTGGCCCGTCACATCCGTGTTGCAGTTCTGGCGCCCCGACCGCCCGCTCGCGCGACGCGCGCGACGACGCCCCACCCGCGGTCGCGCCATGGACGCTGCACCCGCCACCCTCGACGCCCTGGAGGACCCGTGACCTCCATCTTCGAGCGTGCGATGGGAGACGACTTCGCCCGCCTGCACCCCATGCTGCGTCAGCGTTTCGGGGTCGGCCTCGACGCGGGCTATGCCGCGGTGGGCACGGGCGTCATGACGAGCATCCGGCGCGGGCCGTGGTGGACGGTGCCGTTCCTGCACATCGGGCGCATCCGCAACATCCTGATCCCGGATGTCGGAACCAACGTTCCCTTCACCGTCGAGAACTACCCCTACCGCGACCCCCTGGGGCGTGAGACCGTGACCTTCGTTCGCGAATACTCAGTGGGAGGCAGGCACAGCCGCTTCGACGCGACCATGATTCTCGACGCCGGGCGAATCGTCGACTACCTGGGCACCCACCAGCACCTCGCGGTGGACCTCGAGCTCAGCGCCGAGCCGGACGGGTCACTGCGACTGCGTTCCGGTGCCCAGCGTTTTCACGAGGGCACGTTGGTGTCGTTCCGTTTCCCGATGCTGTTCAGCGGGTACGCCGACCTGCGGGAGAGCTTCGACGACGAGGCCGGCGTCTACCGCATCCACCTGGAGATCACGAACCGCCGCTTCGGCTTCTTGTTCGGCTACGAGGGATGGTTCCGGTGCGAGTTCCCCCAAGCGCACGACGCCCCGGCGCGCCTCCGCCCGATTCGGCACGAACCCCGCACCTAGCAGGGTCACCTTGGTCGAGGCGTGCCTCAATGCACGATGAGGTTGAGGATGATCATGAGAAAGCCGAACAGCGCCGTGCCGATGCCGCCGAGGATGCGCACGAAGATCGGGGATTTGCGCGCAGCGAATGCCTTGTAACCCAGCACACCGAGCACGACCATGGCGATGAGCAGGGCGTAGTCGGAACCGTCATCCGCGCTGATGAGGCTGAACGAGGCGAGCACGAGCGGAATCGACGGCAGGATCGACGCGTAGAGCATGCCCGACGAGTGCTTCATGGCACCCCACAGCGACTTGCGGAAACCGGACGTCCCGTGACCGGCGAGCGTGCCCGCGTACACGTGCGCGCCCCAGAAGATCAGCAGGGACGCCCCCGAGAGCAGCAACACTTCTAATGCGTTGTGGTCACCATCTGAGACACCACCGATGAGCGCGGTGTACAGGATGAGCCCATACACGGCATCCGGCGTCACGAGGCGCGTGCGCACCCACTCAGCAAAACCCATGCCGCTACGGTAGCGGCTAACACATCGGGTCGGCCGACGGCACGGTGCCCTTCGTGAAGTACGCGTCCACGACATCGTCGATACACGCGACGCCCTGGTTGTAGATGGTGTGACCCTCGCCCTCGTAAGAGATGAGCACCCCGCTCGACAACTGGTTCGCGAGCGACACCGACGACGCGTAGGGGGTCGCGGGGTCGTTGCTCGTGCCGATCACGAGGATGGGCGGCGCGCCCTCAGCGTCATAGATCTCGGGATGCTCGGCCGTCGGCACCGGAAAGTGCGTGCAGAGCACATCGAGCACCGCGTAGTCGTCGTACGTGAAGAACTTGCCGATGGTCGGCGCTGCGGCATCGATCTCTGCGACGCGGTCGAGGGTGGAGGCCTCGTCACTCAGGAAGTCACCGTCGAGGCACGTGACGACCTGGTAGACGTCGACCGAGTTGCCGGAGTACGTGCCGTCGGGGTTGCGCGAGTTGTAGTAGTCGGCGTTGATGAAGGCTGACGCCGGGTCACCGCTACGAAGGTCGACGAACATCGAACTGATGTCGGGCCAGTACCCCTGCGAGTAGAGGTTGACGGCGATCGCCGTGCCGACGGTGGCCGAGTCGAGAACGCGCCCATCGTCGTTGACGAGTTTCTGACCGTCTATGCCGTCGAGGATGCTGCGAGCCTGGGCAAGTGCGTCGTCGAGAGATCCCGTGAAAGGGCATCCACTCGACGCCAGGCAGTCTTGCATGTAGGCGCGGAAGGCGCTCTCGAAGCCGGCCATCTGCGTCTTGAGGGCGTCGAAGTCGCTCACGAGAGGGTCGACGGCGCCATCGAGCACCATGCGACCCACTTTCTCGGGAAAGAGCTCGGCGTAGGTGTAGCCGATCTTCGTGCCGTAGGAGTAGCCGAGGTAGTTGAGTTTCTCGTCGCCGAGTACGGCGCGCAGCAGATCGAGGTCGCGGGCAGTGCTCACGGTGTCGACGTTGCCCAGCAACTCGCCCGTGTTCGCCAGGCACGCGTCGGCGTACTCCTCTTGCGCATCGGTGAGCTCGTCGATCCATGCCGACGTGTCGTAGGGGCTGTCGAACGTGCCGTAGAGCGACTCATCACGGTCGTCGTCGTCGGTGTAGCAGACGACGCTCGTGGACTGGCCGACACCGCGAGGATCCCAGCCGACGATGTCGAAATCGGCTTGCAGGCCGGGGAACGAGGAGTACGCGACGAAGTCCCAGCCCGAGCCACCCGGTCCACCGGGGTTCACCATGAGCGAGCCCTGCTTCGTGCCGGTGGCCTGGCTGCGCACGACCGCGAGGTCGATCGAGCCGAGCGACGGCTGCTCCCAGTCGATGGGAGCCTTGACGGTCGTGCACTGCATGCCGCCGACACAGCGATCCCAGCTCAGCGACTGGTGGTAGAACTCGGCGAGCGCCGGGTCGACGTCTTCGTTGGTGCTCGAATTGACCGGACCGGGGTTGACGATGTCCGTGAAGAACTGACACCCCGAGAGAAGTAGCGCAGAGACGGTCGCGAGAGCGGCGACGGCAGAGAGACGGTGGCGTCGGTTCATGGTCCGAGCGTAGCGCGGCGGCGGTCCCCGCCTGGGGGACCGCCGCCCTACTGCATTACATCTGCAACGTTGGTTGAGACAGGAAGGCTAGAGCGCCGCCATGACCTCACGCATGAGAGCCGCGGTCTCTGACGGCGTCTTGCCAACCTTGACTCCTGCTGCCTCGAGGGCTTCCTTCTTGCCCTGGGCCGTGCCGGCACCCGCAGAAACGATCGCACCCGCGTGGCCCATCGTCTTGCCCTCGGGCGCGGTGAAGCCGGCGACGTAGCCGACGACGGGCTTGGTGACGTACTCACGGATGAAGTCCGCGGCACGCTCCTCGGCGTCACCACCGATCTCGCCGATCATGACGATCGCCTTGGTCTCGGGGTCGTCCTGGAAGGCGCGCAGTGCGTCGATGTGGGTCGTACCCACGATGGGGTCACCGCCGATGCCGATCGCGGTCGAGAAGCCCAGATCGCGCAGCTCGAACATCATCTGGTACGTGAGCGTTCCAGACTTCGACACGAGCCCGATGGGGCCCTTGCCGGTGATGGTCGCGGGGGTGATGCCCACGAGCGACTCACCGGGGGTGATGATGCCGGGGCAGTTGGGGCCGATGATGCGAGTCTTGTT
>CAYZHZ010000064.1:0-15547 GCA_964477625.1 uncultured Salinibacterium sp.
GGTGAAGGCCCCGGTTTCATCGAGGCGCTCACCTACCGCATCGGGGCGCACACCACGAGCGACGACCCCACCAAGTACCGCACCGACGCGGAGATGAACGAGTGGATCGCCCGCGACCCGATCGACCGGTTCGAGACCTATTTGCGCTCGAAGGGGGCGGGAGACGACTTCTTCGCCGAGATCGCGCAGGAAGGCGAAGACCTCGCCGCCGATGTGCGCAAACGTACTTTCGCGCTCGGCACGCCCGAGCCGTCGCTGATGTTCGCCCACGTGTACAGCGAGCCGCACCCGCTCATGCGGGAGCAGGAGCAGTGGCTCGCCGACTACGAGGCTGCGTTCGAGGGGAGCGGCGAATGAGCGTCGAATCCCTGAGCATGGCGAAGGCCATCACGATGGGCCTGCGCAAGGCGATGCAGGCCGACCCCAAGGTTTTGCTCATGGGCGAAGACATCGGTCAGCTCGGCGGAGTCTTCCGCGTGACCGAAGGGTTGCAGGCCGAATTCGGTGACAAGCGCGTACTTGACACCCCGCTCGCCGAATCGGGCATCGTCGGCACCGCGATCGGCCTCGCCATGCGCGGCTACCGTCCCGTGTGCGAGATCCAGTTCGACGGGTTCATCTTCCCCGGCTTCGACCAGATCACCTCCCAGCTCGCGAAGCTCACCAGCCGCCACGAGGGCTCACTGACGATGCCCGTGGTCATCCGCGTGCCGTACGGCGGCCACATCGGAGCCGTCGAGCACCACCAGGAGAGCCCCGAAGCGTACTTCGCCCACACCGCGGGCCTGCGCGTCGTCACGCCGTCGACACCGCACGACGCCTACTGGATGATCCAAGAGGCGATCGAGAGCAGCGATCCCGTGCTCTTCTTCGAGCCCAAGAGTCGCTACTGGCCTAAGGGCGAGGTGGATGATGCAAGCGCGGGCATCCCGCTGCACGCCAGTCGCGTGGTGCGCGAGGGCACCGAGGTGACCCTGCTGGGCTACGGACCGATGGTGCCCGTGCTGTTGCAGGCCGCGGAGATCGCGGCTCAGGAGGGCACGAGCGTGGAGGTCATCGACATGCGCTCGCTCTCCCCGATCGACTACGCCCCCATCGTGGCTTCGGTGCAGAAGACCGGTCGCCTGGTGATCGGCCAGGAGGCACCCGGTTTCGTCTCCATCGGTTCCGAAGTGGCCGCGACCGTCACCGAGCGCGCGTTCTACTCGCTCGAGGCCCCCGTCTTGCGCGTCGCCGGGTTCGACACCCCGTTCCCGCCAGCCAAACTCGAGACCGCCTACCTGCCCGACGCCGACCGCATCCTCGAAGCGGTCGACCGGGCGATGGCCTACTAGGAGATCATCATGGCGAATTCGAACTTCCCGCTCCCCGACGTCGGCGAGGGCCTCACCGAGGCCGAGATCGTCTCGTGGAAGGTCAAGCCTGGCGACACCGTCACCATCAACCAGGTGCTCGTGGAGATCGAGACCGCCAAGTCACTCGTCGAGCTACCCTCCCCGTTCGCGGGCACCGTCTCCGCCCTCCTCGTCGAGGAAGGCCAGACCGTCGAGGTCGGAACCCCGATCATCACGGTGTCATCCGATGGCGTGGTGGAGGTGGAGCCGGCCGCTCCCGCGGCCGACGAGGTGGCCGAGGCTGCCGCCGATACCGCCGCGACCGTCGCGGCCCCCGAAGAGAAGCCCAGCGCGGTTCTCGTGGGGTACGGCTCCAGTGGACATGGCGGCTCTCGTCGCCGGCGTGCGGATGCCGCATCATCCGCCCCCGCTGCTGCCGCTGCGCCAACACCGGCTGCCCGCCCGTCGAGCGTGCCCGCCGCCGCCGCGAGTTCGATCATTGCGAAGCCGCCGATCCGCAAGCTGGCGAAGGACCTTGGCGTCGACCTCGCGAGCGTGACCCCGACGGGTCTCGCGGGGGAGATCACGCGCGACGACGTGATTCGTCAGGCGAGCCAGGCGAGCGTCTTCCGCAACATCCAGACGCCCGAGTGGGGCACTGAGCGCGAGGAGCGCATCCCCGTGAAGGGCGTGCGCAAGGCGATCGCGACGGCCATGGTGCAGAGCGCGTTCTCGGCCCCGCACGTGAGCATCTTCACCGATGTCGATGCCACCCGCACGATGGAGTTCGTCAAGCGTCTCAAGAACTCGCCCGACTTCGCGGGCGTGCGCGTGAGCCCGCTGCTCATCATGGCGAAGGCGCTCATCTGGGCCGTGCGTCGCAACCCGACCGTCAACTCGAGTTGGACGGACCAGGAGATCATCGTGCGCCACTACGTGAACCTCGGCATCGCGGCGGCGACCCCCCGCGGTTTGCTCGTGCCCAACGTGAAGGACGCGCAGCAGCTGTCACTGCTCGAGCTTGCGACCGCGCTCGAGCAGCTCACGATCACGGCGCGCGATGGCAAGACGCAGCCGTCGGAGATGTCGGGCGGCACCATCACGATCACCAACATCGGGTCGTACGGCATGGACACCGGCACGCCCATCATCAACCCGGGTGAAGCGGCGATCGTGGCGCTGGGCTCTATCAAGCAGAAGCCGTGGGTTGTCGATGGGCAGGTGTTACCGCGCTACGTGACGACGGTCGGCGCGAGCTTCGACCACCGCATCGTGGACGGCGACGTCGCGAGCCGCTTCGTGGCCGACCTCGCCTCCGTGCTCGAGGAGCCGGCGCTGCTGCTCGACTAGGCGACACCGGTGGTCGAGCGTGTCGAGACCGGCTTTCCGGTGGTCGAGCGTGTCGAGACCGGCTGCTCTACTTGCCTCGACTGAGCCGCTTCAGTTCCGCTACGTCCCCTGCGATGAGGGCGTCCCGTTTCGCTCGTCCCCAATTCTGCACCTGCTTCTCCCGGGCGAACGCCTGATCGATACGCGCGAACTCCTCAAGATGCACTAGCCGCACTGGACGACGCGTTCGCGTGTAGTTGGCGCCCTCGCCACGATTATGTTGCGCCAGACGGCGGTCGATGTCCCACGTGCTTCCGACGTAGTAGCTGCGGTCGGCGCATTCGATTATGTAGACGTATGGCATCCGGCACTGTAGGCCTGTGAGTGATCTCGACTCCGCTCGATCACCGGACTTGTGGAGACGCTCGATTACGCCGGAGCTGGTGAGGGATCTCGACTTCGCTCGATCACCGGGCCGTGCCGCTCGATCACCGGGCCGTGCCGCTCGATCACCGGGCCGTGCCGCTCGATCACCGACCCGGATCCCGATCGGCACCCCTCGAAGACGGGATTCCGATGCGTGGCCCGAGGCCACTATGCTATTGATAACGAATCTCATTACGCTTATCACTAGAGAGCCCCGCCATGAAGAAGATCGCCCTCATCGCCGCCGCAACGACAGCCGTTTTCGCCCTCGCGAGCTGCGCCACCGGCACCACCCCGCCCGCCCCGCCGTCTGACGAGCGCCCGCTCATCGTCGCCGCGACGAGCGCCTACGGCAGCATCGCCCAGATCATCGGCGGCGATCTCATCAGCGTCGAGAGCATCATCTCGAGCCCCGATCAAGACCCGCACAGCTACGAGGCATCCGCCCAAGACCAGCTGACCATCTCGAAAGCCGACCTGATCATCGAGAACGGCGGCGGGTATGACCCGTTCATCGACATTCTCGTCGCGGCGTCAGGCACCGGCGCGGTCATCCTCAATGCCAGCGACCGCTCGGGACTGATCGACGATGGACTGACCGAGGATGACGACCACTCCGAGGGTGACGATGCCGGCGACGACCACGGCCACATCGAGAGCTTCAACGAGCACGTCTGGTACTCGTTCGACGCGATCGACGACATCGCCGAGGCGCTCGCCGACGAACTCGGCGCGCTCGACCCCGCCAACGCCCAGACCTATTCCTCGAACTACAACGCCTTCTCTTCAGAGATCGCCGTGCTCGAGCAGCGCGCCCAGGCCCTCGCAATCGACCTGCACGGTCAGGGCGCCGCGGTGACCGAGCCGGTCGCGGTGTACCTGCTCGACGAGGTCGGACTCGTCAACGAGACCCCCGCCGACTTCACCGAGGCGATCGAGGAGGGCACCGACGTGCCCCCGCTCGCGCTGCAGCAGACGCTCGCGCTTTTCAGCGACGGCAAGGTCGTCGTGCTCGCCTACAACGAGCAGACCACGAGCGCCGAAACCGAGCAGGTGCTCGCCGCGGCCGAGGCGGCCGGCATCCCCGTCGTCTCGTTCGCTGAGACCCTGCCGCAGGGCATGAACTACCTCGACTGGATGGACGCGAACCTCACGGCCCTCGAAGTCGCACTCGCACCATGAGTGTGCCGATACTCTCCATCAGCGACGCATCCCTGAGCTTCGGGGCGCGCCGTCTGTGGAGCGGCTTCGACCTGACGGTCGCCCGCGGCGAGTTTGTGGCTGTGCTGGGTGCCAACGGCTCCGGCAAGTCGAGCCTGCTGAAGGCCATCCTGGGTTTGCAACGGTTGGATGCCGGAACCATCGAGCTCGAAGGCGACCCCGTCAAGCGTGGTGACCGCCGTATCGGGTACATCCCGCAGCAGAAGCTCGTTCCTGCCGGAACACCGTTGCGCGGCCGCGATCTCGTCGCGCTCGGAGTCGACGGCCACCGTTTCGGCCTCCCCATCCCGTCGCGAGCCGCGCGCGCCCAAGTGGATGCGCTGCTCGCGGCGGTGGGTGCGACCTCGTACGCGAGCCGGCCGGTGGGCTCGCTTTCCGGTGGGGAGCAGCAGCGGCTGCGCGTCGGCCAGTCGCTCGCGGGCGATCCGGCTCTGCTGCTGTGCGACGAGCCGCTGTTGAGCCTCGACCTGCAGCATCAGCGCGGCGTGGCGGAGCTCATCCATAAACGCCGCAAGGAGCACGGCACCGCGGTCGTGTTCGTCACCCACGACGTCAACCCGATCCTGGGGATGGTGGACCGGGTGGTGTACCTCGCCGGCGGGCGTTTTCTCACCGGGACGCCGGACGAGGTGCTGCGCAGTGAGGTGTTGACCGACCTGTACGGCACACCGGTGGAGGTGCTGCGGAGCAAGGGCCGCATCATCGTGGCCGGGGCCCCGGAGCATCCACACCATCACACCGAGGGGGAGCACAACTGATGTTCGACTTCTCGAACTACGGCGAGTTGCTGGCCCTCGTGCAGAACTCGATCATCGCCGCAGCGATTCTCGGCATCGTCGGGGGGCTCATCGGCGTGTTCGTGATGCAGCGCGACATGGCGTTCGCCGTGCACGGCATCAGCGAGCTGTCGTTCGCGGGTGCCGCCGGCGCGCTGCTGCTCGGCGCGAATGTTGTCGCGGGGTCGCTCGTGGGCTCCCTCATCGCCGCGGTTCTCATCGGCGTTCTCGGCGCCCGCGCTCGCGACCGCAACTCGATCATCGGCGTGCTCATGCCGTTCGGTCTAGGACTGGGGATTCTGTTTCTCGCGCTGTACCCGGGCCGCAGTGGCAACAAGTTCGGCCTTCTCACCGGCCAGATCATCTCGGTGAACTTCAGTCAGCTCGGCCTGCTCATCGGCATCTCGGTCGTCGTGCTCGCGACCTTGCTGGTTGTGTGGCGTCCGCTCATGTTCGACAGTCTCGACCCCGAGGTTGCGATGGCGCGTGGCGTTCCTTCCCGCACCCTGTCGCTCGTCTTCATGGTGCTACTCGGTCTCACCGTGGCCGTCTCCGTGCAGATCATCGGGGCGCTGCTCGTGCTCGCGCTTCTCGTCACCCCCGCCGCCGCTGCCCTGCGCGTCTCGTCGTCACCGGCGGTCGTGCCCGTGCTCGCGATGATCTTCGGGTTCGTCTCTGCGGTAGGTGGCGTGCTGCTCGCGCTCGGCGGGTCGCTGCCGATCAGCCCGTACATCACGACCATCTCGTTCCTGATCTACCTCGTCTGTCGCGTGGTCGGATGGCGCCGCGATACCAGCGCAGCACGCCGTACAGGCGGTCGGGTTAGGGTGACAACGTGAAGCGGCAGACCTGGCAGCGCGAGGCGGTGCGCGACGCCCTCTCCACCTCGGAGGGGTTCGTGAGCGCGCAGTCGCTGCATTCTGCGTTGCGCGAGGGCGGGTCATCCATCGGTCTTGCCACCGTGTATCGGGCGCTCGCCGACCTCGCCGACGAGGGCGAGGCGGACTCGCTGCAGCAGGAGGGCGAGAGTCTCTACCGCGCGTGCACCCCCGGTTCGCACCACCACCACCTCATCTGCCGCTCGTGCGGACTCACCGTCGAGATCGAGGCCGACGAGGTCGAGGAGTGGGCGAAGGCGATCGCGGCCAAGCACGGCTTCACCGAGCCGAACCACATCGTCGACGTATTCGGGTTGTGTGCGGCGTGCGCCGCGGTGGCCCGCGCCGACGCGTAGCTACCGGTGGTCGAGCGTGGCTACCGGTGGTCGAGCGTAGCTACCGGTGGTCGAGCGTAGCTACCGGTGGTCGAGCGTAGTCGAGACCCGGATCTCGACAGGCTCGATCACCGAGGGTTGCTCGATCACCGATCCTTGCGCGCCCGCCACGCCTTAATCGCCAGCTGAACCGCGGCGATCAGCACGAGCACCGCGAACAGGATGTGCGAGACCCGCGTCGGCAGCACATGCGCGACGAGGGCACCGGGGAAGGATGCCGCGGCAGCCGCGGCCCCCACGATCAGCCCATCGACCGGACGCACCAGGCGCGCGCGGGTGTTCGCGATCGTCCCCGTGATCGAGGTGGGGATCATCGCCGCGAGCGACGTGCCCTTGGCGATGAGTTCGCCGACCCCGAAGAGTCCGAT
Source organism: uncultured Salinibacterium sp. (assembly GCA_964477625.1). Lineage (GTDB taxonomy): Bacteria > Actinomycetota > Actinomycetes > Actinomycetales > Microbacteriaceae > Rhodoglobus. The sequence continues at coordinate 6,728 of CAYZHZ010000064.1, forward strand.
GAGGGCGGGCACGATCACGACGCCGCCGCCGATGCCGAAGAGTCCGGACGCGATGCCGACGATGAGGCCGAGTGCGATGAGCCCCAGAATGCTCGGTGCGCCGAACTCGATGTGCTCGGTGCCCTCTGGCACTTCGATCACCATGCGCACCGCGACGAGCAGAAGCAGAACCACGAAGCCCCAGCGCAGCCAACCGAGCGGCACCGTGCGCAGCAGTCGCGTGCCGATGAGCGCGCCGCCGATGCCGCCGATCGCGATGAGGGCGGCGGCGATAACATCCACGTCGCCCTGCACACCGTAGGTGATCGAGCCGACGATCGCCGCCGGCAGCACCGCCGTGAGCGAGAGGGCACTCGCGTGGCGTTGGTCAATCCCGAGGATCAGAACGAACAGGGGGACCATGAGGATGCCCCCGCCGATGCCGAACGTGCCGGAGAGAAACCCTCCGAGAAGCCCGATGCCGATGAGGGACAGAACGCGGCGGGTCACCCGCTTCACACTACGCCCGGTCTCGACGACGCTCGACCACCGGTGATCGAGCGAAGTCGAGATCCCTACTTGCGCGTCGCATACGCGAACGCGAGCGCCCCCAGGTTCGCGCGCGTGATCGACCCACCCGTCACGACGTCGCGGATCGTACGCAACGCAAACGCCGGTCCCTGCACGAGCATCGTCGTGACGACCGATTCGTTCCACTGCTGCATCTCGTCGCGGATCTTCTCGGGCGGCCCGATGAGCGCGATCTCCTCGATGAGCGTCGTGGGCACGGATGCTGCTGCCTCCGCTTTGCGCCCGGCCAGGTAGAGCTCCTGAATGCGGTCCGCCTCCGGCTCGTACCCGAGGCGCACCATCGCCTCGTGGTAGAAGTTGGCGCCCTTCGCGCCCATCCCGCCGACGTAGAGGGCGACGAGCGGCCGCACCATATCCGCCGCCTTCTCCGTGTCGGGGTGCGGAATCACCGGGATCTGCAGCGCCACCTCGAAGTGCTCGCGCGGGCTGCGCTCGGGGGCGCGGACTGCGAATCCGGCGTCGAGGTTGCGGCGCGCATCATCCATGCCGTTGCGTGAGAGCAGGAAGGGCAGCCAGCCGTCGGCAATCTCGGCGGCGAGCGCCGTGTTCTTCTCGCCGCTCGCCGCGAGGTAGATGGGGATGTCGGCGCGCAGCGGGTGAACGGTGGCGCGCAGGGGCTTGCCGAGTCCGGTGCCGTCGGCGCCCGGGTAGGGGAGTGGATAGTGCGGGCCACCGTTCGTCACGGGCTCCCGCCGCTCGAGCACCTGCCGCACCACGTCGATGTACTCTCGCGTGCGTGCGAGGGGTTTCGGGTAGGGCTGGCCGTACCATCCTTCGACCACTTGCGGGCCGGACGCCCCGAGACCGAGGATGACCCGCCCCCCGCTGAGGTGGTCGAGGGTGAGAGCGGCCATGGCGGCCGCCGTGGGGGTGCGGGCCGAGAGCTGCGCGATGCCGGTGCCGAGCTTGACCCGTTTGGTGTGCGAGCCCCACCAGGCGAGCGGGGTGAAGGCGTCGGATCCGTAGGCTTCGGCCGTCCAGACGGACTCGAACCCGAGCCGCTCGGCAGCGCGAATCGCGCGAAGGGTGCCGGGCGGCGGCCCCTGCTTCCAGTAGCCGACGCTGTACCCGATCTTCACGTAGCCCAAGCTACCCGCCCGGTGGTTGAGTAGGCCGCAGGCCGTATCGAAACCCTCCCGACCACCATCCGAAAAACCGGATCAACGACGCTTGATACGAAAATTCTGATCAAATCTACGTCCCGATCCCGCGCTGATCCGCCGCCGCACGGAGCGTCATCGCCGCTTCCTCAACAGCGACTGCCTGCCCATCCCCCACGGTCGTCGCGCGATAGTTCTGCTGATTCCTCGCCCGGCGTGCCCGATCGAAATGAACGGCAGCGCTCGCCGCTTCTGGCGGTACGTCGATCACGGCCACGAGAAAGTCGCCGATGGCAGCGTGTTGGCCGGCGCCGTTGACCGTGGCGTATCCGTAGGCGGCGAGGAACGCCTCGCCCACATCATGCGCGGCGTCGTACGCGATGCCCAGTCGCACGACAGGGCTGCCGATGGAGGCCAGCTCGGCGAGCCGTTCGTCTGCGAACTCGAGAAAGTTGGCGGCGCGCTGTGCGTCGACATCCACCTCGCGAATTCTGCCTGCGCGCACGAGCGCGAGCACCGCGGCTTCTTGCTCGCCGGTCAGCGCCTTCGCGGTCACGGAGCCTCACCGATGATCGGCACCGTCGGGTTCGAGCGCACACTGTTGAGAAACCCCGACTCGGCGCCGAACTCTTCCTCGGTGAGGATGGTCGCATTGACGGGTCGACCAACGGACTGCTCGACCCGCGCGCACGCGTCGTACACGTCATCCGAGCGGGGACTGCCGATAACCATCAGGTCGATGTCGCTGGGGCTGGCCCCGCTAATGCCGCGACTACGAGCGGCGAAGGAGCCGTAAAGGAATGCACGTTGCACACCCTCGATCTTGGCGAGCTCCTCCGACAACAGCACGACCGGACCGGTGGAGACGAGCAGGATGTCGCGAAGCGGTGAGACCAGCGGGCTCCCGGGGTTGGCCGAGATGAGTCGCGTCCGCCCCACTTGACGCTCACGAAGCACGCCGGCCTCTAACAACCGATCGGCCTCGCGATGAATCGTCGAGTAGGGAACCCCCGTGCTAAGGGCGATGTCAGTGAGGCTCGACTCCCCGTCGCCGAGTAGAACGTCGGAGAGCAACAATGCTTGGCTATCGGATCGAAAGATCGGCGATAGCACCGGCGGCGAAGTTCTCATATAACGGATAATATTATCCATTTAACGAGAGATCAAGCCTCAAACTTCTTCAGAACACATCAATCCGCACCTACGCATCCGCCGCCGCACCGGATCCGATTCGTCGAGTGGATCGCACCCGATTACGATTAGGGATTAAGTGCAAGGTCCGATGCGCAAAGGGCCGCAGTGTCCGGAAAATCCATGCCGCTGACCTGACCAAGGTCCGGGATGCAGCGCATACCTGCCATCGCGTCCACCGAATAGCCTTTCGTCGTGAGGCCTCCTGTCACTGACAAGACCGCGCTCCACGCCCGGCTACGGTTTTCGTCTGTTAGAGCAGTGCCGGTGGAGCTCAGCGCTGCATCGGTCGCTGCCTTGATCTGGGCGTAGGAGTAAGAGCCCCCCAACACCACGCGTGCCTGTTCAATTGGATCGCGGGAATTGCCGGTGCCGGAGACTTCCGAACTTGATCCGGATGTTGTGTTCCCCGTTGTCGTACTTGGGCGGGAGTTTCCAAGCCCGACAAGCCAGACCACGATCGCGATTACGGCAATCGCCCCAAGCATTACCAAACACCCTGGGCTCCAGCCGGCCTTGGTCAGTGGTTTCAGCTGCGGTTAGCGGAGTCCGACCGCAGGTACTCCTTGAAGAACCCATCAATCCGCACCCAAGCATCCGCCGCCGCCACCGGATCCGGCCCGATCCCACCCACCCGCATGAGCGGGTGCAGCAGCTTCGGCCCCGTCATGCGCGTGTTCATGAACGCGTGGGCGGCGCCGGGGTACTCCTTCACATCGTGCGGCACCCCGAAGCGCGTGTACGCCGCCTCGAGGGTGGGTGCACCATCCTTCACGGCCTTGTCTTTGTCGCCGTAGCTCGCCACCACCGGACACGAGTGCTCGATCGCATCCAGATCCTTCGGCAGTAGCCCGTAGTTCACGGCCGCCGCCCGGTACAGGTTCTCGTCGCCGTCGCGCTGGGCCGCCGCGAGCAGCGCGAACCCGCCGCCCATGCAGAACCCGATGATCCCGATGGCGCCGTTCGAGTCGCTGCGGCCAAGCAACATGGCCCTGGATGCTGCAACATCTGCCCACGCCCGACCCCGCCCACTCTGCAGAGCGCGCAGCGTGCCGCCGATGCACCGCGCCATGCCCCCGGAGCTGAACAAATCCGGCATGAGCGCCAAGTACCCCAACCCCGCGAGATGCTCCACCTGCTCCCGCATCTCGCGCGTCACCCCAAACGCCTCATGCACCACGACGACGCTCGGCCACGGCCCCTCGCCGTCAGGCATACCGAGGACACCTCGCAGCGGCTCGGTACCACCCTCGGCGGCGGGTATCTCGACGTCCTGCAGCACCACCATCCGCCCATCGTGGCACGCGCACTGGTTGGCGAGCGCGCCTCGCCCTAACCTGGCTCTGTGTCGCTAACCCTTGCGCAGATCATGCTCGCCTCAGGAATCGACCCCGTCACCGTTCAGGTCATTCGGCATGCATTTGCCGGATCTACTGCTAGAGCCAAAGTCGTCAGAACGCTGAGCGTCGAGCAGGATGCCTACCCGCTCTTCCCCGGCCGCACCCGTCTTCCACGCGGCCGTGCTCTGTCGCTCATCCCTCAGCGCGCCGGCCATCCCACCCAACCGACCCCACACGAAGGCGAGCTTCGTCGTTTGCGCGCCGACGTTCGTACTCTCGCCGCGCGGACGCGCCCGCAATCTCGCTTTCGCTATCAGGCTCCCACCCGTCGATCGGTTTCTTGACCGTACTGCGAGGCTCGAGCGGCCGAGTAGCACCCGTCCAGGCCACTATCCCCGGCATTCCGACGAGACTCATCAATCCGCCCTGGCGCTCGCCGCCGCCAGCAGATCCGGCCCAGTCTTCCCCACCCGCATGGTTGGGCGCAGCAGCTTCGGCCCTTCATGCGCGTGTTCATGAAACGCTTGGGCGGAGCCGGGGTACTCCTTCGCATCAGCGACGGCACCACGAAGCGTGCCTCAGGAAACTCAACGGCGAAGCTCGCCAGTTGGATCAAGAGATTGTTGTGAGCCGGAAACTGAAGGTCGTCGTGTAACGGCCCGGGAATCCCCGATTCTCGCTGGAGTCCTGTGCGCAACTAAGCCCAAGATGGAGAGTGTCGGAGATCTGCTTTGCCGACCCGAGACCGATTCCCTGCCCGGCACTCTCTTCTTTACGGACCGCTCTTCCCCGAAACTTCGGAATAAAGATGCCCTCAATCTCATCCGGCTCGATCCGAGGGCCGAGGGACGTGAACTCGAGGGTCACAGACCCAGCTTCCTCGACGAAGTCGATTGTGGCTTCTGAGCGGGCTGGCCCGTACTTCACCATATTGTCAAGAAGCGCTTGAACGACCGTGCCTATGGCATGGCCGTTGTATCGCACGGTACGACGAGTTGGGCCGAGGCTGATCTTCAACTTCTTCTGACTTGCTGTCCAGTCGTAGATCCGCTTGTACTTGAGGACAAGCGGATGGATGCCAAAAGTCGTCACGTCGCCTGTCGCGCGGTTGACCTCGTTGAGGTATTGCAACGAATCCATCTTCAGAACCATTAGCTGTGTTGCAAAGTAAATTGCGCCCTCGTTGTGTAGGCGCTCGGCTGCTTCTTCCGGCGGCAGCTCGGGAAATCTGTCCCGCAGCAGCGCCTCTGCGTAACCCTTGACCAACTTGACCATCTGCATGAAGTCATGGCTCTGATTTAGATCTTCTTCGGCGTCACGTCGCAACTGAGCGGCGACCGCGCGTTGCATTTCCGGATCATTGCGAACTGCGGCTAACGCTACGGCGCGATTCGCCCCGAAAGTGTCAACGACGCCGGGCCCGAGACTTCGGGCCGTGGCAACGGCTCCGCTCAAGCTTGCACGAGTGACATGTCGTCGCAGCTCGCGACGAATGCGGGACCTCGACTTTGGGGTGGGGTTGGGGAGATCGGTGCACACGAGACCAACGGCAACTCGGCTCTTGTCTACGCGCGCGTAGGTGAGCCCGAACTGGCAGATCAACGATTCCCCCGGCTCAGCGAACTCGTCATTGCTGCATGATCGGGTTGGGCACGCGCGACAGTCAGGGTGGACGTCGAGGAGAGACCCACGAATGAATGAGCCCTCGTGAATCGTCGGGTAGGGGAACAGCCTCCAGGCTTCGGACATCAGTCGGACCCTTCAAGTACTTTGATTCCGATTCGGATTACGAAGGCGACGACTTCCTCAATCGCCTCATTCCCGAGTCTCTTTGTGAGATACCTGTTGAACGCAGAGTCGTCACCTGTGCGGAGAGCTTTGAGCGCCAACTGCACGGCCTTAGGAGTTTTCGCTGCGTCTGAACCGAGCGCGGCATTCATTGAGGCGATGAAGTAGTCCGGGGTGGCCCGCCGAAGCAGCAACTTATCTATGTTGTCGCGAAAGCTGAAGTATGAGCTCCCCTTGTCCATCACGGCGTCAGCGCGAGAAAGAGTGACTGCATCCCCGACTGCCTGCGGCTGGGCCGAGTACACGATGACTAGCTGGGCAGGATTCTTGTTCTTAACGTGCTCCAGAATTCCGACACCTTGACGCTCAGGCGAGTGCTTCAGCCCAATGCCGTTGATATCCAAAAGGACTAGCGCAAAGCTTCCGTTGGTCAGGCTGTCGGTGTCTTCAACATCAGCCCAACGCGTTACGTGGAAGTGGTCAACCTCGAGTTGTTTCTGGTGGGGCCATTCTTGATCGTCAATTATTAGGATCTGCGCACGCTTTCGTACCTCTTCCAGAGTGGGCGGGGCAATTGGTGAGCGACGACCGAACACTCGAACTCCTCTGTCCGTCAAGAATGCACGCGTGCTATGCATCGTCAGCATAGGGCGCCCAAGCCGGTAGATGAAGAACCGTCAGGATGGCCGCGATCCTCAGCGCGATTGTCGAGATGCCGGCAAGTCACTAGAGTCTGCCGCAGCGCGACCGATCAAGCGGCGATTCATATGTCATCGCTGCGAGCTACCTTGGGAGCCTCGGATACGGAGAGGGCTAAGACGCCATGGCAGACAATCGAACACTTAGCGCCAGAAACAACTCCGCTCTGGACGAGTGGTACACGCAGCTCGTGGACATTGAAGGCGAGCTCCGTCACTATCGGGACCAGTTCAAGGACAAGGTGGTCCTGTGTAATTGCGATGACCCATATGAGTCGAACTTCTTCAAATACTTTGCGATGAACTTCAACCATCTCGGCCTGAAGAAGCTAATCGCGACTTGCTATGGAGGATCACCGGTTAGCGGCGAGCAACTACCGCTGTTTGAGATGGCGGGTCTCCGTGCGGTCACTCCTCGAGCGGCCTACCGCGTAGAGATCACAGAGGTTCCGGACCTAAACCACGATGGAGCGATTGACCTAGCTGACGTGGAACATCTACTACGAAACGATGCGAATGTGATGACTCCATTGTCCGGAAGCGGAGACTTTAGAAGCCCTGAATGCATAGAACTCCTCGATGAAGCGGACGTCGTAGTGACGAACCCGCCCTTCTCATTGTTCCGAGAATTTATCGACCTTCTGATGGAGAAGGGGAAGCGGTTCCTTGTCCTGGGCGACCAGAACGCGGCGAAGTACTCGTCGATATTCCCCTACATCATGCGCAACGAGCTGTGGTTCGGATATGAGAACGGTGGCACGAAATGGTTCCGTGTGCCGGATGACTACGAGATTAAGACCGAGTCGCGAAAGAGGATCGTCGATGGGGTCAAATTTTAGAGCATGGGTCGGATCTACTGGTACACCAATCTTGATACGCGAAAACGACACGAATTAATGACGCTTTACAAGCGCTACAGCGCAGACGAATACCCCAGGTATACAAACTATCCAGCCATCGAGGTCGCGAAAGTCGCGGAGATTCCGGCCGACTATGACGGTGAAATGGGGGTTCCAATAACATTCCTCGACAAGTACAACCCGGAACAATTTGCCATCGTTGGACTGAGCACTCAATTGGCTGAACCGATGGCGAGATATGCGGCGAAAGAGGATTACGCGACGGCAGAAGGCAAGATCGTCGGAGGAACCGGCAAGCTGTTCCTGCCCATCGGCCAGGGCAAGCATCAGGGCGTCTACGAACGGATCCTGATCCGACGAATCGGAGATACATCGTGAAGATCGACCTCAAGCCGATGACTATCCGCGAGGTCGCCGCGGGATATACGGACAACGCCGAAGGAGGTGTGACCGGTTTAGGCGGTCAATTAAACATTCGCCCCGCCTACCAGCGCGAGTTCATTTATGACGAGAAGAAGCGCAATGCAGTGATCGAAACAATTCGACGGGGATTTCCGTTGAACGTCATGTACTGGGCCTCAAACGACGATGGGTCGTTTGAGGTGCTCGATGGTCAGCAGCGAACGATCTCTTTCTGCCAGTACGTTGCAGGCGACTTTTCAGTACCGATCGACGGTCATCCGATGGGCTTCCCGAACCTGACGCAGGTCGAGAGGGATCGAATCCTCGACTACGAGCTAATGGTCTACGTATGCGTCGGCGACGAGCAGCAGAAATTGGACTGGTTCAAGACCATCAACATCGCCGGCGAAAAGCTGACCGACCAGGAACTTCGCAACGCTGTGTATACGGGCCCATGGCTTAGCAGTGCCAAGTCGATTTTCAGCAAGAGCAACGGGGCCGCGTACGGGCTTTCAAGCAAGTACACGACCGGGTCGCCGATTAGGCAGCAGCTGCTCGAAACTGCCCTGGAGTGGATCTCATCCGGCAACATCGACGACTACATGGCCAATCATCAACACGACCCAAACTCAACTGCACTCTGGACCTACTTCCAGAATGTAATTTGGTGGGTCCAGTCGACCTTCCCCACGTATAGGAGCGAGATGAAGGGCCTTGATTGGGGTCCGCTTTACGATCGATTCAAGGGTGAAGTCTTCGATACTGCCGTCCTCGAAGAACGAGTCTCAGCATTGATGCAGGACGAGGACGTAACCCGCCGCAAGGGCATATACCAGTACGTTCTAACCGGCGAGGAGAAGTACCTCAGCAT
>CAYZHZ010000065.1:0-15057 GCA_964477625.1 uncultured Salinibacterium sp.
GTCGAGATCTCGTCCGAGTCGCACCCGTTCTACACGGGCAAGCAGCGCATCATGGACTCGGCGGGCCGCGTCGAGAAGTTCAACTCGCGCTACGCAGCGTTCGGTAAGGGCGAGTCCAAGTAGTTCCTGGCTTCACGAAAAGGCGACCGCAGGGTCGCCTTTTCGCAGTTAACTCGGATGTCTGACCGGTCTGAATCAGAAAAGGAACGCTGAGCGCCTGGCTGCCCACAGCGGGAGCACTGTATCGCGAGTCAACGGCGCGAGTTCGACCCCAGCACTCTCGATCGATTCGATCCACCGCAGCTCTTCGATCTCCGCACCGACGACGGGTTCCGACGAGGAAGTGAGCGCGAAAACCTCAGCCCTGATAACGGTGTCGGGCTCGTTTGCCGCCTCGGCCCGATAGCTTCCGAGGAACTCTGTGGAGTCGGGGTCCAGTTCGAGACCGATCTCCTCGCGGAGTTCGCGCGTGAGGGCATCCAGTGCGCTTTCACCACGCTCGATCTTGCCGCCCGCCTGCATGAACGCATTCGTACCCCGTTTACGTACCAGCAGGGTACGCCCCTCTGAGTCTGTGACGATGCCCGCTGCGACCCGAAGAACGGTCGGGCGGCGCGGTGGCGGGGCTGACGCGTATGCGCTCGAGGCGGGCATGCGCGATTCGATCTCGCGCGCACTGACCGTCGAATCGAGAGCGAGCGTACCCGTCTCGAAGTCAAGGTAGGGCACCGTGAGGCTGGGGCGAGGTTCAAGCGGCGGAAGGGGCTGAGTGTCGACGATGCTCGACGGATGCTCGGCAGCCCGCATCGGCCACTCCAGGTTCGCCTCGAACGACTCGTCGCCCTTCACCCGTCTGATGTAGTCCGCGAAGCTCGCCGCCTGATCGGCGTACCACCCCACCTGAGCGGCATGGAGCTGCGCGACGGGAATGCCCAGTTCTGCGGGATACGCAACGGCGAGAGCTTGGGCGACGCGGCCCGCAGCGATCGCATCCGAGCCAGCGTCGTGAGCATCGTCAAGGGCGACCCCGTAGAGCGCGGCCGTGGCCTCGAGCGTGCGCTTGCCCTTGCGATAGCGATCGACAGCCTTGTCGATGACGAGGGGATCGATCACGGGGCCCGGGCGCAGGATCGGATCGAGGTCGTGCCGGCGGCATTCCCGATCGAGGAGTGTGAGGTCGTAGGGCGCGTTGTATACCACGAGCGGGATACCCATTCCGAAGATCATGCGCAACGACTGGGCGATCTCCGCGACGACGATCTTGGCCTCGCGGCCCATGGCGCGAGCACGTTCGGTCGTTATTCCATGGACGGCGGCCGCTCCTGCCGGAATCTCGATGCCCGGGTCCGCGAGCCAGTCCCAGCGGTCGACGAGATCCCCGTTCGGGTCAAGGATGGCGATGCACGCCGAGACGATCCGGCTCGTGTCGGTATCGACCCCGGTGGTCTCGAGGTCAAAGACCGCAATGCGGCCCCAGGTATTCATGGGGACAGGCTAGATCGGGCGTCCGACGCTCGCCCGGAGGCGCTCCGATTAGGAGCGAGGAGGGTTATGAACAGGACCCCCGAGGTGAAGCCAGTAGAAGCTTTGCGTGCCGAGCGTCAGCGTGAGTCGCCCGTCCTCGCCGACGTCAGGAAACGAGCCGCCCCCGAAGAGATCGAAAGTGGTCGCTCCGGAATACCCCTCGACGTTGACATCAACGGACACGGGGTTGTGAGCGAAGCTGAAGACACACAACACGGACTCGGGAGAGTCCCCGAACTGCGTATCTGCACCTTCGTACTCACGCACGAACGCGAGCACCGACTCGTGGTTGGTCTCGAGCATCCGAAGCGTGCCCAGTCCGAACGTCGGGTGCCCCTTGCGCACATGGATGACGTTGCGGATCCAGTGCAGCAGAGACCGCGACTGAGCGAGCTGGGACTCGACGTTGATGAGGTTGTAGTTGTAGACGAGCGACTGCACGACCGGAAGGAAGAGCTTGCCGGGATCCGCGGTGGAGAATCCCGCGTTCCGGTCCGGTGTCCACTGCATCGGTGTGCGCGAAGAGTCGCGGTCGGGGAGCCAGATGTTGTCACCCATCCCGATCTCGTCGCCGTAGTACAGGAACGGGCTGCCCTCGAGGGAGAACAGGAGCGCGTGTGCGAGCTCAAGCTCGGCGCGGGAGTTGTCGAGCAGAGGTGCGAGGCGACGACGGATGCCCACGTTCGATCGCATCCGAGGGTCGTAGGCGTACCAGCCATACATGGCCTGCCGGTATTCCTCGCTCACCATCTCGAGTGTCAACTCGTCGTGATTACGCAAGAACACGCCCCACGCGGCACCCTTCGGCACCTCGGTCGTTTCGGCAAGCACGCGGACCAGCTCGCCGGCGTGCTGGGAACGCAGGGAGTAGAAGATGCGCGGCATAACGGGGAAGTCGAAGGCCATGTGGCACTCGGGCTCCTCTTCGGTACCGAAGAACGCCACGACTTCCTGCGGCCACTGGTTGGCCTCAGCGATGAGCACGCGACCCGGGTAGTCCCGGTCTACCATCGCGCGGATCTCCTTGATGAACTCGTGCGTCTTCGGTTCGCCCTCGCCGTTTCCCTCGTCCGATTCGAACAGGTAGGGGATGGCGTCGAGTCGCATTCCGTCGACCCCGAGGTCCATCCAGTGCCGCACGACATCGAGTGTCGCCTGGCGCACGGCCGGGTTCTCGAAGTTGAGGTCCGGCTGGTGGGAGAAGAAGCGGTGAAAGAAAAATTGACGCCGCACGGGATCGAAGGTCCAGTTCGAGTCCTCGGTGTCGACGAAGATGATGCGGATGTTCTCGTACTTCTCGTCGGTATCACTCCACACGTAAAAGTCGCCGTACGGACCCTCGGGGTCCTCCCGTGACTGCTGGAACCAGTCGTGCTGGTCGGACGTGTGGTTGAGTGGGTAGTCGATGACGATGCGCATGTTGCGCTCGTGCGCCTTGGTCACGAGCTCCTTGAACTCGTCGAGCGTTCCAAACTCGGGGAGGACACTCGTGAAGTCGGCCACGTCGTACCCGCCGTCCCGCAGCGGGGAATTGTAGAAGGGCGGTATCCACAGGGCATCCACGCCCAGCCATTGGAGATAGTCGAGCTTCGAGATGAGACCGGCGATGTCACCGGAACCGTCGCCGTTGCTGTCATAGAAAGAGCGCACCATGACCTCGTAGAAGACGGCGCGTCGATACCACTGGGTGTCGAGCGCGAGCCCGGGTAGTTGGATGGGTGCGGTGAAGGTCACGAGTCTCCTGAAATTGGCGTTGCTTCCGAGTCTAGAGCGCCAGTGCAAGCGCTTGTACAGCCTCGCCTGCCTAGACTTGCGACCGTGACCGCCGAATCCCCGTACGCCGCTTTGCTCGCCGAAACTCCTGTTCGCACGGGCTCTACATCGGTTATGGGGAGCGAGACGCGCTACTGGGACTACGGCCCGGAGGATGCCGAAACGACACTTCTCGTGGTGCACGGGTACCGCGGCGAGCACCACGGTCTTGAGCCGGTCGTGGCACACGTGAGAGGCATCCGCATCATCAGTCCCGACCTCCCGGGGTTCGGGGAATCGTCGGCTCTCGTGGGTCACGCGCACGATATCGCGGGCTACTCGTCGTGGCTCGCCCAATTCGCGGAGGCAGTGGGGGTAGCGGGCTCCGCCGTTGTGCTCGGCCATTCCTTCGGGTCGATCGTCTCGTCAGCGGCGGTCGCGGGAGGAATGCCCACCCCTCGACTCATCCTCGTCAACCCGATCGCGGCCCCCGCACTCGACGGACCCAATGGCTTCATGAGTCGGCTCACCCTTCTCTACTACCGTGTCGGTCGCGCATTACCCGAGCGCCTCGGTCGCACGCTGCTCTCAAGTTGGCTCGTCGTGCGGTTCATGGGCATCTTTCTCACGAAGACCAAGGATCCTGCTCTCCGCAGGTTCATTCACGACCAGCACCACACCCACTTCAGCCGTTACGCGACGCGGGATTCGGTCGTCGAGGGCTTCGAGGCCTCGATCAGTTCGGATGTGAGCATGTTCGCGAGCCGCATTGACGTTCCGACGCTGCTCATTGGTGCCGATGATGACCCCATCACGACGGTCGCGGCACAACAGGCACTCGAGGGGCTGTTTCCGGATGCTCGACTCGTGATGCTCACGGGGGTCGGTCATCTGGTGCACTACGAGCGCCCCCGGGAGGCGGCGGAGGCGATCGTAGGATTCCTCGGCGCAGGTAAGGTCGCTTCGTGAAGATCATCTTCGACTGTCGATACACACGACTGGGTCGCCACGACGGGATCAGCCGTTACGGCGCTCGCCTCGTCGAGGAACTCGGCAAGCTCCATCCCGTGACGATGCTCATCTCGGATGAGCGCCAGCTCGAGATGCTGCCCACACTGCCGTGGGTGATGGGAACCGATCCGACGAGCGCCAAGGAGCCCTGGATCTCCCGCACCGTCAACGAGCACGCACCCGATGTCGTCTTTACCCCGATGCAGACCATGGGTCCCGGGGGCAGGCGCTACGCCCTCGTCACGACCGTGCACGACCTTATTTACTACACGCACCGCACACCCCCGCGCGACCTCAACTGGGCCCTGCGCCTGCTCTGGCGTGGCTATCACCTCTCGTGGGCCTTCCAGCGTTCACTGCTGAACCGCGCGGACGCTCACCTCGTCGATTCGCAGACCACACGCTCGCTCATGGAGAAGCACCGCCTGACGAGAAATCCGATGCACGTCGTGCTCCTCGGAACCGAGCATCCCGCCATAAAACCACACCGATCACAGGCCGTAGACAAGACGCTGGTGTACATGGGGTCGTTCATGCCGTACAAGAACGTCGACCTGCTCGTGACGGCGATGAAGGATCTCCCGGACTATCGACTCCAACTCATGAGTCGGATCTCGGACGCCGAACGCTCGCGCCTCACCGCCCTCGCACCGGAGGGGAGCATCGAATTCTTCAACGGAGCGAGCGACGAGCAATATGAGGCGGCCATGAAAAACGCCACCGCCCTGGTCTCAGCCTCTCGCGACGAGGGGTTCGGCTTGCCGTCCGTCGAAGCGATGGCACTCGGCACACCCGTTCTCCTCAGCGACATTCCCATCTTTCGGGAAATCGGCGGCGAGGTCGCAGGGTACTTCGATCCCGACAGCACGGCCTCCCTCGTGAGTGCAGTGCGCGAACTGGAGGATCCCGCGGAGTGGAAGCGTCGCTCAGCGGCGTCAGTGGAATGGGCCCAGCGCTACAACTGGCCTGACGCGGCGACGCAACTTCTCGAGGTCCTGACCCAGACCGTCGACGAGCGCGCTAGGCGACGCGGGCGACGGTAGCCGCGGTGAGCTCGGCCAGTCGGGCGGGCTCAGTCGGAAACACGGCCCGCGCACTGCCTGCGGCCGCCCACACGACCGGAAGAGCCATGAGCGTCTCATCCATGACGGTACGCAAAGCCCGCGGATGCCCGAGCGGCGGCACACCACCGATGCTGTAGCCGGTCACGCGCTTGACCGTCTTGGCATCAGCCATGACGAGGGCGGAGCCCACCACTGCCGCCACGAGCTCCACGTCTACGCGGTTGGGCCCAGAGGCAAGCACGAGAACCGGAGCGCCGTCGGCGTCGACGAACAGCAGGCTCTTCACGATCGCCTCCACGCCGCACCCGAGTGCCTGTGCTGCGTCTTGCGCCGTGTGAGTCGTGTCATCCATCTCACGGATGTCGAACTCAAGGCCGCGTTCGGCGATGCCGCGCACGAAGGTGTCGACGGCCATCAGGCGTTCTCCCGCGCCTCGGCCGGGTTCTGCTCATCGAGATCCGCCGCGCCATAGGCGAGCGACTGAACCTCGATCGGGTCGTCAAAGGCGACGAGTCGGAACCCGCCATCCACGTACTCGAAACTGTGAACCGATCCGTTCGTGATCGCGGGGTGCGAGTTGTGAGGATCCACAGCCTCGAGGATCGAACGGATGACGCCGCCATGACACACGACGATGACCGACTGCCCGGGGCGGGACTTCGCGAGTTCCAGAAGAGCGGGGAGGGCGCGCGCGACGACCTCTTCGCGCGTCTCGCGGCCCGGTACGGGTGCGTCACCGGGAAAGAGCGACCGGAGCTCGGCATCCGTCAGACCCTCGGCCTCACCATAGTTACGTTCGACAACCGCAGGCAGAGTCGTGGGTGCACCCAAACCCACCTCCCCGGCGATGATCGTCGCGGTCTCGAGCGCGCGAGAGAGCGGGCTAGCCACGATGGAGTCCCAGTGTCGGGTAGCGAGCAACCGACCGGTCACCCGCGCCTGCGCGCGGCCGGTCTCATTGAGCGGGATGTCGGTGCTTCCCTGGATGCGACGCGAATAGTTCCAGTCCGTTTCGCCGTGGCGAACGAGGTAAAGCAGCACGGATTCCTTTCGGGGGAACCCTCAGTGGTGGAGGCTCTCCAGCAGCGCGCGGAGGGTCTCGGAAGTTCCCGCTTCGATCTTAACGGTCGCCTTGGGGTCACCCTTCGTGACGCCGCGATTGACGATCACGATGGGCAGGCGTCGACGACTGGCCTGCTCGAGCAAGCGGATACCGGAATTTACGATGAGGGACGAGCCCGCAATGAGCAGTGCTTCGGCGCGCGCGATGAGCCCGGAGGCCTCGGTGAACTTCTCGCGAGGCACATACTCGCCGAAGAAGACGACGTCCGGCTTGAGCATGCCACCACAGTTGGAGCATTCGGGAACGACGAAGGCGTCGACGTCACTGATCTGCACGTCACCGTCGGGGGAGAGCTCGATCGACTCGGGGGAGTCGAGCCACGGGTTCGCTCCGGCGAGCTGGGCCGCAATGCTGCCCCGTGCGAAAAACTGCCCGCACGTGAGGCAACGCACGCGATCCATGCTGCCGTGTAGGTCGACAACCTTCTGGGAACCGGCACGCAAGTGGAGGCCATCGACGTTCTGCGTGATGACTCCGTTGACGATGCCCGAGGACTCGAGATCGACGATCGCGCGATGACCCTCGTTGGGCTCGGCAGAGCTGAAGCGCTTCCAGCCGAGGTGGCTCCCCGCCCAGTAGCGCTTGCGGTAGTTAACGTCGGAGAGGAACTGTTGGAACGTCATGGGGGTGCGCGCCGGAGCTCCCTCACCTCGGTAGTCGGGGATGCCCGAGTCGGTGCTGACACCGGCGCCGGTGAGCACCGCGATGCGCCGGCCGCGCAGTGCGTCAACCGCGGTCGCGAGAGCCGCGGCATCCACCGCGCTATCGAGCTGTGTTGTCGGCATGGTGCTCCCTACTCTTACCCCCAGGGTAAACACCGAAGTTTTCCGATATGTTTCCGATTGCTGTCAGGAGGTGAGGCGCGATGCACGTCGTACCCATTGCGGACCCCGCCGATCCTCGGCTCGCGGACTACACCGACCTCACCGACGTTGCCCTGCGCCGGCGCATCGAACCGATGGGCGGTCTGTACATCGCGGAGTCGTCCAAGGTCATCGCGCGCGCGATTGCCGCCGGGCACGTGCCGCGCTCAGTGCTGCTGCAGCAACAGTGGCTCGACGACATCATGCCGCTCGTCGAACCCTTCGATATCCCCGTGTTCGTGGGTGAACCGGGTGTGCTCGAGCGACTCACCGGCTTCAACCTGCATCGCGGAGCGCTGTGCTCGATGCAGCGGCCTCCGCTGCCCGCGGTGAGCGAACTGCTCACGCATGCCCGCAGGGTCGTCGTTCTCGAGGACATCGTCGACCACACCAACGTCGGCGCAATAATCCGTTCCGTTGCGGGCCTGGGAGCCGACGCCGTACTCGTGACCCCGCGATGTGCGGATCCGCTCTACCGTCGGAGCGTCCGCGTGAGCATGGGAACGGTGCTCCAGGTGCCGTGGACGCGGCTCGCCGACTGGCCAGACGGCGCTACGCAGTTACACGATTCGGGATTCCATATCGCGGCGCTCGCCCTCGCTCCCGACGCCGTGTCACTCGACGACTTCGCCGCACGCCCTCCTGACCGCATCGCGATCGTTCTCGGAACCGAGGGTGACGGGCTCAGCCCCGCAGCCCTGCGGGCGGCCGACACGATCGTGACGATCCCGATGATGCACGGTGTCGATTCGCTCAATGTCGCCTCCGCAAGCGCAGTCGCGCTGTACGCCCTCACGCGCCGCTGACCGAGGTCCAAGCGCGCAGCTCACGCGCGGCCGACCTCGCCGCTCGTTCGTCCCCGTCGCTGAGGTGCCAGCTCACGGTCAGTGCCGTGCGCGCGTAGGCCCATCGGGCCATACGCTCGGCATCGTAGGAGGTCAGCACGGCGAGGTGGTCGAGATTTTCGTGCAGATACGCCGAAGGATCCGGCCGCGTCCACGGCGAGCCGAGCTGCGCGAGGAGCGGCCAGAGATCGAACGCTGGGTCTCCGTGCATGGGCTTGGGGTCGATCGCCAGCCACTGGTCACCTGAGCGCAGGATGTTCCCCGGATTGAGATCGCCGTGCAACAGCACCCGATCGCTCGGCGAGTCTGCGAGTTCCGCGAGAGCGTCGATACCGGTCGCGACGAGCCCACCAACTCCGAGAGACTCATATGCCGCGGCCTGTTCGGCGAATCGAGCTCGCGCGTCGTGCGCGTAAGCATGCAGCACTGACGCGAGACTGGGCACCCCCTCGGGGATCTGAGAATCCCGCAGACGCGCGTGAAGCTCGGCACCGACCGCGATCGCATCTTTCGCGGGCAGCGGCGCACGTGCAAGGGGAATCCCGGACTCGACCCGCTCGAGCAACATGCTCCAGGTCCACGGGTCCTGCCGCAGCACTCGCGGTGCGAGCTGCGGTGCCCACGCATCAAGCGCCACCGCTTCCCACTCTGCCTCGGGGTGCGGAAAGCCCACCTTGAGAACGGCGGGCGATCCGTCCTCCCTCTCAACGCGCAGGACAGCGCCGGCCTCCCCGCCGACGTAGGGCTCGCCGGCACTCAGACGCCAGCGATCGAGCATCGTCCCCACGATTTCGGTCGCTACGGCATCCCAAGATGATCTGGTCGGGTAGGCATCGAGTGACGTGAGCTCGAAAGGCACGCACTGCATGTCTCGACGATAGCTGTCGAGATAAGCCCGGTTGTAGGCTCACGAAACACCCCAACGACGGAGGTCACCGATGACATCAGCCCCTGCTCCCGCCCAGCAGTCCTCGGAGTCGGGAGGCAAGGGCCTCGCGACCGGAACGCTCGGTCTCTTCGGTTCAACCGTCATCGGACTCGCCTCGACGGCACCGGTCTATTCGCTCGCGGCGACGTTGGGTTTCGTCGTGCTTGCTGTCGGGGCTCAAGCACCGATCGCATTCATTCTCGCGTTCATCCCGATGTTCTTCGTGGCTTTCGCCTACCGCGAGCTCAACCGGGCGGTACCCGACTGCGGGACGACCTTCACCTGGGGCACGAAAGCATTCGGCCCATGGGTGGGATGGATGGGCGGCTGGGGCGTCGCGGTGGCAGGCATGGTCGTACTCGCGAATCTCGCCCAGATCGGCGGGAAATACTTGTGGTTGCTGATAGCCCCGGAGCTCGCTCAGAACACCGTAGTCGTCACCGCCACGGGTGTCGTTTTCATTGCCGTGATGACCTACATCAGCTACCGCGGCACGGAGATCGGGGAGAAACTCCAGAATGTTCTGCTGGGCATCCAATACCTTGCGCTTGGTGTCTTTGTCATCGCCGTCATCATCGCTGTCGCATCGGGCACGGCACCGGAGGGCGCGACGATGCCGGAGCTGTCGTGGTTCAACCCGTTCGCGTTTGAATCGACGAGCGGATTCGTCGAGGCCATCCTGCTCGCCCTCTTCATCTACTGGGGATGGGACACCTGCCTCGCGCTCAACGAGGAAACCAAAGACCCCGAGCGCACGCCGGGCCGCGCGGCGATCCTGTCGACGCTCATCCTGCTCGTCACCTACGTGGGCGTAACCGTGGCCGCGATGGCCTACGCGGGCCTCGGGGATACCGGCTCGGGCCTAGGGAATGAGAGCAACGCAGAAGACGTGTTCTTCGCGCTCAAGGACACCCTGCTCGGTCCCGTGGGTATCCTGCTCGTCATCGCGGTGATGGTCTCGGCGATCTCGTCGACGCAGACGACGATCCTTCCGACCGCGCGCGGAACGCTCGCGATGGCCGCGTACAACGCGCTGCCGAAGCGCTTCGGGATGGTGCATCCGAAGTTCAAGACCCCGGGCTTCTCGACCGTCGTGATGGGTATCGTCGCAACGGTTTTCTACGTGGGCATGACGATCATCAGCGAGGATTTCCTGTCGGACACAATCCTGTCTCTCGGACTAGCGATCGCGTTCTACTACGCCATCACAGGATTCTCCTGCGTCTGGTTCTTTCGGCGCACGCTTTTCAGCTCCGGCCGCAATGTCGTGTTCCGCCTCCTCTTCCCGCTACTCGGCGCCCTCATGCTCACGGCAGCCTTCATCTTCTCGGCGATCGACATGGTCAACCCCGACTACGGCTACACCGTGATCTTCGGCATCGGGGGCGTCTTCGTCGTCGGCATAGGCTCCCTCGCGATCGGCGTCGTGCTCATGATCGTCTGGTCATTCTTCCCCCGCGCCAAGCCGTTCTTCCGTGGCGAAACCCTCAATGAGTCGAGCGAGGTCCTCGTGCCGGATCAGACGGTGCCGACGCGGCGCTCAGTCGATGGAGGGCTTGCGTAACCTACGATTACCGGATGCCACTGACGAGACGACAGATCTACCGTCGTCGGCGCATCGTCGTACTCGGCGGGGGAGCCGTCGCACTCGCCTCGGCGTTCTACCTCCCGGTTACCCTTCTCGCGCCGCTTCCGGAACTGAGCGCACACCCGGTCGCGTACGAGGCTCCGGGACCGGAGCAGCCCGTGATCGACTTCCCGGCCTACGGCGCGTCAGGAATCGGCGCCGTCGGCTACGAGGGCGTACTCGCGTCGAATGGCGTGACAACTCCGCTCCCGATCGCCTCGATCTCGAAAGTCGTCACGGCGCTCGTCGTGCTCGACGCGCATCCCCTCGCCCCCGGCGAGAGCGGACCGGACATCGTCTTTACGGATGCCGACGTCGCGTTCTACGAACAACAGCTCGCCGACGATGGCATCGTGGCCGACGTCACGCCCGGCCAAGCGATTTCGCAGCTGAACCTCCTGACCGTCATGTTGATGAAATCCGCTAACAACTACGGCCAGACCCTCGCGGCGTGGGCCTTCGGCTCCGAGTCCGCATACGTGGATGCCGCACGGGGCTGGCTCGCAGCACACGGGCTCACGAGCACCTCGATCAACGATGCAACCGGTATGAACCCCGCCAATACGAGCACCGTGTCGGATCTCATCGCACTCGGAAAGCTCGCACTCGACAACCCCGTCATCGCGACCGCGGTATCCACGAGCACCCTGGATGTGCCGGGATTGGGAGTCGTCGACAATCGCAACGGACTCCTCGGAATCGACGGGGTCGACGGCATCAAGACGGGAACCCTCGACGAGTCCGGGGCGTGCCTGCTCTTCGCTGCTGATCACGTGATCGGTGGGGAGAATGTGACGCTCGTCGGGGTCGTGCTCGGTGGCCCGGATCATCCGACGATCAACGCTGCCATTCAGGGGCTCATCACCCAAGCCGACGCAGGGTTTCGTGAGGTACAACTCGTTGCAGACGGACAGGAGTTCGCCGAGTACGACAGCCCGTGGGGAGACGAGGCGACCGCCGTCGCCGCAGAGTCGCGATCCATCGTGGTGTGGGCCGATACGCCGGTGAGCGTGCAGGTCACGACGGATGATGTCAGGCTCGCGACATCCGGCACGAGAGTGGGCCAGCTGACGTTCACGATCGGAAACCGTACGGTCGTGGTTCCGCTCGAGCTCGTCGGAGAGATCGACGATCCCGGGGCATGGTGGCGCCTCACCAACCCGGGAGAGCTCTTCTAGCGCGTCCGCACCCTACGTTCAGGGTTGGCCCCTAGGCTGGAGTCATCTGAGCGATTGCTCCCACCGTGTGGCTGTGAAGTCATTTGAACTTCCCGAGGTCACATGACTGCTGCATCTGCACACCTCTCGCCCGTCATCCGCACGGGACCGCGAGGTCTCACCAACCCGACGAGCGAATACTCGGTCCTCATGCACACGGTTCGTGACGCCGGGCTACTCCGTCGCCGTAAGAGCTTCTACGCGATCGTCGTGGGAGTGCTCACTCTCGCCATGGCCGGCGCGTGGGTGGGCTTCTCCTTCCTCGCCGGAACCTGGTATGTGCTGCTCATCGCCGGAGCGCTGGGTGTGCTCTTCACGCAGTTCGCATTCATCGCCCACGAGCTCTCGCACCGCCAGGTGCTCGAATCGGGCAAGCGCAACGACTTCTTCGGGCGCATCATGGCAGACCTCGTCGTGGGCATCAGCTACTCGTGGTGGATGACTAAACACTCGCGACACCATGCCAACCCCAACACGGTCGACAAGGACCCCGACGTCGAGACCGATTTCATCATCTTCCAAAAGGAGAAGGCGACGGGGCTCACCGGCATCACCGCATTCCTCGCACACCGCCAGGGCTACCTGTTCTTTCCCGTGCTGCTGCTCGAGGGAATCAACCTCCACCGACACGCCTTCATGACTGTCTTCTCCCGCGGCAAGGTCGATAAGCGAGCGCTAGAGATCGTGCTGCTCACCGTTCGTAACGTGGGCTACGTCGCCGTCGTGTTCAGCTTCCTGCCCCTCGGCATGGCCTTCGCCTTCCTCGGTGTGCAGCTCGCAATCTTCGGTCTCTACATGGGTGCCTCGTTCGCGCCCAACCACAAGGGAATGCCGATCCTGCCGCGGGATTCGCGGGTGGACTTCCTGCGGCGCCAGGTGCTCACGAGCCGTAACATCCGCAGCGGGTGGTTCATGAACCACTTCATGGGTGGACTCAACTACCAGATCGAGCACCACCTGTTCCCCAACATGCCGCGGCCGAGCCTGCGACGCGCGGGGGAGATCGTGCGGGAGTACTGCGCAAGCCGGGGGATCACATATACCGAGGTGGGTATCTTCACGTCGTACGGCATCGTCATCAGACACCTCAACGAGGTGGGACTGGGAGCCGACGGCGACCCGTTCGACTGCCCCGCCGCCGGCCGCGGCGGCTACAGTCCGGTTTAGAAGCCGGGTCGCTTCGGTTCGATTGAATCGCCCGATGACTGGTGACGCACTCGTCGAAGCACCCAGGGCACGAGATACTCGCGCGCCCAGCCGATGTCTTCCGCTCGGGCTTGACGCCAACTGACCGCAGGTAGGGGCTCGGGCTTGAACGGCTCAAGGTCGTTCTCCACGGCGAGAGCTCCCAGAACCATGCGCGCGATCGTATGGTGCCCTGTGGGCGAGAAGTGCAGACGGTCGGGCGCCCACATGCGCGGATCCTTGAGCTCGCGTAGCGCCCACATGTCGGCGACAATCGCGTCGTGACGAGCGGCGATCGCCCGGAGGTTCTCGTTGTAGATCGCGACTTTTCCACGCGCGCGGTTGAGCACCGGAGTCATCCCGATATCGGGCCCGTTGAACATCACGACGGTCGCACCGTCGCGTCGTAGCTTGTGGATGAGGTCTTCGAATCGGCTCGAGATCTCGTCCGGGTCGGTTCCCGGTCGGATGATGTCATTGCCCCCAGCAGAGACGCTGATGAGGTCGGGTTTGAGCGCCAGCGCGGGCTCGGCCTGTTCCTCCGCGATCTGCTCGAGGAGTCGTCCCCGGATGGCGAGGTTCGCATAGGCGAAGTCGTCGGTACCCGCGCTCAAGACCTCGGCTACGCGATCCGCCCATCCGCGGTGTCCTCCCGGACTCGCCGGCTCCGGGTCCCCGATGCCCTCGGTGAACGAATCGCCGATTGCCACATATCGACTCCATGGATGATGCTGCGCCATGTATCCAGCATGGCACTCGTTCACGTCGTACCAGAGTTGACAGGGCCGGGCAAGGGGGAGCGGGGCATCGGGGAGAAGTGGTTGGGTATATCCAGGCTCCGAGACCCGGGGCCGACAACTAATGACCGACTGGGAGGTCGTCATGGGAATCATCGGCTGGATCATTCTGGGCCTGGCTGCTGGAGCCATTGCCAAAGCAATTCTTCCTGGCACGCAGGGCGGCGGGTGGATCATCACCCTCGTACTGGGTGTCGTGGGAGCACTGCTCGGCGGGTTCATCGGTAGTGCCGTGTTCGGAATCGGGCTGGAAGGATTCTTCTCAATCCAGACCTGGCTGCTCGCAATCGGTGGTGCGATCCTCGTACTGCTGATCTACGGCCTCATCACCCGAGGCAGCCGCCGCGCATAAGACCGGCACAGACTCGTGAGCGGTGTGCTTCGGCATGCCGCTCACAGTCGTTTAACGGCCACCACTAAGGTGACACTACCGATGTCAATGCTCCGACTTCGTACCCATTCAGCATTGGAAGTGATCACATGAGTTTCTTTCCGTTCCTCATTCTGGGCATTCTCGCGGCCGTCGTTGCCAAGCTCATCCTGCGCCGCAAGGTGGGATGGTTCCTGACCCTCGTGCTCGGCGTCATCGGCGCCGCGCTGGGTAGCTGGATCGGCAACCTGGTCACCGGCAACCCCGACCTGTTCGGCGACAAGGGATTCTTCAACCCCATCACCTGGCTCTTTGCGATCGGCGGCGCGGTTCTTGTGCTCGCGATCCAGGGGCTCATCTTCGGGCGGCGCAAGGCCTGACGTTCCCCTGTCGGTCGCCCTTGAGAGGATTGCCCCATGGGCAAGCAAGACGGGAGCGACCGACAGGTCACCGACGGCCCGGTCGACGACAGCACGGCGACGATTCTGCACGTCGACATGGATGCCTTCTTCGCATCAGTCGAGCTCCTCGATCACCCCGAGCTCCGGGGCAAACCGGTAATTGTCGCGCATAACTCCGCCCGGTCGATCGTCACCGCGGCCACGTACGAAGCCCGCAAGTTCGGGGTTAACTCGGCACTGCCGATGGCTATCGCATTGCGCAGGTGCCCGCAGGCAATCATCCTCGAACCGCATTTCGAGCGATATCAGCATTACTCGACGATAGTCATGGGCATATTCGACGAGGTCAC
>CAYZHZ010000066.1:0-14872 GCA_964477625.1 uncultured Salinibacterium sp.
GATCCGTGTGCTCGGTTCGGTGGGCGAGCCGATCAATCCGGAGGCGTGGATCTGGTACCGCGACATCATCGGCGCGGGGTCTGCGCCCATCGTCGACACGTGGTGGCAGACGGAGACGGGCGGCATCATGATCTCGGCGCTCCCGGGCCTCACGACACTCAAGCCGGGCGCCGCGCAGACCCCCGTGCCGGGCGTGAAGATCGACATCCTCGGCGAGGACGGCACGCGCGTCGACCCACCGCAGGGCGGTCTGCTCGTCGTCTCTGAGCCGTGGCCGTCAATGCTTCGCGGCATCTGGGGTGATCCCGAACGGTTCAAGGAGACCTACTGGTCGAAGTTCTCGACCGAGGGAACGTTCAAGTACTTCGCCGGTGACGGCGCGCACGTCGATTCCGATGGCGACATCGTGCTGCTGGGGCGCGTCGACGACGTGATGAACGTCTCTGGTCACCGCCTCTCCACCCAGGAGATCGAATCCGCCCTCGTCTCGCACCACATGGTGGCAGAGGCCGCCGTGGTCGGCGCCGCTGACGAACAGACCGGTCAGGCTGTGGTCGCGTTCGTGATCCTCAAGGCGAACCAGACCGATGCGGAGACCCCCGAAGAAGCCGAGAAGATCCTCAAGGCACACGTCGCCCAGCAGATCGGTGCGATTGCGCGCCCGCGTCAGATCTTCATCGTGGCCGAACTGCCGAAAACCCGGTCGGGCAAGATCATGCGTCGTCTGCTGCAGGACGTCGCGGAGGGTCGCGAGATCGGTGACACCACCACGCTCGCCGACACGACCGTGATGCAGATCATCAGCGACAAACTGCGCTGAGCACTCGGTGATCGAGCTCTGTCGAGATCTCGACGAGCTCGATCACCGGTGACGAATCAGGCGAATTCGAAGACGAACTCGACCTCGACGGGTGAATCCAGGGGAAGAACCGCCACGCCCACAGCGCTGCGAGCGTGTTGCCCCGCGTCGCCGAAGATCTCCTTCAGCAGATCGGATGCGCCGTTGATGACACCCGGCTGACCGGTGAATGAGGGGTCGGATGCGACGAAGCCGACCACTTTGACGACCCGCGTGATCCGATCCAACGATCCGATCGCGGTGCGCGCCGCAGCCAGACCGTTGAGCACACAGTGGCGAGCCAGCGCGTTCGCCGCATCCGCATCGACGTCGGCGCCCACCTTGCCGGTGGCCGGAAGCGCGCCGTCGACGAACGGCAACTGGCCGCTGGTGTAGACAAGGTTGCCGGTCGTCACCGCGGGAATGTAGGCGGCGACGGGCTTCGCGACCGTGGGGATGGTAAGACCGAGTTCGGCCAAACGATCGTCGAGTGCGGACATCAGTTCTCCTCTTTCTGGCGCTTGAGATAGGCGACGAGGCCGCCCTCGGGGCCGGTGACGACTTGCACGAGCTCCCACCCTTCGGATCCCCAGTTGTTGAGGATCGCCGACGTGTTATGGATGATGAGGGGTGTGGTGAGGTACTCCCACTGCGTCATTTAGGGCTTCCGTTCAGGTTGGGACAAGGGTTCATCACGTACCCTTGATCCTATGTCTGCCCAAAATTCCCCGCGTAGAGGCGTCATCTCCGCAATCGCTGGCCTTCTTGGTTTCAGCGTCCTCTCCGGACTTCTCGTGACAGTCATGGTCACCCCCGCACTCGCCGTTACCGGCATCACCGCATCGAGCACCATCGGGATCTTCGACAGCCTCCCCGAGTACATCGAAATCGGCCAGCAGCCCGAGCGCAACATCCTTTATGCAATCTCCGGGCGCGAAGGTAGCGAGAATGGGTACTACCCGATCGCGACCATCTACGACCAGAACCGCCAGGAAGTCACCTGGGACCAGATCTCCACCTTCGCGCTCGATGCGACCGTCGCGGGTGAAGACCGCCGCTTCTTCGAGCACGGCGGTGTGGACGTCTCGTCCGTCATCCGCGCGGCGGTGGGCAACGTCGTCTCGAGCGACATCGAGAGTGGTGCATCCACGCTCTCCATGCAGCTCGTCAAGAACATCTTCGTGCAGAAGGCCCTCGAGCTTCCGACGGAGGAGGAGCGCAAGGCCGAGTACGAGAAGGCCACCGCGACCTCGTTCGATCGCAAGCTCAAGGAGATGAAGCTTGCGATCGGTCTCGAGAAGAAGTACACGAAGAAAGAGATCCTCGTCGCGTACCTCAACATCGCGTTCTTCGGCGACAACACCTACGGCATTCAGGCAGCCGCGCAGCGCTACTACAGCGTCGACGCGAAAGACCTGACGCTTCCGCAGGCGGCGAGCCTCATCGCCACGGTGCAGTACCCGACGCAGCGCGGTCTCTACGACCCCGACAACTACGAGCGCAACCAGGCTCGCCGTGATGTCATCCTCGACGCCATGCTCGACGTCGGTGACATCACCGAGCAGGAGCACGACGAGGCCATCAACACGCCCGTCGACGACACCACGATCGTCCCGTCCACTCCGCAGAACGGCTGCATCGGTGCCTACATCACGGCGCAGTGGTTCTGTGACTACGTAGTCAAGAACGTCAAGAACTTCGAGTTCCTCGGCGCTGACGAGGCCGAGCGCGAGAGCAACTGGAAGCGCGGCGGCTACAAGCTGTACACGACCCTCGACCTCGACGTTCAGGATGCTGCGCAGAACGCCACCTGGACCTACGCTCCGAACACCGAGACGGGGTTCAACCTGGGTAGCGCAACGTCGACCGTGCAGGCGGGGACCGGTCGCATCCTCGTTATGACGGAGAACAAGACGTTCAACGACACGCTCGAGGGTGGCGGACCGACGACCTCCGCGGTCAACTACAACACGAGCTTTGACTACGGCGGATCGACCGGCTTCCAATCCGGCTCTACGTATAAGGTCTTCACGCTTCTCGACTGGCTCGCCAAAGGCAAGGGTCTGAGCGAGCGCGTCGCGGGTGACGGACGAACCGTCAACCAGGCGCAGTTCGTCGACTCCTGTGTTGGTGGGTGGGGTGGACCGTACCCGTTCAAGAACGCGAGCGGTGAGAAGGGCGTCTTCGACATCGTCAACGGCACCGTCAACTCCATCAACGGTGTGTTCATCTCGATGGCTCTGCAGCTCGACCTCTGCGACATCAAGAAGGTCGCCGAGTCCCTCGGCGTCGAACGTGGTGACCAGACCGAACTGCTCACCAACCCGTCGTCGGTACTCGGTACCAACGAGATCACCCCGCTGAGCCTCGCGGCCGCCTACGCGGCCATCGGCGCGAACGGTAAGTGGTGCAAGCCGATCATGGTCGACTACGCCTACGACCCCCAGGGCAAAGAGCTTCCGGGGCAGGCGCAGGAGTGTCGCCAGGCGATCGATCCGGAGGTTGCGGCAACCGCCACCTACGCCCTACGCGCCGTGGTGACGCAGGGAACAGGAAGCATGTCCGATCCGGGTGACGGAATCCCTCTCGCCGGTAAGACGGGAACCACCGACAACAACAACCAGACGTGGATGGCGACGTTCACGACGGCGTATGGAACAGCTGTGTGGATCGGCAACAGCATCAACGAGTACAACATGTTCAACTTCGAGGCGGGTGGCGTGAGCGGTGCGTACTTGCGCCACGCGATCACGAAACCCACGACGGCAGCGTTGAACTCGCGTTACCCGGGCGGGGCATTCCCCGAACCGGCCGCACGCCTCATGTCGGGTGGCGGACTCGCGATCCCAGACGTTCGGGGCCAGACGCCTGAACAGGCGAAGCAGTTGCTCGAGGGCCTTGGATTCGTTTTCGCGCTCGGCGGCAACGCCGACTCGGAGATCGAGGCGGGCAAGATCGCGATGACCGATCCGGCTATCGGTACTTCCTCGGGCCGAGGAGTGACGGTCACCGTCTTCCCGAGCTGGGGGAACAAGCGGATCGTCCCCGACGCGGTAGGCGACGGAAAGAGCTATGACTTCGCAACAGCGAAGGGACTGCTCGGTCCTGACTTCCAGTCGAACGTCAGCCAGGGTTGTGTGAACGTGCCGTCGGGAGACCCGTCCATCGGCAAGGTGACGTCGTCCAATCCGGCGCCCGGCAGCGCAGCACTACCCGGGGCGGCAATAACCCTCGTGGTCGGCAAGGATCAGGCGACACCCTGCTGACGCCGCCTGCACGCACTGCGGCCACCGCCCTCGGGGTGGTGGCCGCAGCCGGTGCTGCCGCGCTTGCGTGGGGCACGCTCGTGGAACGCAACCGCTTCACGATTCGCAGCGAGCACGTTCCCGTGCTCGACCCCGAGGCACGGCCCATCACGGTGCTGCACCTCTCCGACCTCCACATGGCTCCGTGGCAGCACCGCAAGCAGGAGTGGATCCGGTCTCTCGCCCTCGTCGAGCCCGATCTGATCGTCAACACTGGCGACAACATGGGCCACCCGGATGCGCTCGAGGGTGTGAAGCGGGCACTCGATGTCTTCGCGGGTATCCCCGGTGTCTACGTCAACGGGTCGAACGACTACTACGGGCCGCAGCCGAAGAACCCGCTGCGCTACTTTGGTGGACCGTCAAGCCATCGCGACAAGTCGACGAACCTCGACATCGACGCCATGGAGCGGTACTTCGAAGACCAACTCGGTTGGCTCTCCCTCAACAATCGCGCCCGCGCCCTCGAGATCCGGGGTTCGAGACTCGAGTTCTTCGGGGTCAACGATGCCCACCGCGGGTGGGACCGGCTCGACGTGCTCCCCGAAGTCATCGAGGAGATGCGCGAGAACGTCGGCTGGCAGGATGATCGCACCGGCCCAGACACGGTAGCGATCGGAGTCACCCATGCCCCGTATCGCCGCGTGCTCGATTCGTTCGTCACGAACGGAGCGGAGATGATCTTCGCGGGACACACGCACGGCGGTCAGGTGCGCATCCCCGGGCTTCCCGCTCTCGTCACCAATTGCGACATCCCTCGCGAGCAGGCGCAGGGCCTGAGCGTGTGGCACCACGCCCGCCACGCAGCGTTCCTCAACGTGAGCGCGGGCATCGGAACATCCATCTACGCTCCCGTGCGTTTCTCGTGCCCACCGGAAGCGGTGGTCGTGACATTGACCCCGGGAGATTTCGGCTATTCTTGACAAGGTTCTCGCCCGAGAGGGTGAGACGAGATCGGGGTGTGGCGCAGCTTGGTAGCGCGCTTCGTTCGGGACGAAGAGGTCGTGGGTTCGAATCCCGCCACCCCGACAGAAACAAAGAGACCGCCTTCCGGCGGTCTTTTTGTTTAAGAGAAGTCCGCGTCCGGCCCCGCCGTGTAGCTGAAGTCCGCCTTCGGCTTCCAGCCGTTGTTGAGCACGCCGTTGCTCTCCTCGAGATAGCACGATCCGCACAGCGACTCGTAGGTCACATTGACTCCGTCGATGGCGACCTGATCGCCGTCGAAGATGTACTTGTCCCCGACCTTGCGGGCGTTGAAGACGGCCTTGCGCCCGCAGCGGCAAATGGTCTTGAGTTCCTCGAGTGAGTGGGAGATCTCGAGAAGTCGGCGACTACCAGGGAAGGCCACCGTCTGGAAGTCGGTGCGGATGCCGTACGCGAGCACGGGAGTGTTCTCGAGGATGGCGATGCGCAGCAGGTCATCCACTTGCGCCTCGTTCAAGAACTGCGCCTCATCGACGAGGAGGCAGCTCACGGGGAGACCGGTTTCGCGCAGCACACGCGCGCGCTCGGCGACGAAGCTCGAGTAGATGTCTTCATCGGGCGCGACCGTGAAATCGACGGGCCGCGTGAAACCCAGGCGTGACACGATGGCGCTGTCGCCCTTGGTGTCGATGACGGGCTTGGCGAGCAACACCTGCTGACCGCGCTCCTCATAGTTGTAGGCAGCCTGCAGGAGAGCGGTCGACTTGCCGCTGTTCATCGCTCCGTAGCGAAAGTAGAGCTTGCTCACCTAACTAAGGTACCCGTCCTCCGCCGCCCTTCGGATGAGCTCGGCCTTCTTGCTCGCGGGTCGATTCGCTTTCGCGTATTTCTCGCGCACGCGACGCAGGTAGGTCTTCGCGGTCTCGTACTGCACGTGCATCCGCTCGGCCACCTCCGCGGTGCTCAGACCCGAAACGTAGAGGGTGAGTGCTTCGGTCTCGCCCGCGCTGAGCTTGGGGCGGGACTGGTTCGCCGCACCGACCGGAAGCGGGCGCCAGTCACGCTGATGGCTCGTGGTGGTGTCCACTCCCATGATCGTGCGCGCGGCATCCATGACTTCACGCATCGGCAGGGACTTGGAGATGAATGCGGAGACTCCCGCGTCGAGCGCGCGCTCACGGGCCTCGCGCGAGTCGACGCTCGACAGCACGATGACCTTCGCCCCCGCCGCCCGGCAGGTGCGCACGCGGGCTTCGATCGACACCGGCTCCTTGAGCTGAAAATCGAGGAAAACGAGGTCGGTGGGGAAATTGTCGCTGTGCACGAGCTGAAGCCAGGTGCTCGCGCTCAGCACCAGGTCGAAGTCTGGTGCGTTGGATGCTATCCAGCTGCTGAGGCTGTCGAGTAGCACCTCGTGGTCATCGAGTATGGCTAGTCGAATGCGCGCCGGTGGAGTGGTTGGGGCCACCGGCTGCGGATGATCAACGGTGCTCATAGGAGAACCTCACTGTCAGGGTCGGTTTGGAATAGCTGATGGACAATGCGGAGAAGAAAACACGAAGAACGGCGAGGTACGGCTCGATCTCGTCACGAACCGGGCGGTCGAAGGCCGCCGCGACGACGACCGTCACGGGCACTCCCGACCGGTGAAGGTCGACGGTGAGGCTGTGGGGCACGAGACCGGGGTGGGAGCCGATGGCCACGAGGGCAGCACGAAGGGCGGAGCGCTGCTCGAGGTTCATCGCGACGGCGACCTGGGTCGCGTCGATAGAGGGGGCCGCCCCAATCTGCTCGAGCACGACGTCAAGCCACGAGCGATCCATTTCGGCCACCATGAGAGTGCGGATCGAGTCCGAGATCTCACGTGCTCGGTCACGGTCGCGTTCCGTAATGTCTGACCGGGTGAGAACCTCGGCGAAGAAGGGCACGACGTCGCGATTGAGAATCGTCACGTGATCCTGCTGCACCGACCGAGTGATCCCCTCGAGTTGCTGGCTGGCGATGGCACGAACGGCCACGCTTGCACGGGACTGCCAGCGCCGCATCATCCGGATGAGCACGCTCGAAAACACGGCACCGCCTAGGCACAGCGCGAGGATGGGCGTGATCGCGATGATCACGAAGACGAATGGTGGGGTTACGGTGCGCATCGCATCGACCTGCACGAGCACGATGAGCCCCGCGAAGATCGCGGCGAGCGATCCGACGGCTGCGAGCTCGCGCGGGGGGCGGTACGGACACATCGCCAAGCACACGAGGCCGATGACGGGGGCTCCCCAGTCGTCGCGCAGGTGGGAATTGCTGGCACCCGTGGATGCTGCGGCGACGGCCATCGCGACGAGCGCAAGTACGACCACGGTCACGTGGGTCGACGCGGTGACGGGCGCGCGCAGCGGCGCGGTGCTGTAGACGAGAAGGCACGCGATGACCACGACAATGGAGATCGCGATGATCGCGAAAACGGGTCGCTCTATGTCGCCGCTGCTGAGCACGGTCTGCGCGACGGCGAACGCGACCATCGCAATGCCCGCACTGACCGTGAGGGGGCCGGCGGCGCGACCGCCGACCGGGTCGAGCTGCTGCACGGTGCTCTCGCGCCTCATGCGCTCACCGGTGCCTCTTCTGTACTGGGGGTGGCGGGCACGCGAATCATGACCGACGTTCCGCGACCGAGGGTGGACCACACCGTGACCGAACCTCCGGCGAGCTCGATGCGGCGACGTACCGAGTTGCGCAGCCCCAGACGGTCCGCACCCGTGTCGGTCTCGCTGAAGCCCCGTCCGCCGTCGATGACCATGACGCTCACCTCGGTTTCGGAGCCGAAAACCACGACCTCGGCGTTGCGCGTGCCCGAGTGCCTCAGCACGTTCACGAGACATTGCTTGACGGCAAGACCGAGTGC
The DNA here is from genome assembly GCA_964477625.1 of uncultured Salinibacterium sp. Taxonomy (GTDB): domain Bacteria; phylum Actinomycetota; class Actinomycetes; order Actinomycetales; family Microbacteriaceae; genus Rhodoglobus. Next base: position 7,970 of record CAYZHZ010000066.1, read on the forward strand.
CTTGGCGCGATCGGGACGCAGTCGAGACGAGGCGCTGATGTCGCCGGTGACCTCGATCTCGAGCCCGAGGGTACGCGCCTCTTGGATGGAAGCGAACAGCGGGCTCTGCTGCCAGTCCGTGCGCGCTCGCACGGCGACCGTCGTCGAGGATTCAGCAAGCCACTCCTCGCCGATCAGCACCTCGAGGTCCCGCTCGATCTGACTCTGCAACTCTCGACTCAAGGGTCCGGGCGGCGCGGAGGCGATCGCGGCAAGGTGGCCGAGCACGGTGTCGTGCATCATCGCCGCGGCTTTCACTTCGATGCCGTAGCGAACCGAGGCGAGTTCTTCGTCGCGGGCGGCGCGATGCAGGCTGGGCTGCACCGCCTGCACCCATCGCTGTCCGTAGCGCAGCATGAGCAGGGTGCCGACGACGAGGCCGTAGCACATGAGAGTTGTTCCATCGAGTCGCACGGTCACGCCCGATTGCACGGCCGCCCCGGCGATCGACAGGCCAGCAGCGAGAAGGCCGATGGTGCTCCAGACGATAGCCGAGATGAACCCGAGTCCCGGCCCTCCGACGAGCATGAGGGCGATGCGGGGCAACGCGAGCACGAAGGCATCGGTGGCGGCCACCGGCTCGAACTCTGACATGACCGTGAGGGCGAACCAGTAGATGGATGCAGACCCGATGATGATGTAGGCGACGGAATAGAACAGGGTGCGCTGACGATCGAGAAGTACCATCATCACCGTCATGGGGACGAGCGCGAGGAGCGCAGGCCACAGCACGGCTTCGGGATTCTCCGCCTGCTCGACGGCGACCATCGCGAGCGCCGCGGCGATGCATGCGAGGGCGCTTACGTGTGCACCAGCCGAGAAGGCTCGACCTACTCCCTGCGGACGCAGGTGCGCTGGCAACCCGATGGACAACTCAACCCCCCTTCAGTCGTCTGCGTTGATTATGGCAGCGACCGGGATGCATCCTGTACCCCACGACAGGGGTACAGCTAGAAGAGCGTGGCCTGCCCGTAGCCGGGAGGCAATTCCTCTCGAATGAGAGCGCCGAGCCCCGGTTTTTCGGGGCGAAATCGTCTGCTACCGGTGCTCGGGTCCGCGCGCCCGCGCTCGAGGCCGTAGTCGTCGATGATCGGGGATATCTTCTTCGCGAGCCACTGTCTGTACCCCTTCGGCGCGTACGAGCTGGTGGCGTACATCTCGCGGTAGCGGGGGACGAGCTCTGGATGCTCGCGCTCGAGCCACTCGAAGTACCACTCCTTCGCGCCGGGGCGCAGATGGAGCGCCGTGTAGAGAACGCTCGTCGCACCGGCATCTCGAATGCTTCGCATCGCGTCGTGGAGATGAGCTCGGGTATCGGTGAGGTACGGGAGGATGGGCATGAGGAACACGGAGCAGTCGAGTCCGTGGTCACGCACGGCCCGAACGGTGTCCAGGCGCGCCTTCGTCGAGGGCGTTCCGGGCTCCACGGATTGCTGTAGCCCGTCGTCGTGAACGGCGATCGACATCGCGATGTCGACGGGACCCTGTTCGGCGGCTTCTGCGAGAAGCGGGAGATCTCGGCGCAACAGCGTGCCCTTGGTGAGGATGCTCAGCGGCGTGCCGCTCTCGGCGAGTGCGGCGATGATCCCCGGCATAAGTCGGTACCGGCCCTCTGCACGCTGATACGGATCGGTGTTGGTACCGAGTGCGACGTGGTCGTGCGACCAGCTCAGCTTGCGCAACTCACGCGATAAGACCTCAGCCACGTTGACCTTCACGATGATCTCCGAGTCAAAATCGCGCCCTGAGCCAAGGTCGAGATAGGTGTGAGTCTGACGGGCGAAGCAATAAACACACGCGTGGCTGCAGCCACGGTAGGGGTTCACCGTCCAGCCGAACGGGAGTGCACCCTGCCCGGGCACCTTGTTCAGCGCGCTCTTGGCGAGAACCTCGTGGAATCGCACACCCGCGAACTCCGGGGTGGTGACGGAGCGAACGAGGTTCGAGAGTCGGGCGAGGCCGGGCAGCGCAGCATCCTCGTCACTGGTGAGTTCTTGACCGCTCCATCGCACGGTGCCATTCGAACATGCGTTCGAATGTTAAGCAAGTCAGGGGTGGATGCCGAGCACGCGTGCGGTGCGCTCGAGGGTCGAGCGGGCCAACGTCGGATCGTCGGAGAGCAGCGTGCCGTAGCTCGGAATCATCGCCGTGAGGCGGGGCGTCCATTCCTCGATGCGGTCGGGGAAGCACTTCTCGATGAGGCCCAGCATGATCGGGACGGCGGTCGACGCACCCGGGGAGGCCCCGAGCAGTCCCGCGATGCTCCCGTCCTTCGCCGCGACGACCTCGGTACCGAACTGAAGCACGCCGATCTTCTTCTTGTCTTTCTTGATGACCTGAACACGCTGCCCCGCGGTGATCGTGTACCAGTCCTCTGGCTTGGCCTCGGGGAAGAACTCACGAAGCTCGTCGAACTTCGTCTTCTTACTCGCTGCCAGCTGGCCGAGCAGGTAGCTCACGAGGCTGAGGTTGGAGAGACCCGCGGCGACCATCGGGATGATGTTGTGCCAGCGAATCGAGGCAAACAGGTCGAGCACCGACCCCGTCTTGAGGAACTTGGGGCTGAATCCCGCGTAAGGGCCGAACATGAGGCTGCCCTGACCGTCAACGACGCGCAGATCGAGGTGAGGAACCGACATGGGCGGCGAGCCGACGGCGGCCTTTCCGTAGACCTTCGCGGTGTGGCGGGCGACGACGTCGGGGTTGTCGGTACGCAAGAACTCGCCGCTCACCGGGAAGCCGCCGTAACCGCGGATCTCCTTGATGCCCGACTTCTGCAGGAGGTTGAGTGCATACCCTCCGCCACCCACGAAGACGAATCGCGCAAGCACCGGCTCGGCGGGGGTCGACCCAATGTCGCGACGCATGGTCAGACGCCAGAGTTTGTCGCGTTGGCGCTTGATCCCTGTGACGAGCAACTCGGTGTTGAGCTTTCCGCCCGACGCCACGAGTCCCTCGGTGAGTCGGTGCGAGAGCGCCCCGAAGTCGACGTCGGTTCCCGAGGCGATGCGCGTCGCCGCGAACTTCTGCGACTTGAGGCGACCGGGGATCAGCAGGGGTGCCCACGAGCGGATGGTGCGGGCATCCTCGCTGTATTCCATTCCCGCGAAGAGGGGGTGGTCTTTGAGAGCCTCGAAGCGCTTGCGCAGGTAGTCGACGTTCGACTCGCCCCACACGAAGCTCATGTGCGGTACCGGATTGATGAACGACGACGGATTGGGCAGCGCGCCCGCCTCGACGAGGTGCGCCCAGAACTGGCGAGAGACCTGGAACTGCTCGTTGACCTTGACGGCGCTCGAGATGTCGATCGATCCGTCCGGTCGCTCGGGCGTGTAGTTGAGCTCGCACAGGGCCGCGTGGCCGGTGCCCGCGTTGTTCCACGGGTTGGAGCTTTCGAGGGCGACGTCACCGAGGCGCTCGAAGATCTGCACGTCCCAGTCGGGCTGAAGTTCTTTCAGCAGGGCACCGAGCGTAGCGCTCATGATTCCGCCGCCGATGAGGGCGACATCGACGGGTTTGTTCACCAGCCCAGTTTACAGTCCGAGTTCGGCGAGCTCCTCCCCCATCAATTCCGCCATGCGCGCGTACCCATCGTCATTGGGGTGCAGGCCGTCGCTGGCCATCCATTCCGGGTGTCCCTCGATCCAGCGCGACGCCCCGGAAATGTACTCCCAGCCGCGCGACTGGGCCGCGTCGCGCACCCATCCGATGATGACCTCGACGGACGGCGGACGCTCGTCGGTGTACCAGAACGGCTCGACGACGATGACCCGGGCATCCGGAAGTCCCGCCCCGATGCGATCGAAGTCGTCACCGATTTGCGCCTCGATGCGATCCGCGGCGAAGTCGAAGGAGAAATTGTCGTTGAGCCCCATCGTGATGAAGACGATGTCGGCACCGCTGTCAATCACGATCGAGGGGAGGTCGCCGTCACCGAACGCGCGGCGATTGTTGATGAATCCGAGGCCGTTGACGCTCGGGTTCACCTCTGTCCAGCCACGGTCAGCGCAGATGATGCTCGACCACCGCAGCGCGGGCTGTGTCGCACCCGTCCCGAGCGTGTAGGAGTCACCGTAGAACGCGACGACGGGGGCAGTGGGATCGATGGCGGGCTCCTGGGAGGTGTCGTGGATGCCAGTGCTCGAGCATGCCGTAGTCAGCGCGAGCACGGCCGCGACCAGCACCGCCGCCACTGCTGCCCCGCGCCGTCGCATGGGAGTGGTTCGGAGCCGGGGCGCTGATGGACGGGTTTCGATACGCGCTAAACGCTACTCAACCAGCGAGAGTGGTCGCGAGCTTCTCTGCCGCGACGAGTTCCGCGATCTGCACTGCGTTGAGCGCTGCGCCCTTACGGAGGTTGTCGTTGCTGATGAACATCGCAAGCCCGCGACCATTCGGCACGCCCTCATCCTGGCGGATGCGGCCCACATAACTGGGGTCCTGGCCCGCGGCCTCGAGCGGGTTCGGCACATCGCTGACAACAACTCCCGCCGCACCATCCAGCAGCTCGCGCGCACGCTCGGGGCTCAAGGGCTTCGAGAATTCGGCGTTGATGGAGAGGGAGTGACCCGTGAACACGGGCACTCGCACGCACGTGCCGCTCACGAGCAGGTCGGGCAGCTCGAGGATCTTGCGACTCTCATTGCGCAGCTTCTTTTCCTCGTCGGTCTCACCGAGCCCGTCGTCGACGAGGTTGCCCGCGAAGGGAATCACGTTGAACGCGATCGTGCGGGGAAACTTGTTGGCCGCCGGGAAACTGACGGCGGATCCATCGTGAACGAGCTCGATCGCGTTCTGGCCGACCGCGGCGGTTGCCTGCTCGAGCAATTCCTCGCCGCCCGCGAGGCCCGCGCCCGAAACCGCCTGATAGGTGGACACGATGAGACGCTCGAGGCCGGCCTCGGCATCCAGCACCTTCAGGATGGGCATGGCGGCCATGGTCGTGCAGTTGGGGTTGGCGATGATGCCCTTCGTGGCCTGAGCAATAGCGTGCGGGTTGACCTCACTCACGACGAGCGGGACGTCGGGGTCCATGCGCCATGCCGACGAGTTGTCGATGACGGTGACGCCCGCTGCGGCGAAGCGCGGCGACTGCTCCTTCGAGGTCGCGCCACCCGCGGAGAAGATGGCGATGTCGAGACCCGACGGGTCAGCGGTGGCCGCATCCTCCACAACGATCGGCTCGCCACGGAAGGGGAGAGTGGTGCCGGCGCTGCGCGCGGAGGCGAAATAGCGGATCTCGGCGACCGGGAAGTCGCGCTCCTCGAGTAGGCGGCGGACGACAGCGCCCACCTGTCCGGTGGCGCCGACGACGCCGATCTTCACTCCTGCATCACTCATGCAGCAATTCTGGCATGGTCGAAAGGGGTGTTTCGTCGAGATGCTGCCAGGTCGACGGGGATAGCCGCCGGGCGGCGAACTAGCGCCCGGTACCGGCGTGCACGACCGCCTCGGTGTCTCCGTCGAGGCCGAAAGCCGTGTGTACGACGCGCACGGCGTCATTGACAGTGTCGGCGCGGGTCACGACGGAGATGCGGATCTCGCTCGTGGAGATCATCTCGATGTTGATGCCCGCGTCGAAGAGCGCCGTGAATAGCTTTGCCGACACGCCAGCGTTGCTGCGCATGCCTGCGCCGACGACTGCGAGCTTGCCGATCTGGTCGTCGTGCTGCAGCGACTCGAAACCGACCTCGTCTTTCTCGGCGGTGAGCGCCGTGATGGCGGCCTGCGCGTCGGACTTGGGAAGAGTGAACGAGATGTCGGTGCGCCCCGTGGCCGCGGTGGAGACGTTCTGCACGATCATGTCGATGTTCGCGTTGGTCTTGGCCACGATTGTGAAAATCTGGGCGGCCTTCCCGGGGATATCGGGAACCCCGACAACGGTGATCTTGGCCTCACTGAGGTCGGCGGCCACTCCCGTGATGATGGGCTCTTCCACGATCTCTCCCTCCTTCGGGTTCACGACGAGCGTGCCCTCGTTGTTGTTGAACGACGACCGCACGTGCAGCGTCACCCCATGACGGCGGGCGTACTCGACTGCCCTGATGTACAGAACCTTGGCTCCCGCCGCCGCGAGCTCGAGCATTTCTTCGCTCGTGACACGATCAATCTTGCGAGCGGATGAGACGACGCGCGGGTCCGCGGTGAAGACGCCGTCCACATCCGTGTAGATCTCGCAGACCTCGGCATCGAGGGCGGCCGCAAGCGCGACGGCCGTCGTGTCAGAGCCTCCGCGCCCGAGCGTCGTGATGTCGCCCGTTCCGCGGTTGAATCCCTGGAATCCTGCGACGATCGCGACGGCACCCAGATCGAGCGCCTCGCGCACGCGTCCCGGGGTGACTTCAGTGATGCGCGCTGAGCCGTGCTGAGGATCGGTGATGATGCCGGCCTGGCTTCCCGTGTAACTGCGCGCCTCGACGCCGAGGCTTCTGATGGCCATCGCGAGGAGCGCCATCGAGATACGCTCCCCCGCGGTGAGCAGCATGTCGAGTTCACGGCCGGAGGGAACGGGGACGACCTGTTCGGCGAGGTCGATGAGTTCGTCCGTTGTGTCACCCATCGCGGAGACGACGACGACGACCTCGTGGCCGGCCTTGCGCGTCTCGACGATGCGCTTCGCGACGCGCTTGATGCTCTCGGCATCAGCGACCGACGAACCACCGAACTTCTGGACGATCAAGCTCACGCGGTACTCCTGGACGAAATGGTGTGCGGGCCCACTGGACAGGGTCAACTTAAGACAGGGATCAATTCTAGAAGCAGATCACCGGTGCGACCGACCGGATGACGCGGCCACAGGCCCGCTTAGTGCTCGATGACCCGTCGGCCCTCGAAGGCACGCCCGAGCGTCACCTCGTCGGCGTA
>CAYZHZ010000067.1:0-14780 GCA_964477625.1 uncultured Salinibacterium sp.
CAGCAGCCGGACAGCGTTCTTGGCGATCTCTTCGATCGGTTGGCGGATGGTGGACAGGGGCGGAGCGCTGAACTCCGCATCCATGGTGCCGTCGAACGTGAATACCGCGAGGTCGTCCGGCACGCGAATGCCCGCCTCGTACGCCACGCGCAGCAGGCCGATCGCCTGCTGATCGTTGCCCGCGAAGACCGCACGAGGGCGACGCGACCGCTCGAGCAGTCGGCGGCCAGCGTCGAGGCCACCCGCCTTCGAGTAGTCAGCCTCAAGCATCCACTCGGGCTCGATCGCGATCCCCGCGGCCGCCATCGCCCGGGTGAAGCCCGCCTTGCGATCCGTCGAGGTCGACAGCCCCTCGGGTCCTCCGATGAAGGCGATGCCGCGGTAGCCGTGGCCGATGAGGTGCTCAGTGGCAGCCGTCGCACCCGCGACGTTGTCGACGACGACGGAGGCAGCGAGGTCGTCTTCGTCGACACGGTCGAGCACAACGACCGGAATGCCCGAGCGGGCAATCGTCTGCACGTGCGGGTGGTTGTCGGTGCCGATGAACAGCAGACCATCGACCTGCTGCTGCTGGAAGATCGAGAGGATCTCCTCCTCGCGCTCCTTGCTCTCGGCGGCGTCGCCCAGGAGGAGCACCATGCCCGCGTCGAAGATCTCATCCTCGACGGCATGGGCCATGGCAGCGAAGAACGGGTTGGAGATGTCGGGGACGACGAGACCGAAGGTGCGGCTGGACCCTGCCGCGAGCGCCTTCGCGATGCCATTGGGCCGGTAGCGAGTCTGCTCGATGGCCTCGAGGACCTTGCGGCGCGTACTGTCGGAGACCGGGCGGGGTCCGTTGTTGATGACATAGCTCACGACGGCGGTCGACGTGCCGGCGATGCGGGCAACCTCGTCACGCGTGACACGACCGGTGCGGCTCACTCCGTCACCGCCGCGAAAGAGTGCGGTGCGCGGGTGGCGAGCTCGGCAGGTGTGACGCCGGTGACGTAGGAGGTCGTGGTGCCCGTCTTCTCGACCGCTGCGGTGCCCGCCGCGACTCCGGCGCGCACCGCCGTATCTAGGTCGAGTCCCGCGACGAGAGCGGCGGCGAGGGCACCCACGAACGCGTCCCCAGCGCCAGTCGTGTCGACGACCTCGGAGGGACGCGGAGCGGCCTGCTCGATGGAGACCGCGCCGTCGGTCAGGCGCGCCCCCCGAGAGCCGAGCGTGACGACGAGAGGGATGCCGAGGTGGGATGCGAGGTCGTCGACACCGAGTCGAGCCGCAAGATCCTGCGCCTCTCCCTCATTGACGATGAGCACCGCCGCCGCCGTGAGAACGGTGCGCGAGAGGGGGATGACGGGAGCGAGGTTGAGCACGAAGCGAGCACCGACGCGCGATGCGGTCGCGGCCACGCGCTCGACGACCGCGGCGCTCAGTTCGCCCTGGCACAGCAGCACGTCGGATGCCGTGACACCCAGCTCCTCGAGGCGGGACTCGGCCGTCCGCGCATCTAGCCCTGCGTTGGCCGCCGCCGAGACCACGATCGTGTTCTCGCCTGTACCGGAAACGGTGATGTAGGCGGCCCCGGTGAGCACGTCGGTGAGAATGAGAATGCCGGTGGTGTCGACGCCACCGGCCCTCAGCCCCTCGAGGGCAGCAGTCGCCGCGGAGTCGGAGCCCACGGCGCCGACGAAGAGCACGGGACAGCCGAGCGCGGCCGCGGCCATGGCCTGGTTGGCGCCCTTGCCGCCGAGGCCGATCGCGGCGCGTTGTGCCAGTACGGTCTGTCCGGGATGCGGGAACTCGTCGACGTAAGTGAAGTAGTCCTGGTTGATCGAACCGATCACCACGAGTCGCGCAGGCTGGGTCGGTGTGCCGAGTGTCATGTGAATCACCGCCTGCTACATCGATGGAGCTTGAGGATCTACGCGCATTGTCTACCCGCGTAGATGATTGGTTGCGATGCTAGCCATGCCGAGTCGCAATGTGCAAGCCGGGGACCGATATTCGACGCGACACGCCGTGGTTTAGCCTCGCGGGGCGCTAATCTGGGCGCCGTGACCAGCGACCTCCCTGCTAATCTCCGCCTGCGTCAGCGCCCCATCGACATCGTCTTCGCGGTGTTCTTCACGCTGTTCATCGTGACATCGTGCATCGCCGACATGCTCCCGACGCTCGGTATCGACTTCAGTCAGCCGAGCTCGAACTTTCTCGTCAACTCCAACTACTGGTACGCCCACGATGCCGACCCGCTGTTCATGAACCCCCCGGTCTGGATGCGCATCGTCACGGGATTGAGCGCCTTCGTGTACATGCTCTTCTACGTGGTTCTCGTGCCAGCGCTGATCAGGGGCTGGAACTGGATCCAGCTGCCCGCGGTCATCTACGCGACCATGATCGCGAGCATCACCGGCATCATCGTCTTCGGTGTCGAGTTCTTCGGCGAACCCGAGTATCAGACGCAGAACCCCGCGAAGTTTCTCGCCTTCAACCTGCCCTACGTGATCGTGCCGCTCCTGCTGCTCATCCGCATGCGCAAGCCGCTCCCCTTCACCCGCCCGTTCTGACTATGATCCCGCCGCGGTACTGGCCGACGCAGCTCTGGGTGGCGGCGATCGCCGCGGCCGTGCTCGCGGCCAGCGGCATCGCCCTGGGCATCCATCTCGCTCTTGTCGGCCCGGCAGCGGACAGCTACCTCGAACACGTCATCGCGGCATTCATCCCCGGTCTCGTGATACTCGGCATCGGAGCCGCAGCCGCTGGCTCGGTCATGCGCGACGATCAAGACCAAGTGGCTGCCACCGGCCGCGCCTTCGTGCTCGGCTTCGTGCTGATGGGCTTGGCACTCCTCGGGCTCGGGATGACGGTCTTCTCACCGATTGCCTCTACAGCAGATCGATGAGCTTGGTGACGGTTCGGATGTTGCGGCCCGTGCTCTCCGGCGGGAATTGCTTCCAGAATGAGGGCTTGAGCTTCGAGTTCGACACCCCCTGCGGCAGCCACTGGTAGACGGCGTCGGAGCCGATCTGAACGAGCTCCTCCCCAAGGTCATCCGGGATGTGGACGCCCGACGGCACGGAGTGCATGAACGTCACGATGAGTCGAGACTCGTCGCCCGTGAACGGCATCGCAGCCGCGATCTTTTTCAGTCGCGCTGCAGTGAGGATGAGCACCCGGGTCGTCACCCCGGTCTCATCGGCGATGCGCTTCTCGATTGCGTCGGCCCGGGGGGTGCCAGACGCCGTGAAGACGACATTGCCGCTGTTGATGAGGGTCGCGACCTCGGTGTGGCCGAGCTGCTCGAATATCGACCTCAGCACGGGCATGGGTACCTTCGAATTACCGCCCACGTTGATGCCGCGCACGAGCGCGACGTACCGACTCACTCGGCCGCGTTCGACGTCTTGCGCAGCTCCGCAATACGCATGGCTTTGAGAGCCGGGTAGGCGGAGAGCAGCACGGCCATGGGTGCACGCACCGCGATGTTGCGGATCTTGTGCTTCTTGTAGGTGCGCTCGAACCGCATGACGTAGTTGTAGTAATCACGCGGGTTGTCGTCGATGCGTCGTGCCGACATGCCCGTGACCATGTCTGATGAGTACGCGACCTTGAGCTTGTGCTCGTGCAGGTGGATCGAGATGTCGATGTCCTCGTGCAGTTCGTCGAGTTCGTCGCGGCACACCGCGTCGCGGATCATGCGCCACGCGCTCGCTCGCAACGCCATGTTGCTGCCGAACAACAGGTGGTAGTCGCGCGTGATGACGATCATGGCGCGGCGAATCGCGTCGTCGGCGACATGCCCCCACCGCCGCAACGGCATGTCGTAGTAGATGACCGGCCCTGTGCACGCGGCGACCTCCGGATCCGCGAAGGCCTTCTGCACCTCCTCCACCCACGTCGGCTCGAGCACGGAGTCGGCGTCGATGCGCCCCACGACCTCGCCCTGGGCGCGATCGAGGCCGAAGTTGCGGGTGGGGATGAGACCCTGGGTCTCGTTCTGCTGAAAGTAGATGAGCGGAGCATCCGGGTACGCCGTCTGCAGCGCGCGCACGATGGAGGCCGTGCCATCTGTCGACTTGTTGTCGACGACGATGATCTCGCTCGCGGGCACGGTCTGATCAAGAGCCGCGAGCACGCACGCCTTGATCGTGTCTTCCTCGTTGTAGGCCGGGATCACGATGGAGACTGTCGGCAGAACGGGGAGCATGAGGCCACGGTACCCGACTCCACTAGCCTGAGGGTCATGTTCATCTTCGCCATAATCTGCATCGTGCTCGCGGTCATCGCGCTCGTCGTGGCCGGATCCAATGCCAAGCGTCGGGTGGTCGCCTCCGGGGAGGAGCCGGTCGGCAGCGCGTTCCGCCGTGGCGGGAACGTCATCATCTCGCGCACCGCGCGCTGGAGCGCCGTGGGCCTGTTCGTGCTGGGTGCTGTGCTCATCGTCTTCAGTTCCTTCTTTCGCCAAGACGTGGGACAGGCCAACGTGCTGCGTGACTGGACGGGCAACATCGTCGGTTACGAGACCTCGAGCGGCCTGCACCCCAAGTTCCCGTGGGTCGACACGGTCACCTTCGACGTGCGCAACCAGCGCGCCGTGTTCGTCACGGAGCAGGAGAGCGGCCAGGGCGACAACGTGGGCGGGGCACCCGACGGCCCGCAGATCACCGTGCAGGACGCTGAGGGCGTGACCGCGAACATCGACATCGCGATTCGCTACTCGCTGCGCCCCGACTCCGTCATCGACATCTACAGCCAGTTCTATAACGAGGAGAACCTCCGCACGCGACTCATCTTCAACGACATCCGTTCGGTGGTTCGCTCAGTTCCCGGCAAGTTCACGACCATCGAGATGCTCACCGACCGCAACGCCGTGCAGAACGCGATCCTCGACGCGCTCGAGGCGCGCTGGGAAGACGACGGGATCATCGTCGAGGATGTCGCCTTGCAGGAAATCCGCTACGGCGAGCAGGTGACCAACGCGTACGCCGCCGCGCAAGAGGCACAGATCAACGTTCAGACCGAGCAGGCCAAGCTCGAGGCAGCCAAGGTCTCCGCCCAGCAGAAGGTCGTGCAGGCGCAGGCCGAGGCGGATGCGAATGCGATCCTCAATGCGAGCCTCACCGACGCGATTCTGCAGCAGCGCTACCTCGACACGCTCAAGGAGCTTGCCGCCGCTGGCAACCTCGTGGTTGTGCCTGAGGGCTTCAACGGGCTCGTGAACGTGGCCCGTTAGCCGCAGAAGTCGCGAGCGACTCGTTCGACGATGTCGGCGAGCCGCTCGATCGACTCGACCGTTGCGTACTCCTCGTCGGCGTGTGCTCCCCCGCCCGCCACGCCGATGACGACGCAGGGGATGCCGGCCTCGGCAAAGAGACCCGCGTCGGTCCAAAACGGTTCGCCGCGCACGGCGACGGAGCCGAGTACCTCGATCGACGCCGCGCGCACCGCCGCGACGAGCGGCGAGGCCCCGGGAGACTCGAACGCTCCTCGAGCAACGAGCCGCGTGAGGGTTGTCGTGGCCGACCCCGGCACGGAGTCGATGACGGACCGCAACTCGGATTCGACATCGTCGGGTGTCTCGCCAGGCAGGAATCTCCGCTCGATCGTGAGCGTGCACGCGGGGGCAACGGTCGCGGCATCCTTCCCACCCTCGATCGTCGCGACGCGCACCGTTCCCGATTTCAGCAGCGGATGATGCTCCCGAGCGTCGAGCGCATTCTGCAGCCCCTCGAGAGCGACCATCACGCGCGACGCGTGGGCGATCGCATCCACCCCCTGCTCGGGCATGGAGCCGTGTGCCGCCACACCCGCGATGTCGAGCCGGAACCAGGCGAACCCTCGATGGGCGAGGGTGATTTCCAACTCGCTGGGCTCCGCAACGATAGCGCCGACGGCAGTGACTCGTTCGAGTACCTGCTCGGTTCCCAGACTGCCGAACTCCTCGTCTGCGACGAGGGTGAGGATGACGTCACCCGCGAGGCGCGCATCGATGATTCGCGCGGCAGCCACCATGAGCGCCGCGGCTCCACCCTTCGTGTCGTAGGAGCCGCGACCGGTGAGTCGCCCATCCACCACACGCGCATCGAGGAGGGATGCGGACGCAGCCACCGTGTCGAGATGCGCGTTGAGCAGCAGCGACCGTCCGCCGCCCGTGCCCCGAACGGTTGCGATCAACGAGGGGCGACCGGGCGTCGGCTCGACTCGATCGACCTCGAACCCACGATCGGCGAGCCAGGTGGCGCACCATTCGACGATCTGGGTCTCCCCCGCTGCGCCAGGCACAAGAGCGGGATTGACTGAGTCGATCGAGACGAGTGCGCGGGCCAGGTCGACCGCATCGGTGTGCATCCGATCAGGCTAGTGCTGGCGGCGGGCTGCGGTCAGGCGGTGGTCGTCGCGTGCGGGGCCGGGGCCGTGGTAATCGTCGGCAGGGGCTGATTGGGGATCACGATCCACATGATGATGTAGACCAGCACCTGTGGGCCGGGCAACAGGATCGAGAGCACGAAGATGAGGCGCACGACCGTCGCGTTCCATCCGAAGCGCTCGGCGAGCCCGGCGCATACACCGGCAATCACTCGTCCGTTTCTGGGTCGCTGGAGAACTGTCATGACTCCACCCTTCCACGGGGAGACGACACCTCCCAGCGGGCTAACCCCCGGATTGAGCGACAAGATTCACCGCGACGTCCGGGGGCGAAGCGAGGGTCGGTGCGACGCGCTGAGCCCAGGCGTCGGCCTTGCGAGCGGCCGCAGCACGCATCTCGTGGGCCCACAGGCGAGTGACGGTGAGGTCGGAGAACGCGGATGATGCGCGAACGGCAGCACGCCGCATCCGTGCCACACGCCACCGCGGCAGCGCGATGAGTCGCTCGATCGCCGCCGCGAGCGCCTGGGTGTCACCCGGGGGGACAAGAAAACCGGTGCGCCCATCGACGATGAGGTCGGATGGGCCGTACGCCACGTCGTATGCGATGGGAAGGCACCCGGCCGACATCGCCTCGACGAGGGAGAGGGGAAGCCCCTCGGCCGTCGAGGTGGAGAGCAGGAATGACGCCGTCGCGAGCGCTCGTCGGGCATCCGCGGAGTATCCGTGAAAGTGCACGCGCTCGCTGGCCACCGCCTCGAGGGTGGGGCGCTCGATTCCGTCGCCGTAGATATCGAGGGTCGCCGTCGTCGAGCGCACCGCGGTGATCGAGTGGGCGACGCGCTTGCGTGGGATCAACGAGGAGAGCACAACTCCGTGGTGCACGTCGCGCGCCCGGCGCACGTGCGGCGTCGGCTCGCGGCCGTTGGGAATGACGGCGAGATTGTTTCGGGGGCCCAACAGCGACTCGACGTCGGAACGCTGACGATGAGTGAGCAAGACGACCGAGTCGAAGGAGTCGAGGTTCTCGAAGGTCTCCCGCCGCGCGGCACTCAATTCGCCGCCCTGCAGGTGCGAGCCGTGCACGAGGTGCATCATGACAGCCCGCTTGCGTACGTAGGTTGCCGCAAATCGTGCGACCGTCTTGCTGTCGACAATGAAAAAGGAAGGTCGGCGTTCACGCAGGAGGTCGAGCCACATACGGTAGAGCGCCCAGATGCGTCCCCATGATCGGACGGGTACGCCGCGCTCGTCGCACAGCACGACCGATCGACCTCCGATGACCCCGCGCTCGGCTACGTCACGCCGGTCGCTCACGACGACGGTGCCGTCGGCGCGGCGGTAGTCGACCTGCAGCACGGTTCCGTCGTCGGCGAGTCGGGTGGCGACGAGCTCTCCCGGATCTGAGTCGAGTGGGCTGTAAGGGTGCCGGTCGAGGGTGAGCATTCCCGGTGCCGAGTCGGGGAGGGTCGTGGTGCGCAGCCAATCCCACAGGTTGATCAGGCGCATGCCGTCGATCAGTTCGGCAGACGCCCGCAGTCGGGCCTCGACGCGGTCGTAGTCGGTGCGAGCATCGAATGTCAGGATGTCGACCGGGCGACCGGAGAGCCTGACGAACGCGCGGGAGCGGTGCAGCATCGCACTCGTCATCCCGCCGAAGTCGTCAGGGATGCCCCACGTCAGGGCGAACTGGAGACCGTCGGGAAGCGCCACCGAGGGTGCCGAACGAAACTGCACCGTACGACGGTAAACCTCGAAACTGAGTATGGCGAGGCTGTAGTTGCCAGGGAGCTGTCAGTTCGCTGTGACGAAGTCGATGAGTTCCTCGACGCGACCCAGGAGGGCTGGTTCGAGATCGGCGTAGCTCGTGACGCGCGAGAGGATCCGCTGCCACGCCCGCGCGATATCGGCCTGGGACTCGTGCGGCCAACCGAGGCGCTCGCACACGCCGTGCTTCCAATCCTCGCCGCGGGGCACCTCGGGCCATGCTGCGATACCTACGCTCGCGGGGGTCACGGCCTGCCAGATGTCGATGAACGGATGCCCGAGCACGAGCACGTGCGCTCCGAATGGTCCCACGGCCACCGCCTGCGCGATGCGGCTCTCCTTCGAACCGGCGACGAGGTGATCCACGAGCACGCCCACCCGGCGATCCACCGCCGGCCGAAAGTCCCGCAGCACCTCCTCGAGGTGGTCGATGCCCTCGAGGTATTCGACGACGACACCCTCAACGCGCAGGTCGTCGCCCCACACCCGCTCGACGAGTTCCGCGTCATGTCGACCCTCGACGAAGATGCGGCTCGGCAACGCCACGCGGGCTCGTGCATCGTCGACCGCGATCGATCCTGAGGCCGTGCGTGCAAGTCCCTGGGCGACGGGAGCGGGCCTCACCAGTTCGACCGCAGCACCGTCGATAAGAAAGCCGGTCCCCAGCGCGAACGAGCGGATGCCCCCGCGTCGGTCTTCGAGTTCGACGAGCCCGTTGGCGTAGCGCACCACCGCGCCGACGAATCCCGTCGAGGTCTCTTCCACCACCAGGCCCGGTTCGACGGCAACCTTCGGCGCGCGTGTCAGGCCGCGCTGCAGGCGGAAGTCCGCAAGGACATCTCTTCCGTACCGGTCGTCACTCACGACAGACCAGCCTAGAAGCCGAAGTCGCCGCCGAAGTCTCCCCCGCCGAAATCTCCGCCACCAAAGAAGTCGCCGAATCCACCACCGTCGGCGCCCGGGTCGTGCGCGCCGAAGTCGGATGCGCCGGCATCGCTGGTCCCGGAGTCCGCGGCATCGGCCGACGCATCCTCGCTCGCATCGGTGCCGTCTGGCCCGGCATCGGCGGCACCCGCATCGCTCGGGAGGAAGGCCGACACTATCGCCGAACCGATGACGTACCCGGCGATGGTACCGAGCATTGTCGAGCCGACCATGCTGAGAAAGCTCGGAGCCTGAAACGAGCGCTCGAGGGTTCCGGGCTGGCGCAGTTCCGACCGCGTCGCCGCCTGCGCGAGCGACTGGGCATCGGAACCGCGGGGCGCCTCGCCCGCCGGCGCGTTGCGAGTGAGCTCTTCGTACACCAACGCGCGCTGGTCATCGGTGAGCTTGGCGAATGCCTCGGCGTGCACCTGTTCGATGGCCTCGGGCGGCGCGGTGCGAAGAAGGTAGCGGTAACGCTCGACGGCGATCACGTCGGCGCTTCTCTGGTTCTGGCTCATGGACACAGAATATTCAGCGACGCTGGGAGACCTACGAGTTGGCGTAAGTGAGTAGCCAGTCATACGGGTCGATCTCGGTGCCCGTGACGTCGCCCGCCTTGATGCCGAAGTGCAGGTGCGCACCGGTGCTCGCACCCGTGTTGCCGACCTGACCGATTTGCTGGCCGCGAGAGACCTGCTGACCAACGGTGACGGTCATGCTGCCGGAGAGCATGTGACCGTAGATGCTCGTGAACGTCTCACCGTTGACGCGGTGTTCGATCTCGACGTGCACGCCGAGTCCCCCGCTCGATTCCTCGGCGACGACCACGACGCCGTCGGCGATGGCTTGAATGGGATACCCGTTGCCGGGGTTGAGGTCGATTCCGAGGTGGTTGGACGAGCATCCGGCACAGCTTCGGTAGCCGAACGCACTCGACATCGTGGTCGACGACGGCACGGGCCACTGCACGAGGGTGTACTCCTGCACCGTGTAGCCGTCGCGCGTGACAGGAGCTTCCTCGGCGATGGACGCGGCTCTGAACGTCTGCGGGATCACCGCGGGGGCCGGCCCCTCCATTGTTTCGGCGCCCGCGGGAAGAGCAGGGATACTCGCGAGCATGCACGAGGCGGCGAGGGCGCCGACCGCGAGCAGACGCCGGTTCGAGTTCAGGATTCCGAGAGGGCTCTCAGGGTTGGAACGCAGAGTAAAACGACGGGTCACGGCAGTGATCTTCCGGGTAGTGCGCATAGCGCAGAAGTGCGACATGGCACTAAACGGGCAGTTGCTTCGAGGACTCAGTCCTGGGTTATTTCCGTCTTACTAGCGTGAGCGATCATTCTGGGAGACTGATGTGAACGCATGGATCTGGGCTCCAGCGACGTGAAAAACCAGGCCAGCGCGACGCCCACAACCGTGCCCGCGCCAGACCACACGACGTCGAGTGCCGAGGCGTAACCCGCGGGCATCCACACGGTTTGGCCCGCCTCGATCCACGCGGCACCCAGCAGTCCGAAGACGATCGAGACCCACCAGCGCCGGCGGCCCAGCATGAGCAGGAGTAGCACTCCGACCGGCACGAATGCGCTGAACGGCCAGTACCAGACCTCGCGATTCGTCGCCGACTCAGGCACGAATGCGAGCCCGAAGATGATGCCGAAATAGAGCGCACCGATCGTCATGACGACAAACCGACCGCGCAACATGTCCCCCAGTGTCCCAGTCTCTCCTTCACGCCAGGTGAGAGAACTGTGGATGCGCGCCGGGAGCTAGTCGCGAACTCCGAAGAGCCCCTTGCCGTGCTTCACGAGCACCTCGAATGCCTCACCGTACGTGTCGGGAAGTTCGAGTCCGGGCTCGTACTTGGCGATGAGCAGGCCCAGGAGCCCCTGAGCGGGAGTCGAGAGCGGCCTGTGTTTGTGCTCCTCGTGTGGGGCCGGCACATCTTCGGGATTCGGAGGAAGAAACTGGGGGTGCGTCGACGGCCATTCGTAGGGCTGACGCGGGGTCGTGAGGTTGACCGCGTTGAGCACGTTGTTCGCCGTTGCATCCCGCCGCGTGAGTGGTTCAAGACCGTGCAGGCGGTTAAGCGTCGCGATGAGCGAGCCGTGATGCATCTCGTCGTGGATGATCGTGCCCGGCGCCGTGTAGGCGCTCACGAGTAGTGCGGGGACGCGGCACCCGAGGCGATCGAACCCGAAATCCATCTCGCCCTTCTGTCCGTCGGTGCGCGGGGGCACAGCAGACGGCGGCGGAACGTGATCGTAGGTACCCCCATGTTCGTCGAAGGTGACAAGGAAGGCTGTATTCATGGCGTTCGAGCCCGTCGGCGACTTGGCGTGTTTGAGCGCCGTGTACACCTCGTGCAGCAGCGCTTCACCCGCACGCACGTCGGAGAGCGCCGAATTGAAGACCTTCTCGCCGTCGTACTCCCCCTCGCGCAGGGTGCCGAAAGGCGGGTGCATGTCATTGTGGTTGAAGATCATGCGTGGCTCGATGAAGGAATAGGCGGGGAGGTTGCCGCTCGCGACGTCGTCCTTGAACTGCTCCATGCTGCGAAAGTTCGACTTCCAGTACTTCTCGAGCACGGGCGCGTGGAGGATGCCCGTGAACGAGACCATTTGCTGGGCGTCGTAGTAGACGCGCCAGGTGAGCCCCGCCTCCTCGAGCCGGTTGAAGATCGTCGGCACGGCAGGGGCGTCGATCCACTTGTCGTAGCCGCCGTGATCCTTGTTGGTCACGAACCCGTGCGAGGTCGAGGCGTGGAAGAAGGAACGATTACAGAAGGTCTGTGACGGTACAGCGCAGAACCACGCGTCGTAGACAGCGAAGCCCTTCGCGATCGCCGAAAACACCGGGAGCATCTGAGGCGAGAAGCTCCCCATCGCGACGCGGTACTCGTCGAAGGTGGGGTCGGCGCCCTTCTTGAGGTCGCGATAGTTGATGACGTAATCCTTGACGAAGCCCGACATGTCGGCCTTCGAGTCCTTCTTCGGGTTGTTATAGGGAGCGGCGATCTCGTGCTCCCATAACTTCTCGTTCGTGTCAGGGTCGACGATTCCGTAGATCTGCGTGTTGACGTGCGGCAGGTGCTCCCCCGGGTCAGGCTGCGGGTGCCTCATGACCTTGTCGGTCTCGCCGATATAGACGTGCGCCTCGACCTCCGTGCCGTCGGGACCGACGTTCGAATAGGTGCCCGTGTTGAGCCCGTCGAAGGTCTGGCCCTCTGCGAGCTCGTCGTTGTCATAGAGGTAGCCGAGGATGTTGTCGAATGATCGGTTTTCGTACATCATGACGACGACGTGATCGAACCCCGGCTCGGTGCGCGGCTCCAGCGGATCGAAGCCCGGGACCGGACTCGGCCGGTTGACAGCTGCAGTGATTCCGGCGGTGACCGCCGCGCCCGCGGCGAAGCCCCCCAGGCCAGCAGCGGCGGTCGACTTCAGGAAGGACCGGCGAGAGGCCTTGCCCGCATCATCCGCCCTCTGGGTGTCTGGAGAGTTCGTCATGGGGCGATTTTACGAGCGGCGAGCAGGGTGTCGGCGTCTTCGAGCCTCATGCCCTTGGTCTCGGGAACGACCTTGAGCACGAAGAAGAACGAGAGCGCCGCGAAGAGCGCGTACATCCCGTAGGTGATCGGCAGCGAGAACGCGGAGAGGGTAGGAAATGACATCGTGATCGCGAAATTGGCGATCCATTGCGCGGCCGCCGCGACACCAAGCGCGCGGGCTCGGATCGAGTTCGGGAAGATTTCCCCCAAAAGCACCCACACGAGCGGACCCCATGATGCGCCGAAGGCGACGACGAAGAGATTGGCCGCCACGAGAGCGACTGGACCCCAGGCGCCCTCGAGTTGCGGCCCCGAACTCGACGCGGTTGCCTGACTGAACGCGAGTGCCATGAGCCCGAGCGCCACGGCCATACCGAGTGAACCGACCATGAGGATGGGGCGACGACCGATCCTGTCGACGAGCGCTATCGCGACGAGCGTCACCAGGATGTTCACGATGCCCGTGACGACGGAGATCGTAAACGAGTCGTCCTGCGTGAATCCGACGGCGGCCCACAGTTCGGTCGAATAGTAGAAGATGACGTTGATGCCGACGAACTGCTGGAATATCGACAGGATGATGCCGATCCAGACGATGGGCTTGAGACCGAAGCGGTTTCCGCGCAGGGTGTCGGAGCTCGCCGCGGCGGCGTCGGCCTGAAGAGCCTTGCGGATGTCGGATACCGCGGCATCGGCATCCTGGCCCGGCCAGTACCTCTCGAAAATCGCTCGAGCCCTCGCGTCGTGCCCCTTGAGTACGAGATAGCGCGGGGACTCAGGCAACCGCAGCGCGATGAGGCCGTAGACGAGCCCCGGCACCGCGGCGGCGATGAACATCCAGCGCCAGGCAGCGAGACCCAGCCAGAACGGATCGTTCGCGCCGCCGGCGGCGCCCTGGAACAGGGCGTTCGACAGAAGTGCCGCGAAGATACCTATCGTGATCGCGAGCTGCTGCAGCGAGCCGAGTCGTCCGCGCAGGCCCGCGGGTGAAATCTCTGCGATGTAGGCGGGAGCGATGACCGACGCGATGCCGATGCCCAGGCCACCGAGAACGCGCCAGACGATGAGATCGCCGACGCTCTGCGCGAGGCCCGCGCCGACCGCAGACACGACGAACAGCACAGACCCGACAAGCATGATCGGAATGCGACCAAATCGGTCGGCAAGTCGACCCGCGACGAAGGCACCGACGGCGCACCCGAGCAGGGCAATCGCAACCGTGAATCCGGTCAGGAAGGTGCCTAGCGAGAAGTCCGCTGTGATCGCCTCAACGGCACCATTGATTACCGAAGAATCAAACCCGAAAAGGAAACCGCCGACCGCGCCCGCGATGGCGAGACCGATCACCTTGGAGTTGGGGGAAGCCATTCGGTAACTATGGCAGCGACGGGAAGGAATCTGCGGCAGCCAATCACGGTTGCTACCCTCGGATCACCTCACGGGAAGCAGGACAAGAATGACGCACGACTGGATGGCACTGCAGCGCACCGTGACCGCCGAATTCTCCACGCGTCTTGCCGCCGTCACCGACTGGGATGCCCCCACTCCCGACACTGAGTGGACGGTGCGTGACCTCGTCACCCACGTGATCGACGAGCAGCGCTGGGTGCCTCACCTTCTGGCGGGACGCACCGTGCAGCAGGCCAACCGCGACCTCGAACCCTTACGCCCCGACAACCTCATCGGGGAATGGGAGCTGTACTCACTCGCCGCCGAGGAGGCATGGCGCTCGGCGACACCGAGCGCGAAGGTTCACCTGTGGGAAGACATCGTCACCCCCGACGACTTCTTGCGCGAACAGGTCGCCGATATCGCCATCCACACCTGGGATCTCGCGCGCGCTATCGGAGCCAACGAGACGCTCGATGTTGGGCTCGTTGAAGCCGTCTGGTCGGTATTCGAACCGCAGGCCGCCACGCTCGCCGCGAGCGGGCTCTTCGCCCAGCCCGTCCTCCTTGGGGATGACGCTCCGCTGCAGGCCCGTTTGCTCGCGATCACGGGACGAGACCCCCGCTAGTTCACGCCGAAGCGGTGCCGAGCATTCCGACGAGCACGAGTTCACGAATCTGAGGAAGCAAACCATGCCCGCCCCTTGTGCTGGTAGTCGTTGCCAAGAACGAGCACGAACGGCCGATTGTCGATCGCGGAGAGCGATTGGTGATCGAAGACAGCCCCCGGATCATCCGCCGCA
>CAYZHZ010000068.1:0-14775 GCA_964477625.1 uncultured Salinibacterium sp.
GTGCTGGTGACGACGCTGACCAAGAAGATGGCCGAGGAGCTCACCGAGTTCCTCGGCGAACACGGCGTGCGCGTGCGATACCTTCACTCTGACGTCGATACGTTGCGGCGTGTCGAACTGCTCACTGAACTCCGTCAGGGGGTCTACGACGTGCTGGTGGGTATCAACCTCCTGCGCGAGGGTCTCGACCTTCCCGAAGTCTCTCTGGTGGCGATCTTGGATGCCGACAAGGAGGGCTTCCTCCGATCGGGCACGTCACTCATCCAAACGATCGGGCGCGCGGCACGCAACGTCTCGGGCGAAGTCCACATGTACGCGGACGTGATGACCGACTCCATGTGCAACGCAATCGAGGAGACCGAGCGCCGCAGGGAGAAGCAGATCGCATACAACACGGAACGGGGTATCGACCCCCAGCCGCTGCGCAAGAAGATTGCTGACATCACCGATGCACTGATGAGGGAGGGGGCCGACACGGCAGAACTCCTCTCAGGACGGCAGGGGAAGGGTAAGAACAAGGACGGCCGCAAGCGTGCGCCCACCCCGAGTCTCAAGCGTGAGGGTCTCGCATCAGAGGGAGGGAATGACCTCGAAGCCATCATCGCTGACCTCAACGAGCAGATGCTGCAGGCGGCGGCGGAACTCAAGTTCGAGCTCGCGGGCCGATTGCGGGATGAGGTGGCCGATCTCAAAAAGGAGCTTCGACAGATGGAGCAGGCGGGCCATCTCAAGTAGACCTGCCGAGAGCGAACGGCCGCCGATGAATGTCGGTGGCCTCCGTAGAATGTAAAGAGTGTCAATTACAGAGGTGGACTCAGGCGAGGAACTCGATGAAGCCACGATGCTCGCGGCTCTTGAGGGCAAGTCAGTGACGAACAACAAGCTCAGTGTGCGTGGCGCGAGAGTCCACAATCTTCACAACGTCGACCTCGAGATCCCTCGCGATTCGCTTGTCGTCTTCACCGGCTTGTCGGGCTCGGGCAAGTCAAGTCTCGCGTTCGACACGATCTTCGCGGAAGGTCAGCGTCGGTACGTGGAGTCGCTCTCTGCGTATGCTCGCCAGTTTCTCGGACAGGTTGACCGCCCCGACGTCGACTTCATCGAGGGGCTGAGCCCCGCCGTCTCGATTGATCAGAAGTCGACCAACCGCAACCCGAGGTCGACCGTCGGCACGATCACCGAGATTTACGACTACATGAGGCTCTTGTGGGCGCGCATCGGCGTTCCGCATTGCCCGGTCTGCGGTGAGCGCATCGAGCGGCAGACTGTTCAGCAGATTGCTGATCAGCTCATGACCCTCGAAGCGGGCACGCGCTACCAAGTCGTGAGCCCCGTGATCTCACAGAAGAAGGGCGAATTCGTCGACCTGTTCGCTGAGCTCGCATCGAGTGGGTACTCACGGGCAATCGTCGATGGCGAGCAGATCCAACTCAGCGCCCCGCCCAAGCTCAAGAAGCAGTACAAACACGACATTTCCGTCGTGGTCGACCGACTTGTCGCCTCAGACGACGTCCTGACGAGACTCACCGACTCCCTCGAGACGGCTCTTCGCCTGACCGACGGCGTCGTGTCGATCAACTTCGTTGACGAGTCCGGCGACGCTGCGTGGCGGACATTCTCCGAAAAACTTTCGTGCCCCAACAGCCACCCGCTGCAACTCACCGAGATCGAGCCCCGCACGTTTTCGTTTAACGCCCCGTTCGGGGCGTGCCCCGAGTGCTCCGGCCTCGGCACGCGCATGTCAGTCGACCCCGATCTGCTCATCGCCGGTGACGAGATCAGCCTCGCCGAGGGGGCAGTGCTCCCGTGGACGAGTGCGGGGAAGGGGCTCTTCAACTATTTCGAGAAGCTTCTCGCCGGATTGGCGAGCGATTTGAACTTCTCACTCGATACCCCTTGGGGCGAGCTGAGCGAGGAAGTTCGTGAGGCGATCCTCCGGGGCAACAACTTCCAAGTGACCGTGCGGTGGAAGAACCGTTACGGTCGCGAGATGAAGTACTCGACCGGCTTCGAAGGTGTGATCCCGTACATGGAGCGTAAGTATCTCGAGGCGGAGACTGATGTTCAGCGCCAGAGAGTTGCCGAGTACCTGCGCGAGATTCCGTGCCCCGTGTGCGATGGCAAACGCCTCAAGCCTGAGGTGCTGGCTGTGACAGTGAACGGCGCGAGCATTGCCGACGTCTGCGAGCTGAGCCTCGTCAAGGCACACGAGTTCATGCAACGTCTCGAACTTTCCGCGCGGGACCAGAAAATCGCCGCACAGGTACTGCGGGAGATTCGCCTGCGCCTCGAGTTCCTCATCGAGGTGGGGCTCAGCTATCTAGACCTCATGCGCGCGGCTGCGACACTGAGCGGTGGCGAGGCCCAGCGCATCCGCCTCGCAACGCAAATCGGATCGGGCCTCACGGGTGTGCTCTATGTGCTCGACGAGCCAAGCATCGGACTCCACCAGCGGGACAACCGGCGTCTCATCGAGACGCTCGTCAAGCTCAAGAACCTCGGCAACACCCTCATCGTCGTCGAACACGACGAGGACACCATCCGTACGGCCGACTGGATCGTCGACATCGGGCCGGGCGCGGGGGAGCACGGCGGACGGGTCGTCCACTCGGGTTCGTACGCTGATCTCCTGCAGAACACTGAGTCGGTCACAGGCGACTACCTGTCCGGGCGCAAAGCGATCGAAACTCCCCAGACGCGTCGCGCCGTCGATAACGATCGGCGGGTCACGGTCCAGGGCGCCAAGGCCAACAACCTCAAGAATGTCTCGGTGGACTTCCCTCTGGGGGTGTTCACCGCGGTCACCGGCGTGAGCGGCTCGGGTAAGTCGAGCCTCGTCAACGACATCCTCTACAAGGTTCTCGCGAACGAACTTAACGGGGCGCGGCAGATACCCGGCAAGCACCTGCGGGTTACCGGTCTCGACAACCTTGACAAGGTTGTTCACGTCGATCAGGCACCCATTGGCCGCACTCCGCGCTCCAACCCGGCGACCTACACCGGGGTCTTCGACAAGATCCGAACGCTGTTCTCAGAGACCGCAGACGCGAAAGCGCGCGGCTACCTGCCGGGTCGTTTCAGCTTCAACGTCAAGGGCGGCCGCTGCGAGAACTGCTCGGGTGACGGCACGATCAAGATCGAGATGAACTTCCTGCCCGACGTGTACGTCGCATGCGAGGTGTGCGGCGGAGCCCGATACAACCGAGAGACACTTGCCGTGAAGTACAAGGGCAAGAACATCGCGGAGGTGCTCGACATGCCGATCAGCGAGGCGGCCGATTTCTTTGAGGCGATCTCGTCGATTCACCGCTACCTCAAGACGCTCGAGGAAGTCGGTTTGGGATACGTGCGGCTCGGACAGAGCGCGACCACGCTGTCGGGCGGCGAAGCCCAGCGCGTGAAGCTCGCGACCGAACTCCAGCGACGCTCGATGGGCCGCAGCATATACGTACTCGACGAACCGACAACCGGATTGCACTTCGAAGACGTGCGCAAGCTCCTCATGGTGCTCAACGGCCTCGTCGACAAGGGGAACACCGTCATTGTGATCGAGCACAATCTCGACGTCATCAAGTCTGCAGACTGGCTCATCGACCTCGGCCCTGAGGGTGGGGCTGGGGGTGGTGAGGTCATCGCGACAGGTACCCCCGAGCAGCTAGCGAAGGATCCGAACAGCCACACCGGTGTCTTCCTCAAAGAGACGCTCGAAGGGGCTCGCGCGTAGCGAGCGATCCATGGCGACTATCAGCTGGCGTCCGAAGGCGGGGGAGATTCCTCAGCAGCCGGGTGTGTATCGCTTCCGCGACGCTAACTCGCGCGTGCTCTACGTGGGTAAGGCGAAGAACCTCCGATCACGCCTGAGCAACTACTTTGCGCCTATGCATACGCTGCACGACCGCACCCGCAAGATGGTCGAGACGGCGGCGTCGGTCGAGTGGACGGTGGTCGGGAACGACTTCGAGGCGCTTCAGCTCGAATTCACCTGGATCAAGGAATTCGATCCACCGTTCAACGTTCAGTACAAGGACGACAAGTCCTATCCGTATCTCGCCATCACCCTGGGCGATCAGGTACCCCGCGTCATGGTCACGCGCAACAAGGGCATCCCGAACGCCCGATACTTCGGACCTTACTCGCGGGCCTGGGCGATCCGAGACACCGTCGACATCATGCTCAAGGCGTTCCCGATGCGCAGCTGCTCTGACGCGACCTACAAGCGCGCGCAACTGACCGGGCGGCCGTGTCTTCTCGGCGACATTGGCAAATGTGCGGCCCCGTGCGTTGGTCGTGTGACGCTCGAGGAACACAAGTCCATTGCCGTCGACTTCGCTAGCTTCATGGGCGGGAACGACTCTGGGTACATCGCGTCGATCACCCGCAAGATGAAGCAGGCCTCAGCCCGCCAGGATTACGAGTCCGCCGCCCGGTTCCGAGACCAGATCTCCGCTATGGAGACCGCTCTGGCCAAGAATGCGGTTGTACTCGATGAGCAGGTGGACGCCGACCTCTTCGGGATCGCGCACGACGAACTGGCGGCCGCCGTCCAACAATTCATCGTGCGTGGCGGTCGGATTCGCGGTGTTCGGGGTTGGGTTGTCGACAAGGAGCTCGACGTCGAACTACCCGATCTCGTGGAGTCTGTTCTTCAGAACGCTTACCTCGACTCCGTGCCACCACGGGACGTCTACGTCCCCGCTCTTCCCGAGGACAATCCCGCGCTCGAGCGTTGGTTGGGCGAGATCCGCGGTCCGGGTTCGCGGGTAGAGGTCCGAGTGGCCAAGCGCGGTGACAAGGCTGCCCTCGCCCTCACGGTCGCGCAGAACGCACACAACGCGCTCATCCTGTACAAGACACGGCGGAGCGGAGACTTCGTTGCACGATCGCAGGCTCTCGCGGACATCCAAGAAGCCCTCGGAATGGACGAAGCACCCTTGCGGATGGAGTGCTACGACGTGTCTCATCTCAGCGGCACCAATATCGTGGCGTCGATGGTGGTCTTCGAAGACGGCTTGCCTCGCAAGGACCAGTACCGGCGCTTTTCGATTCCGGAATCGACGGACGACACCGAGTCGATCTACCAGACTCTCTCGCGGCGCCTCGCCTATCTCAAGGAACCGGTCGAGCAGCTTGATGAACTCTCCGAGGGACGCCGGCGCAAGTTCGCCTACCCTCCTCAATTGCTCATCGTCGACGGCGGCCAGCCACAAGTGGCCGCCGCGAAGCGCGCACTCGACGATGCCGGGATCACGGGCGTGCAGTTGTGCGGTATTGCTAAGCGATTGGAGGAGATCTGGCTTCCCGACTCCGACTTTCCCGTCATCCTTCCGCGCAATAGCGACGCTCTCTTCCTCATTCAGCGCATTCGAGACGAGGCACACCGCTTCGCGATCGGATTTCAGCGACAGAAGCGAAAGAACGACATTCAGTCCGTCCTCTCGGGAGTGCCGGGCCTCGGTCCGTCACGAGTGAGAGAACTCCTCAAGCACTTCGGATCGGTGACCCGCCTGAAGGCGGCCGACGCCGAGGCGATCGCCGAGGTTCGAGGAATCGGTCCCACTCTCGCCCGAACGGTCGTCGAGCGACTACACAGCTGATCGACCGAAGGTAGTCTTGGACCGATGCCCACCGATCGCGACGCCCAAGAGCTCCTCATCGTCACCGGTATGTCCGGAGCGGGTCGGTCGACCGTCGGAAACGCGCTCGAAGACCTGGGTTGGTACGTCGTCGACAATCTCCCACCGCAGATGCTGCGTCCACTCGTCGACCTCGCTCAGCACGCGGGAACCTCGCTGCCTCGCATCGCTGCCGTCGTGGATGTGCGCGGCGGCAAGCTCTTCACTGACGTTCAAGAGGCGATAGAGGAGTTGCGGGCGAACACCGGCGTGCGCGTGCTCTTTCTCGAGGCAACGGATGCCGCGCTCGTGCGTCGCTTCGAGCAGGTGCGGCGGCCGCACCCACTCCAGGGGGATGGAACCCTCCTCGACGGCATCACGGCTGAGCGACAGCGGATGTCTGAGATCCGAGCTTCGAGCGACCTGGTCATCGACACCACCGATCTCAATATCCATCAGCTGGCAACGACGGTCACCGAGAAGTTCTCTGAAGAGAACGCGGCCCAGTTGCGGGTCACAGTGATGAGTTTCGGTTTCAAATATGGACTTCCGGCTGACGCCGATATGGTCGCCGATGCGCGCTTTCTCCCCAACCCGTTCTGGGTCGACGAGCTTAAATCGCTGACGGGCAAGGATCCCGGTGTTATCGAGTACGTCCTCACGCAGCCCGGCGCGACCGAGTTCGTGAGTGACTATTCGAAGGCGCTCGAGCCAGTGTTCGCCGGTTACCAGCGTGAGAACAAGCGCCACGCGACGATCGCCATCGGATGTACGGGGGGAAAGCACCGTTCCGTCGCGATTGCCGAGGAGCTCGCGACCCAATTAGGCAGCCTGCCCGGCATCGCTGTCAGCGTCAAGCACCGTGACCTCGGTCGCGAGTGATCGAAGGAGTAAACCCGTGGCCCTAACCGCCGAGGTCAAAGAAGAACTAGCCGCTGTTCAGAGTGGCAAGACCACTGTGCGCGCGGCCGAGCTCGCGACCATCCTGCGTTTCTCGGGCGGCCTCCACCTCATCTCGGGTCGCATTGCCGTGGAGTCTGAGCTCGACACCGAGCAATTGGCCAAGCGTGTTCGGCGTGACATCGCCGAGCTCTACGGGGTTCGTGCCGAGGGGTCGATCGTGTCGGCGTCCGGCGCTCGTCGCACCAGCCACTACCTCGTGCGGGTTCTCGATGGCGGAGAGACGCTCGCACGTCAGACTGGCCTGCTGGATGCCCGCCGCCGCCCCATCCGTGGCCTACCCAACCGCATCACCACGGGAAGTCGCGACGAGCTCGCGGCAGTGTGGCGCGGAGCCTTCCTCGCGAGCGGCACCTTGACGGATCCGGGGCGCTCCGCTGCGCTCGAGGTCACGTGCCCCGGCAACGAGGCGGCCATGGCTCTCGTCGGTGCTGCTGGACGTCTCGGGATTCCTGCCAAGGCGCGCGAGGTACGCGGCGTACATCGTGTGGTTGTGCGCGACGGTGAGGCGATCGGCGCAATGCTCGAACTCATGGGCGGCGTGCGCAGCGTCACGAGTTGGAATGAACTACGACAGCGCCGCGAAGTTCGCGCGACCGCGAACCGCCTGGTCAACTTCGACGACGCAAACCTTCGTCGCTCAGCGCAGGCCGCGGTCGCCGCCTGCGCTCGCGTCGAACGGGCACTCGAGATACTCGACGGCGATGTTCCTCAACACCTCAAATACGCCGGCGAGCTGCGGTTACGTTTCCGCGACTCGAGCCTCGACGAGCTTGGCCACCACGCCGACCCGCCCATGACGAAGGATGCAGTAGCGGGCCGCATCCGACGCCTTCTTGCGATGGCAGACAAGCGCGCTCAGGATGAGGGAATCCCCGGGACTGACGCCAACCTGCCCCCCGACCTCGACGACGTCTAGGAAGGATCAACGGGCCGCCGTTGTTGACGTGACTAGACTGGAAATGTCACCCCGGCCCTCGTCTACTGGGCGCACTGGGGACTACTTGCTAGGAGAAATCGATGGCTGACTACACGCTCCCTGAACTTCCGTACGACTACTCGGCGCTCGAACCGAGCATCAGCGCAACCATCATGGAGCTGCATCACAGCAAGCACCACCAGGCGTATGTGACGGGCGCCAACGCCGCACTCGCCGCTCTTGCCGAGGCCAGGGACAAGGGCGACCTCGCCAACGTCAACAAGCTCGAGAAGGACCTCGCTTTCAACCTGGGCGGCCACGTCAACCACTCCATCTTCTGGACCAACATGTCGCCGGACGGTGGTGACAAGCCCACGGGGGAGCTCGCGAGCGCAATCGACGACCAGTTCGGATCGTTCGACAAGTTCACCGCCCACTACACGGCGGCAGCGATGGGCGTGCAGGGCTCCGGATGGGCCGCGCTCATGTGGGATTCAATCGGTCACAACTTGCTGATCAACCAGTTCTTTGACCAGCAGTCCAACTTCGCGGCGGGCACGGTCCCGCTGTTGCTGCTCGATGTGTGGGAGCACGCGTACTACATCGATTACAAGAACGTTCGCGCAGACTACGTGAAGGCTTTCTGGAATATCGCGAACTGGGACAACGTCCAGAAGCGCTTCGAATCCGCACGCGAGAAGACCGACGGCCTACTGGTACTGTCGTAGCGGCATCGCGGCCGGGATCCTCCGGGATTCCGGCCGTACTTTCTTTCATCACCAATCCACCACCACACACAGCAAGGAAGCGTCGTCGGGCGCCTGAACAACTGGAGCACACGTGACCGTCAAGATCGGCATCAACGGATTCGGCCGCATCGGCCGCAACTTCTTCCGCGCCGCGCTCGCCAAGGGCAGCGACCTCGAGATCGTGGCGGTGAACGACCTCACCGACAACAAGACGCTCGCACACTTGCTCAAGTACGACACCATCACCGGTCGTCTCGACGGGACCGTCGACTACGACGACACGAACATCACCGTCAACGGTAAGGCCATTCGCGTCTTCGAGGAGCGCGACCCTGCCAACCTTACCTGGGGCGACCTCGGAGTAGACATCGTCATCGAGTCGACCGGACGTTTCACGAAGTCTGAGGACGCCGCCAAGCACATCGCGGCTGGAGCCAAGAAGGTCATCGTCTCCGCGCCCGCTACGGGTGCCGATGTCGCGACCCTTGTACTCGGCGTCAACGAGAACACCTACGATCCGGCAGTACACAACATCATCTCGAACGCGTCGTGCACGACTAACTGCCTGGCCCCGCTCGCCAAGGTCTTCATGGACAACTTCGGTATCGAGCGTGGACTCATGACCACGGTCCACGCCTACACGGCCGACCAAAACCTGCAAGACGGCCCGCACAGCGACCTGCGTCGCGCTCGTGCTGCTGCCGCGAACATCATCCCGACCTCGACAGGTGCCGCAAAAGCACTCGGACTCGTCATTCCCGAACTCGTGGGCAAACTCGACGGATACGCCCTGCGCGTCCCGGTCATCACCGGCTCGATCACTGACCTCACGCTCACGGCCACGCGTCCGGTGAGCGTCGAGGAGATCAACGCCGCGTACAAGGCCGCTGCGGAGGGGCCGCTCAAGGGAATTCTCAAGTACACCGAAGACGAGATCGTTTCGAGCGATATCGTCGGTGACCCGCACTCGTCGATCTTCGACGCCGGCCTCACCAAGGTCATCGGCGACCAGGTCAAGGTGGCTTCGTGGTACGACAACGAGTGGGGCTACTCCAACCGCCTCGTGGACATCACCGAGTTCGTCGGCGCCAAGCTCTAACCAGCGCGGCCGACGATGTCATTGCGAACGCTCGAGAGTCTCGGCGAGCTGCGGGGCAAGCGCGTCATCATCCGGTGCGACCTGAACGTTCCTCTCAAGGACCGTCAGATTACGGATGATGGCCGCATACGCGCCTCGTTGCCGACCCTCAACACGCTCATCCATGCTGGCGCGCGTGTCATAGTCGTGTCACACCTCGGGCGACCCGAAGGGGAACCTGACGCCAAGTACAGCCTGGAGCCCGTCGCCCAGCGGCTGAGCGAGCTACTGGGTAAGCCGGTCGTGTTCGCCCATGACACCGTCGGTTCCGCGGCCGAGGATGCGGTGGCCAACCTAGAAGACGGCGACGTCGCGCTGCTCGAAAACCTCCGTTTCAATGCGCACGAGACGTCGAAGAATGACCAGGACCGTGCGCAGTTCGCGGCGAAACTCGCGCGATTCGGCGACGCGTTCGTGTCGGACGGTTTCGGTGTTGTCCACCGCAAGCAGGCGAGCGTATTCGAGCTCGCAGAACAGCTGCCGAGTGCCGCGGGAACGCTCATCCAACAGGAACTCGAAGTTCTTGAGCGCCTCACGGTCGATCCTGAGAAGCCGTATACGGTCGTTCTCGGCGGGTCGAAGGTGTCCGACAAGCTCGACGTCATTGGGGCGCTCCTCCCGAAAGTCAACACGCTCCTCATCGGCGGCGGCATGCTCTTCACGTTCCTCGTCGCCCAGGGTCACAAGGTCGGCGCGAGCCTGCTCGAGCAAGATCAGGTCGAGGTCGTCAAGGGGTACCTAGATCGTGCGAGCGAGTTGGGCGTCCACATCGTCCTTCCCACCGACATCGTCGTTGCGTCGAAGTTTGGGGCTGATGCAGAGCACGTCGTTGCTCGTGCGGATGCGATCGAAGAGACCCCCTTCGGAGCGTCCGGGCTGGGCCTCGACATCGGACCGGAGAGCGCAGCTGCGTTCGCCGGTGCTATTCGCACCTCCCGTACGGTGTTTTGGAACGGCCCCATGGGCGTGTTCGAACTCGCTCCCTTTGCCGACGGTACCCGTGCCGTTGCACAAGCACTCACCGAGATCAACGGCTTCGGGGTCGTGGGTGGAGGCGACTCGGCGGCTGCCGTGCGCGCCCTCGGGTTCAACGATGACCAATTTGGTCACATCTCAACCGGAGGCGGCGCAAGCCTCGAGTTCCTCGAGGGCAAGCGCCTGCCGGGCCTGGAGGTCCTCGGATGGCAGTAAACAATCGGGTTCCGCTTATCGCGGGCAACTGGAAGATGAACCTCGACCACCTGCAGTCGATTGCGTTTGTCCAAAAGCTCGCGTGGACCCTCAAGGATGCCAAGCACGACTTCGGCATCGACGGAGCCGAAGTGGCGGTGTTTCCGCCCTTCACCGACCTACGTTCGGTTCAGACCCTCGTGTCGGCAGACAAGCTCGAGGTCGTCTTTGGGGGGCAGGATCTCTCGGAGCACGATTCAGGTGCTTACACGGGAGAGATCTCGGGTGCGTTCCTGTCGGCGCTCGATTGCACCTACGTGATCATCGGACACTCCGAGCGGCGCCAGTATCATGGCGAGACCAACGAGCAGCTCGGTCGCAAGGTCGCTGCTGCGATCAAGCATGGGCTCGTCCCGGTGCTGTGCGTCGGAGAGACGGCCGACGATCTCGAGCAGTACGGCCCCAGTGCCGTGCCCGTCGCACAGCTCAAAGCTGCACTCGAGGGCATCTCCGGAACTCCCGATCTGGTGGTTGCGTACGAACCCGTCTGGGCGATCGGCTCGGGCACGGCCGCTACTCCCGAACAGGCGGAACAGGTTGCGGCACGGCTACGCGAGACTCTCGCCGAGTTGTTCGGCGACGAGGTCGCCGCGGCCACCCGAATCCTTTACGGCGGTTCTGTGAAGGCGGCGAATATCGCCTCGCTCATGCGTGAGCCAAACGTCGATGGCGCGCTCGTGGGCGGCGCGAGCCTCGATGTTGCGGAGTTTGCGAGCATCGCGCGGTTCCAGAAGCACGTCGGAACCTAAGCGGCCGCGACTCAACCCCGAACGGCTGGTCACCAGCCGGTTATACTAACTGAGGCTTTCGAAAGGTCTTATCCCCGTGGAAATTCTTCAGGTTGTGTTGCAGGTACTGCTCGGCATCACGAGCCTCTTGCTCACGCTCCTCATCCTCCTGCACCGTGGTCGCGGTGGTGGCCTCTCTGACATGTTCGGGGGCGGCGTGACGTCGAACCTGGGTGCCTCCGGGGTGGCGGAGCGCAACCTCAACCGCATCACGGTCATTCTCGGGGTGGTGTGGATCGCCTGCATCATCGTGCTCGGTCTCATCACCAAGTTCGACGGCGCATAAGACTTCCGTCGGATTCGACGTCAAAGGCACGAGGCAAAGGGGCATCATGGCATCAGGTGGCAGCGCAATCCGCGGCTCGCGCGTCGGCGCGGGTCCTATGGGTGAGCAGGATCGCGGATATCACGCAGACCGAATCCAGGTTTCGTACTGGGACGAGCTCGGCAACGAGACGGTCCGTAACTTCGCGGCGAACCTCCCCGAGGAAGAGATCCCCGACATCATCGACTCCCCGTCGACTGGGCTCCCCGCGGGACGCGATAAGGCCAACCCGCCGTCGGTCGCCAAGCTCGAGCCATACAAAACGCACCTCGCGTACGTGAAGGAACGCCGCACCGAAGAGGAAGCGGCAACCCTTCTCGAGGAGGCGCTCGTGCAGCTGCGCACCCGTCGGGGTACTCTCACGTCCTAGTTGGTGTCGTCGGCCCCGGTCCAGAACTGACCCGGGTCGATGAGTTCCTCCGGCACTTCCGATGCTGCGGCGGTGTCCACAAAGAAGAGGGTCTTGCGACGTCCCTCCACTCCCGCGGCGGGAACCTCGTTGATGCTCGCGCCCGCAAGGGTAAGGCCCAGTGCGGCCGCCTTGTCTGCACCGGCGACGACAGCCCACACTCGAGCGGACGAGTTGATGACGGGGAGCGTCAGGCTCAGTCGCTCCGGCGGAGGCTTGGGGGAGTTGCGAACAGAAACGACGGTGCGCGTGGTCTCACGGATCCCTGATCGTTCGGGAAAGAGCGACGCAATGTGTCCATCTGGTCCCATCCCCAGGAACGTAACGTCGATGTGAGGCCACTCGGCGTTCGTGGGGGAGTTCGCGAGCAATTCAGCCGCGTAGGCGTCGGCAGCATCGTCCAGCGCGATGCCGCTATCGGATGCAGCGAACGGGTGAACGCGCGATGCGTCAAGCGGGATGTGATCGAGAAGGGCGGTACGAGCCTGCGTCTCGTTGCGGTCGGGGTGCCCCGCCGGAAGCCAACGCTCGTCGCCCCACCACACATTGACTTTGCTCCAGTCGACGGAGTCGCGTGCAGGCGATGTGTTGATGGCGGCAAGCACGGTGCCGCCCATCGTTCCGCCAGTGAGAACGACCGTCATCTCATCGAACTCAGCAATCAGATCGACGGCCTTGGTCAGGAACCGAGCGGCAACTGCTGCGGCGAGGGAATCGGTGTCGGGGTGGAGGATGACGCGGCGTTCGTTGCTCATTGATCCAGCCTCGCACGTGCCGGACGGTTCGGCTGACCGAGATTGGGAACGCCGTGCTGAATCACCTCACCGAAGAGTGGGTCGGGATCTAGGCGACGCAGCTCCTCCGCAAGGCAATCGCGCATGCTGCGGCGAGGTAGCGAGATGTCGTGAGTGGGCTGATTGGGCTGCACGAGTGTCGCAACGTTGGGCAGCGTGCGTTCGAGTTCGATGACTCCAGCCTCGCGATGAAGCCGCACACTGTGAATCCCCGCGCTGCCGAGCGCCTCGGGCGTCACTTCGAGAGTCACCGTCACGTCGAGCTGCAACTGAAGCCATGCAGCCAGCAACTCGGTCGAGGGTGAGTCAGCGGCACCCTGCACCTCGACACCCGTCACGGGTAGGTAGGGTGGCTGGTCGAGGACCGCGGCGAGCTGAGCACGCCACAGTGTCAGTCGAGTCCACGCGAAGTCGGTATCCCCTGGTCGGTACGTGCGAGCGAGTGTCTCGAGCGCTTGCGGGGGGTTGCTGGATGACGCGGAGTCGGTGATTCGTCGCTGCGCGATGCGCCCGATCGCGGACTGGGAGACGTTGTCTGGTGCTTCCCCTGGCCACCACGCTACGACTGGCGCGTCCGGAAGCAGTAAGCCCGTCACGAGGCTCTCCTGGTCGAGTGCCGCGTCCCCGTAGGCTCGTACGACGACGACCTCGCTCGCACCGGCATCGCCCCCGACACGGATTTGCGCGTCGACGCGGGGATCGGAGCCGCCATCGTCTCCCGTCGAGACCACGAGCACCCGCATGGGATGTTCGCGAGAGGCATCGTTGGCTGCCTCGATGGCATCCTCTTCTTCGCCGAGCTGGGTGGAGATGATGAGCGTGAGTACACGACCGAGGGCGACTGCGCCGCCCTCCTCACGGATCTTGACGAGCTGCTTGGAGATCGCACTGGTCGTGGTGTTGGGCAAATCTACGATCACGGTCGCCTCCAGGTGCGGCCGTCGCGGGCCATGAGTTCATCGGCGGAAGCAGGACCCCAGGTTCCCGGGCGATACTGCTCGGGTTGGCCCTGGTTCGCCCAGAACTCCTCGATCGGATCGAGTATCTTCCACGAGAGTTCGACCTCCTCGTGGCGGGGGAACAGCGGTGGGTCGCCAAGGAGCACGTCGAGAATGAGTCGCTCGTACGCTTCCGGGCTCGCCTCGGTGAAGGCGTGACCATACCCGAAGTCCATCGTGACGTCGCGCACTTGCATGCTGGGGCCGGGGACTTTGGATCCGAATCGGATGGTGACACCTTCATCGGGCTGCACCCGGATCACGAGCGCGTTCTGGCCGAGGGCCGAGGTCTGACTCTCAGCGAATAGGTACTGCGGCGCCCGCTTAAAGACCACCGCGATCTCGGTAACGCGACGACCCAGACGCTTTCCCGTGCGGAGGTAGAACGGAACCCCCGACCAGCGACGGGTGTTGATGTCGAGACGCATGGCGGCGTAGGTTTCCGTGAGGGACTTGGGGTCCATGCCTTCTTCATCGAGGAACCCGATGACTTTCTCGCCGCCCTGCCATCCTCCGGAGTACTGCCCGCGAGCCGTGTGCTTGCCCAGATCTTTGGGCAGTCTGACGGCGGAGAGAACCTTCTCCTTCTCAGCGCGGAGATCGGCCGCGTCAAAGGAAACCGGCTCCTCCATTGCCGTGAGCGCGAGCAGTTGGAGTAGGTGGTTCTGGATGACGTCGCGCGCTGCACCGATCCCGTCGTAGTAACCAGCGCGGCCGCCGACGCCGACATCCTCGGCCATCGTGATCTGGATGTGGTCTACGTAGTTCGCGTTCCAGATGGGTTCATACAACTGGTTAGCGAAGCGCAGCGCGAGGATGTTCTGAACCGTCTCCTTGCCCAGGAAGTGGTCGA
>CAYZHZ010000069.1:0-14567 GCA_964477625.1 uncultured Salinibacterium sp.
CGGGCGCGCTGACGGACGAGGTGAAGAACGACATCATCGATTGCTGCCGCACGGTGGTGAAGATGGAGGACGCCTTCATCGATCTCGCCTTCTCGATGGGCCCGGTGCAGGGCATGACGGCGCAGGACATCAAGAACTACATTCGCTACATCGCCGACTGGCGCCTGGGGCAGCTGAAACTGCCGGCGATCTATGGCGTCAAGGAACATCCGATCCCGTGGCTGTCGGAAATCCTTAACGGGGTGGAGCACGCCAACTTCTTCGAGCAGCGCGCGACGGAATACTCCAAGGGCGCGACCGGCGGCGACTGGCACGGGGCCGACGGCGTCTGGGCCAACTTCGACAAGATGAAGAAGCAGGTCGCGGCAGAGTAGGGCGGCTGCGATCTTGCTGCCTGCGTCAGGCCTGGCGCAGCGGACCCGAAAATCCTTGGCGTTATGTCGGCGTGCGCGTGTTCCGTTCGTCCTTGGGATGAGACGGGCGGACAAGCCGCTCGTCATCGCCTAGGGAGCCTGCGCATGAAGCCCGTGATCACGGCCTTTGAAGCCTCGCCCGACCGCGGGCAGGGACTGGCGCGGGACATGCGCGTGCGCTGGGCGTTCGAGGAAGCCGGGCTACCCTACGATGTGCGCCTCGTGTCGTTCAAGGCGATGAAGGAGCCTGCGCATCTGGCGCTTCAGCCGTTCGGACAGATCCCGACCTACGAAGACGGCGACGTTGCACTGTTCGAATCGGGCGCGATCATCCTGCACATTGCCGAGCAACATCACGGCCTGCTGCCGGACGATGCCAGCGCGCGGGCACGGGCGATTGCGTGGATGTTTGCGGCGACGGGCACGGCGGAGCCGCCAATCCTCGAACTGCAGATCGCCGTGCTGCTGGAGGCCGACAAGCCGTGGGCTGCGGAGCGCCGTCCGGCGATCGAGCGGCGTATTCATGACCGGCTTGGCCAGCTGTCGGCCTACCTTGGCGATGCAGAGTGGCTGGATGGCGCATTCACCGCCGGCGACCTGATGATGGTGCATGTGCTGGAGCGACTGAAGCCATCGGGATTGCTGCAGGGATATGCGAACCTGCTTGCCTATATCGCGCGCGCGGAAGCGCGGCCGGCCTATCAACGGGCGTTTGCGGCGCAGCTGGCCGTGTTCAACAACCGCCCGACAGGCGCTTGAGGGCCGCCTCCGCAGGCCGCAGCTGATGGAAACTCACCGGGCCCGCAGCCTTAACACTTCTCTCGCCTGAAGAGCGAAAAGCCTTCGCGGCCTCGATTCTGCATGGTTTTCAGGGATTAACGCCGTCTGCCATATTCGTGGACGGATGAAACCCTATATGAAGCCGGCACGTTTAGTCTGCTTCACAACTTGTTTCGGGAGAATCCCATGTCCTCACCCACCAGCGCTGGCGGAACGCCGGGCTCCAAGGCCGATATTGATACCCTCAAGGCCGACATGAAGGCCCTGCGCGAGGATCTTGCCACCCTGCTCAAGGACACCGGTTCGGTCGCTTCAGCGCAGGCCAAGGCTGCCGCCGCGCGCGCCCAGCAGATGGCGGGCGATGCCGGTGAAAAGGCTATCGAATTCCGCGACGCGGTTGGCGACAAGGTGCGCGAGCATCCGTTTGCCGCGCTCGGGATCGCGCTGGCGGCGGGCTTTGTTCTCGCCTCGCTGTCGCGCCGCCACTAGCGCCAGGAGGCCCGGGGCGGCAGGTGTTCGACAGCTTCTTTGACCGTGCAAAGGACTTCGCCATCGCGGCGGTCGTGGGCGTCATGCTCGCGCTCGTCGGCGTTCTGGCGTTGACGGCTGCGGCGGCCTGGCAGCTGGCGATGTGGATGCCCTGGCCGGCCGCGCTCGCGGTTGTTGGCGTCGGCCTGCTGGCCGTTGCGGCGATCTCGCTCTGGGTCGGTACCCGGCAGAAGAAGCCCGAGCCGCAGCCTGATCATTTCACAGGCGACGTCGATCCTGTCTCCATGGTGCTGGGACTGATGGAACTGCCGGTCGAGGTGACCAAGAAGATCATCAGCGAAAAACCGGTGGCGTCCGTTGTCGTGATCGCAAGCCTCGGCCTGCTGATCGCGCGCAACCCGCAGGTCGCGCTGAAGCTGTTCGACAAGGTGGTCGGCCAGTTCGGGAAGATCGACCCGTAGACCGCCGCTCCACGCGGGCTCTGGAAGCCCGCAGATTTCCAGCACCGGCGTGGCCCGCCGTTCTGCTTGCCCCATCTTGCGTGCGCCTGCCGGCTGTGACGACAGTCCGCCTCTCAGGTGACCGAGGGGATTCGGGACATGGACGAACACGCACGCCGCCCGGCCCGGCCGAGCTTCAGCGACCGCATCAGATATCTGTTCGACAAGAGCATGTCGGCCGGCACGGTTGCGCTGATCGGCTGGCTGGCGGTGCTGTCATTCCTGATCATCCTCGCCGCTGGCGTCGTAGTGGTCGTCGCCGGCATCGCGCCCGAAGGGGAAGAGCCGCGCAACTTCCTGGAAGCGACGTGGGAATCGCTGATGCGAACGCTCGACCCCGGTACGATGGGCGGGGACGAGGGCTGGGGCTACCGCATCGTCATGCTGGTGGTGACCATCGCCGGCATCTTCATCGTCTCGGCGCTGATCGGTGTGCTGAGCACGGGCCTTGAGGCCAAGATTGCGGAGCTGCGCAAGGGACGGTCGCGCGTGCTGGAGGACGGGCACACCATCATTCTCAACTGGTCGCCTTCGACCGTGGATATCATCAAGGAGTTGGCGAGCGCCAACGCCGGAGGCAAACCCTCGCGCATCGTGATCCTCGCTGATCGCGACAAGGTCGAGATGGAGGATGAGATCGCCGCCAAGGCGCCGAAGCTGCGCGGCGTACGGGTGATCTGCCGCAGCGGGAATCCGTGCGACCTCAACGCGCTGGCCATCGTGAACCCGGCGGCGGCGAAATCCATTATTGTGCTGGCGCCAGAAGGCGAGGACGCCGATGCGCAGGTGATCAAGACGATCCTTGCGATCACCAATGGGCCTGCAGCAAGCGGACGCCTCCATCACGTGGTGGCGGAGATCCGGGACGCGGACAATGCCGAGCTTGCGCGGACGGTGGGCGGCGCGGATGTGCAGCTCGTGCTTGCTGACGAATTGATCTCGCGGATCCTCGTGCAATCGACGCGGCAGTCCGGGTTGAGCGCGGTGTTTGCCGAACTCCTCGGCTTCGAAGGCAGCGAAATCTACACGACGAAGGCCGGCAGTCTTGCCGGCATGACATTCGGCGACGCGCTTGGCGCGTTCGACAGCGGATCGCTGATCGGTCTGTGCAACGACACGTCCGTGCGGATCAATCCGCCGATGGACACTGTGATACAGGCGCAGGACCAGGTCGTGGTAATTGCTGAAGACAAGAGCGCCATTCGCGTGAAGCCCAACAAGCGCGGGCCGGTCGACGTCGCCGCCATATGCGATCAGCGAACGCGGTCAGCGTCGCCGGAGCGCATCCTGATGCTTGGGTGGAACCGGAAGGGGCCGGCCATCGTGCACGCCCTGTCGCGCTTCGTGCAGCCGGGATCGAAGCTGACGATCGTGGCGGACTGTCCGCAATTCCTGGCCGAAGCGGGCCGACTGGTTGGCGCATTCGAGAGGCTGGAGGTTGCGCACCAGCTCGGCGACACGACGCGGGCCGCCACGCTGGGCGCGCTCGACCTGCAGGCCTTCGACCATGCGATCGTGCTGGGCTATACCGACAACATGTCCGAACAGGCGGCGGATACCCGGACTCTGGTGACGCTGTTGCAATTGCGGAAGCTGTCGGAAGCCAGCGGCCGGCACATCAATGTGGTGAGTGAGATGGCCGACGCCCGCAATCGAGCGCTTGCGGAAGTGACGCGGGCGGACGATTTCGTGGTCAGCAACCAGCTGGTCAGCCTCATGCTGGCGCAGGCGTCGGAGAACCCGTTCCTGTCGGCCATCTTCGCCGAACTGCTCGATGAGCATGGCAGCGAGGTCTATGTCCGACCCATTACCGATTATGTGTCGATCGACCGTCCTGTTACCTTCTTCACGATTGTCGAGGCGGCGCGGCGGCGGGGCGAGGTCGCGTTCGGCTATAAGCAGACCGTGTCTGACCGGGGCGCCCGCAACATGGGCGGCGTGGTCGTCAATCCACCCCGCCACGAAGCCCGGACCTATGCGCCGACAGATTCCATCGTGGTGCTCGCGCGGGGGTAGGGAGAAGGGGGCTCTGGCCGCGTTGACGGCGTCGCGGCGGGGCTTTAATCCTCCCCAATGACGGACTCACTCACTCCCTCCCAGGCAATCGACAAGGCAACCGAGCTTTACAACGCGGCGGTCGCAAGGCTGCGTGCGGCGCTTGAGGCCTTTGTGATAAAGGGCCAGACCCCTGATCCCCAGGCGCGTTTGCGCGGGGATTACTGTTATCCCGAGCTCAGGCTGGCGTATAATCCGGATGGACCGGTGCCGCCTCTGCCGCGCGCCTTCGCCAAGCTGTCCGAGCCGGGGCTCTATGTCAGCACGGTGACCCAGCCCGCGTTCTTCCGTCCCTATTTCCTCGAGCAGCTGGAGCAGATCTGCGGCGATTTCGATGTGCAACTGGATGCCGTCGTATCAAAGTCGGAGATACCGTACCCGTATGTTCTGGAGCATGCGGCGAACATCGACGCGGAAGCGCTGCCGCCTGCGGAGTTCGCGCGCTGGTTCCCGACGCCGCGGCTGGACCTGATCGGCGACGAGGTCATCGACGCCGAGGTGCAGGACGGCGGGTTCTTCAACACGGACGGCATGCGGCCGCTGGCGTTGTTCGATGCGGGGCGGATCGACTTTTCACTTCAGAGACTCAAGCACTACACGGGTACGCCGTTCGAGCATGTCCAGCGCTACATCCTGTTCACCAACTATCACCGCTATGTCGATCATTTCGTGGAATGGTCGGTCGAGCGCCTGAAACAGCCGGGCCCGTACACAAAACTGTCGGCGCCGGGCGGCATCGTGGTGGACGCGAAGACGAAGGATGCGGCGCAGAAGGTGAATGACGGCCCGTGGCGTCGCCACCAGATGCCGGCCTATCACCTGATGGCGGACAACCGTTCGGGCATCACGCTGGTGAATATCGGCGTGGGTCCATCGAACGCGAAGACGATTACCGATCACCTCGCGGTGCTGCGGCCGGAATGCTGGATCATGGTTGGCCATTGCGGCGGCCTGCGGCACTCGCAGCGCATTGGCGACTATGTGCTCGCTCACGCCTACCTGCGCGATGACCATGTTCTCGACAGCGTGCTGCCGCGCGATATCCCGGTGCCGCCGATCGCGGAGGTGCAGGTCGCCCTGCAGGAAGCGGCCGAGAAGGTGACGGGGGAATCGCGCGAATCGCTGAAGCAGCGGCTGCGGACCGGAACCGTGGTGACCACGGACGACCGCAACTGGGAGCTGCGCTTTACTGACTCGTCCAAGCGGTTCAACAAGTCGCGCGCCATCGCCATCGACATGGAAAGCGCGACGGTTGCGGCGAATGGATACCGCATGCGCGTCCCCTATGGCGTGCTGCTGTGCGTTTCTGACAAACCGCTGCATGGCGAGATAAAACTGGCTGGCGCGGCAAACCGCTTTTATGAGCGGGCCATCGGCGAGCACATCCGCATCGGCATTGAAACGCTGGAAAGGCTTGCGCGGGCTGGGGGCGATGCCCTGCATTCGCGTAAACTGCGGTCGTTCTACGAGCCGCCTTTCCGGTAGGTCAGGTCTCGGATCAGTGTGTGAGTGTCTCCCGGAGTTCCAAACTCAGGGGTTTCCCTAGCGTGCGAATCTGATTCACGTCACGCTGCAATCGACACGTCCTTCAGGGTCACCCATTATGCGCGTCTTCGTCCGGCCACTGACGGCTGGGGATCAGCGATGACCGACGCCAATCAGGCGAGCGCGGGCGTGCAGGGCGGGTCCGACCGCCGTGTCGGCGGCCTGATGCAGCCTGCAGGCTTCTCGTGGGCGCTGTTCGAATTCGCGCGCAATCCGTACTTCATGCTGATCGTGACGTACGTATTCCCGCCGTACTTCGCACAGTTCGTGGTGGGCGATCCGGTCACGGGGCAGGCGACCGTCGCCGAGGCGACGAAGTGGGCTGGCGTCATCGGCGCGCTGACTGCGCCGTTGCTGGGCGCGATGATGGATCGCGGCGGCGCGCGCAAGCCGGTGATGTTTGTCTTCCTTGCCATGCTGGTGGTCAGCGGCGCGTCGCTGTGGTGGGCGTTGCCGGGATCGGTCGACGCGAATGGCATGTTCTCTCCGCCGACGGGCGGATGGGGCGTCACGGGAACGATGATGTTCCTGGTGCTCGGCTTCGTCGGCTACACCTATTCCGAGATGATGCACAACGCGATGCTGCGTACAGCGGGCAATCCCGCGTCGCTCTCGCAGATCTCCGGCGGCGGCATTGGCCTCGGACAGCTGGCGTCAGCGCTGTGCCTCGGGGCAGTCGTGGTTGTGGCGCTTACGGCAGGGCATCTCGGCGGGCCCGAAGGCGAGTTCGCGTTGCAGCGCGGTGCCGGCCCGTTCATGGCGATCTGG
Source organism: uncultured Salinibacterium sp. (assembly GCA_964477625.1). GTDB lineage: Bacteria > Actinomycetota > Actinomycetes > Actinomycetales > Microbacteriaceae > Rhodoglobus. The sequence goes on from CAYZHZ010000069.1 coordinate 6,551, forward strand.
CTTATCGTGTTCGTGATTCCGTTCTTCATCTACACGCCGGACGGCTCGCCGCCGGGCGGCAAGTGGAGCACGTCGGCGAAGGAAGTGTTCGCGACCAATGGCAGGTTCGATCCGATCGGGAAGGCGAGGGGTCTGGTCGACTATGTGCGCGGCCTGTTCCGGCAGTTTCCCGAGGCGATGAAATACCTGCTGGCGTGCCTCGTCTTCAAGGACGGTATCATTGCGCTCCTGGCGATTGGTGGTGTGTTCTCCACCGGCGTTCTCGGCTGGGGCGTGGCTGAAGGCGGGATCTACGGCATCTGGGCGTCGATCTTCGGCGCAGTGGGCGGACTGTGGCTGGCGCCGAAGCTGGACCGCGCCCTTGGGCCGCGCAAGGCGATCATGGCCCAGCTCGCGGCGCTCTGCATCGTCGTGGTGATTGCGTTGGGTACGACGCAGGAAAGCATTCTCTATGGGCTTGTTCCGGCGGGCGGACAGCTGCACGGGCTTGGCCTGTTCGATACGCTGCCGGATCTGTTCTATCTCGGCGTTACCGCATTCATCGCAGCGCTGGCGGCGGCGAATATCGCGGCCAGCCGCTACATGATCATCACGGTGGCGCCGCGTGAACGTCTGTCGGAGTTCTTCGGTCTCTTTGCGCTGTCGAGCACGGCGACGGTGTGGCTGGGCCCGGCGATGATCGAGTGGGCGACGCGGACGTTCAACGATCAGCGCATCGGTTTCTCACCGATCTTGCTGCTGCTGGCGGCAGGCCTTGGCCTGATGTTCACGCTGAAGAAGACGACAGGCGCGAAGGGCGCGCTGGAGTACACGGCGCCGGCGCACTAGGTCCGGCAGGCGCTGAGACGTCACTCGCCCTTGGCGGTCGCGGCCTTGCCGGTGACGGTGCTCATCACATCGGAGAAGTGGCCAGGCGCATCGCCAACCATCGGCGTGGCGCGGCACTTGTCGACGCACGAGTAGGAGTACGTGCCGGAGCCGCGGACGATGGTGAGGCCGGTCGCGTCTTCACCACCGACGACGAGCAGGCTGGAATAGATCGTGTTGCCGGCGCGATCGAGAACCGTGAGGTTGGTGGAGCCGAAAGCCTTGCCGGTGACCAGCAGCGTCTTTGCATCGTGCACGGAGACGTCTGCGACCGTTGCGTTGCCGACAATCACCGAGTTGGCCGGAGCGGCGAGCTTCAGCGCCACCGTCTGATCGACCTTCACCGAGAAGGGGTCGGCCAGGGCTGCGGGAGCGAGAGCGAGCGAGATCGCAAGCGCGGCCAGAATTTTTTTCTGCATGGCTGTCTCCCCAGCGGGCAATTCCGGCTCGAACGATAGGGATCAACACTGAATCAAAGCCTAAGGCCCAGCCGCAACTCATGTGCTGGAAAGGCGCTGCGGCGCACGCATGTGTCATTAGACTCTACTGCGCGCATTTTCGGGGAGGGCGGGGCGCCCGTTTTTGCGATCCGTTCAAAGTATTGAATCGAAGACTAACAATCGTAGTTAAGCAGCTATGAACGCGAATACATGCAAATTTCTTGTTCGCTTTACGTGATTTCAATCCAGCTCATGTAGAACCGACCATACCTACTGCGGGTGATGGTACTTCGCTGTGGGAAAACAGAAGCCATGCATAGCGGAGAAGCAAAAATGAAAAACCTCTTCAAGAAATTCCTGAACAACAAGTCCGGCGCGACCGCGATCGAGTACGGCCTGATCGCCGCCCTCATCGCCGTTGCCGTCATCGGCGGCGTCAGCCAGCTCGGCGGCTCGGCCAACTCGACCTTCATGACGATCTCGGACCAGATGTAATCTGAGCCGACTCGTAAGTCGGCTTGAAGATTGGAAGCCGCGGATCATCGGTCCGCGGCTTCTTTCTTTTCGCGAATACAGTTCTGGTCAAGAATTCCTTCAGCGAATTACTGTAGTTTGACCGCTCGATATCTTGGGTGGAAGATGATCACGACGCTGCTGTGCCTGGTTTTCCCGCTGCTGCTGATCTACGCCGCCTGGCATGACGTCTCGACGATGACGATTCCCAACTGGGTTTCCATCGTACTTGCCGTGACCTTCATCCCCGCTGCGTTGACGGCCGGACTGTCGCTTGACCAGATCGGTATGCACCTGGTGTTCGGCGCGATTGTTCTCGCTGTGTGCGCGGGCCTCTTCTACCTCAATGTGTTCGGCGGCGGCGACGCGAAGGTGATCGCAGCAGCCTCGTTGTGGACGGGCCTTGCCGCAAGCGCGCCCTTCGTCATGGGCATGGCGATCGCCGGCGGCGCGCTTGCCGCTGTGTTGATCGTGTTGCGCCGCATGAAGTTCGAGGCAAAGCAGCCCTGGCTTGTGCGTCTCAAATCGCCGGAAGAGGGCGCGCCCTATGCCGTCGCAATCGCCATTGGCGCGCTGATTGCGGCGCCGGCGTCGCCAGTGATTGCAGCCGGAATGGCGGCGGCCGGCGTCTGACGGAGAGCGTTGGTTAAATTCGGTGCGTATTCGTTAACGCCCTTCGCCGCTGCGTCTTAACTCTCCCTTAGAGCGGGCGTGGAAGTCTGCCGTCCAGGATAAGGCCCCTTTCAGGCCTTTGGGGACCGGCGGAGGGCCTTAATGTCGCCCGTGCGACTGATCATTCTTCTGGTAGCGGCAGCAGCGGCCATCGGCGCCGTTTTCCTGGTCCGCACCGTTCAGCAACCTGCAACGGCCACCGCCGCCGAGACGCCCGTGCAGGCGCCGCCGCCGGTCGAGTTCCCGGTCAAGCAGGTGCTTGTCGCCAATAATCCGATCCCGATCGGACGTTTCGTGAGCGCGGACGACCTGCGCTGGCAGGAATGGCCCGCCGAGGCTCCCATGGACTCCTTCCTCGTGCAGGAGAGCGATCCCGAAGCACTGGACAAGATGGTCGGCGCCGTTGCTCGCGTCGAACTCGTGACCGGCGAGCCGGTCACCACGACGAAGCTGGTTCACCCGGGCACCACAGGCTTCATGTCGGTCATGCTGACGCCGGGCATGCGCGCCGTGGCGATCGAAATCGAACCGGAAAGTGCGGCCGGTGGATTCATCCAGCCAAATGATCGCGTCGACATTATCGTCACGCGCGAGGTGGAGACCAACACCAACTCAGCCAACTCCATGCAGGGCTTCCGCTCGGATCTCATCCTTTCGAACATCCGCATCTTGGCCATCGACCACATCTACGGTCCGCCGCCAGCGGAGGAAGGCGAACGCGGCCCGCGCACGGGGCAGGCCGGCACGATCATGGGCTCGCGCGCGACGCTTGAGCTTTCGGAGCGCGACGCGGGGCTCATCAACACCGCACGCAAGGCGGGCGCGCTTTCACTGGTGCTGCGGTCGGTTGCAGACATGGCGCAGCCGCAAGGCGCTACCGGCGCCGGTCGCGTGTATCGCGACGGCGTCTCGCAGGATGCGGAAGGCGTACGTGTCTACCGATACGGGACCGAGACGGTCTCCTCGGCGACGGCTGGTTGAGGTATTCCATGTCGATCAATCGCAACTTCATCCTGCTGAGTGTTGCCAGCGTCATCGCGCTGGCCGCGCCCACACTGGCCCAGCCGCCTGCCAACGACCTGGCCGGCGCGCCTGCCCAGCGCATGACGATTCCCGAAGCGACTGCGCCTGACTCAACGGAAGTGCTGACGCTGACCGTCAACAAGTCCTACATGATCGAGTTCGACGCCGACATCGGCGACGTGATCATCGCCAACGACAAGATCGCCAACGTGGTTGCGCGCGACCGCCGCCGCGTCGCCGTCATGGGCGTGGCGCCGGGCGAGAGCAACATCGTGTTCCTCGACCAGACCGGACGCAAGGTGAAGACGCTGGAAATCTCGGTGACCGATGGCGTCGCCGGCATGGATCAGCTGCGCGGCCTCATCAAGCGGCACGTTCCCGGATCGAAAGTGCAGGTCGAAGCGGTGAACGGCCGGATCATTCTGGCTGGCTCCGTGCCCAACCTCTCTGGCGCCGACCGCGTGCTGCAGCTCGCCCGCACCTACGCCAGCGACGACGCCAACGTGCTCAACATGATGGCGATCGAAGGCAAGGACCAGGTCACGCTGAAAGTGCGCTTCGTCGAGATGCAGCGCTCGGTGATCAAGCAGATGGGTATCAATCTCTCAGGCTCGATGAGCTTCGGAGAGCTGATGCCGCGCATGCTGGAAACGGCGTTGAACCCGCTCACCGGGCTGCCGGAACTGACCGGCACCGTGCTGAAGCCGTCGTGGGACAACACGGTGTCCGTCGGCACGTCGAACGCCTTCCCGATCGCGGGCACGCCGCTGGGCGGGTTCGCTGCAAACCTCGGCTACCAGAACACGGTGGACGGAGCGACACAGAGCGCCGTCGGCGCGAAGATCAATGCGCTCGAGCGCGTGGGCATCGTTCGCACGTTGGCCGAACCGAACCTCGCCGCGATCTCCGGCGAGGCCGGCAAGTTCCTCGTCGGCGGCGAATTCCCGGTGCCGGTCGCGCAGGATGACGGCAAGGTCTCGATCGAGTTCAAACCGTTCGGTGTGGGCCTTGGCTACACGCCTGTCGTGCTCTCCGAGGGTCGTATCTCGCTGCAGCTCTCGGTCGAGGTCTCCGAACTTTCGACGCAGGGCGGCTTCCAGTCGAGCAGCGGCGTTACCGTTGATCCCGACACGGGGCAGGCCATCTCAGCGCAGTCGATGACGATCCCGGCTCTGAAGGTCCGCCGCGCCGAAACGACAGTGGAAATTCCCTCGGGCGGCAGCCTCGTGATCGCGGGCCTGATCCAGGAACAGACCAAGCAGAACCTCGATGGCGTGCCGGGCGCAAAGGACATCCCGATTCTCGGCGCACTCTTCCGCAGCCGCGATTTCCAGAATGACGAAACCGAACTGGTCGTGATCGTGACGCCTTACCTGGTCGACCCGACCGACCCGCAGGGCTTCCGCGATCCGGACCGCGGCTACGTCACGGCGCGCGATGGACGCACTGTCCTGTTCGGCAAACTCAACGACGTCTACGCCGTGCCGGGCGCATCGACTGGCAAGACCCCCGCGCCGCAGGGCGCGAGCGGCTTCATCATCGACTAAGGGGGCAGAGCAGATGGCAAAGCATCACACCTTCACACTCGCTGCGGCTTCCCTGCTGGCGCTCGGCGGCTGCATGCAGACCGACGAGCAGATCCGCTTCTCCGGCGGCATGCACCGCCAGATCGTTGCCGAGGAAACGACGGCTGAGCTCAAACTCGGCTCGATCGTCTCTGGCGAAAAGCTAGGCCTGCAGGAACGCGAAGCCGTGCGGCAGTTCGCGCTCGCCTACCAGAACGAGGGCCATGGCGCCGTCATCATCTCCCGGCCCAGCAACGGCCCGGATGATATCTCGGCGATGCGCGCTTCGTCCGACGCTCGCGCCATCATGCTGGCCGAGGGCGTGGGCCAGACCCACATCGCCGAAGGCACGTATGACGGAACCGGCGCCCGCTCGGCGCCCTTGATCATCAGCTATCGCACCTACAATGCGGTTGTTCCGGGATGCCCGGACCTCTCGATGCTGGATCTGACCGATACAGGATCCAACTCGTCCATGCCTTCGCTCGGCTGCGCTGTTGCGGTGAACCTCGCTGCGATGATTGCCAACCCATCCGACCTGGTCGGCGACCAGCCCATGGATCCGGCAGACATCGGACGCCGCTCCATCGTTCTCAGCAAGTACCGCAGTGGCGAGAAGACCTCCGCTGAACGCAACGGCGACGCCAGCGGCGCCATCAGCTCGGCTGTGCAATAGGAATCAGGCGACATGAGCGGACCCCGGGACAGGTTTGATGTCGATGGCGAGCTGGACCAGCTCGCCCAGGATCTCGAGCTCGACATGGACGCGCCAATCGGCGCGACGTTCGCTGCCGCGCTTCGCGGCGGGGACGACACGGCCGAGTTCGAAGAGGCGGACTATGGTCTTGACGACGAAGGGTTCATGACGCCGTCGCCGCGGACGGAGGCTCCCGTCGCCGCAGTGACTACGGTCGAATTCAGCGATGACGCGCACGTGTCGGAAGAGCCAGATTTCGACATGGCCTCGTTCGATGACGATTTCGGCGATGATCCGCCGCCTCCGCCGGCAATGTCACACGTTGAACAGTCCGAACCGCCGCCACCGCCTGTCCAGGCCGCGCCGGACGAAGCGCCGGCCTGGCTGCAGCCCAAGCCCGCACACCCGCCGGCAGAAGACCTGCCGCCCATGACCGCCTATGACGCCGAGCCAGTCGCCGACGACGCGGCGGGGCAGGGCCTTGGATATGACTACGCCTTCGCCGCCACGCACGATGGCGGGGATCGCGCGATCCCGCGTATTTCCATCCATGCCTTCTGCACGCGCACGAGCACGCTCAGCACAATGCGCACGATCACCGATGATCGCCGCATGAAGAACGTGGCCATGGACGTGTTCGAGGGCGGCGTTGCGGCCGCCATGCAGTACTACGTCAACGAGACGACGCCGAACCTGCTTATCATCGAGGGCGCCGGCGACCCGCGCCAGCTCCTCAGCGACCTCGATTCGCTGGCCGAATACTGCGACGAGAACATCAAGGTCGTGGTTGTGGGCCAGACGAACGACATCCGGCTCTATCGCGAACTGATGCGTCGCGGCGTTTCCGAATATCTCGTCGCGCCGCTCGAGCCTGTGCAGGTGATCCGCGCTATCGCAGCGCTGTTTGCTGACCCGGAAGCCCCGTTCACCGGCAAGACGCTGGCCGTGACGGGCGTGAAGGGCGGCGTTGGCGCATCCACCATCGCGCACAACCTGGCGTGGGCGCTGACCGAGCGCTGCAAGGTCAACGCGACGCTTGTCGACCTCGATCTCAACTTCGGCACGACGGGACTGGACTTCAACCAGGATACGACCGCGACGATCGCCGACGCCCTGATGTCGCCGGACCGTTTCGACGACGCCGTCATGGGCCGCCTGATCACCAAGGCGACAGACCGCCTTTCGCTGTTCACGGCTCCGGCCACGCTGGACCGCACCTACAATCTCGATCCGGAAACCTACACGCGCGTGCTCGAGCAGGTGCGCGGCTCGGTGCCGTTCATGGTGCTCGACCTGCCGCACATCTGGACCGACTGGTTCAAGTCGACCGTCATTTCGGCGGATGAGCTCGTGGTTGTGGCGAGCCCCGATCTCGCCTCGCTGCGCAACGGCAAGAACCTGATCGACTTCCTCAAGGCTGCGCGGCCGAACGACAATCCGCCGAAGCTTGTGCTCAACATGGTCGGCCTGCCCAAGCGGCCCGAAATTCCGCCCAAGGATTTCGGCCAGGCGATCGGCCTCGACCCGAACCTCGTGCTGCCGTTCGACGCCCAGCTGTTCGGCACGGCCGCGAACAACGGTCAGATGGTGTTCGACGTGGCGCCGGAGTCCAAGGTGTCTCAGGCGCTGGACCAGCTGGCGGCAACCCTGACCGGCAGGGAAGTCCAGATCGCAAAGCCGTCGATGCTGAAGAAGCTGCTGGGCAAGTAGGATGAGTGCAATGTTCGGCAAGCGGTCGACGACGGGCGCGCCAGCGGACCCGCCGCCCAAGGAGGCGGTTGCGGCCCGTTCGGCTGTTCCTGCGCCGCCGCCGCCGAAGCCCAGCGCTGCAGCCCCGGCCGATCCGCCGCCGCCTCCCGCGCGCGCGGCAATACCACCCAACAAGCCGCCGGCTCCCGCCGCCAAGTCTTCGGGAAAGATGGCGCCGCCGCCGCCGAAGGAACGCATCGCGACGATCGACAATCGGTCGGACGAGTACTACCGGACAAAGACCGAAGTCTTCAATGCGCTGATCGACACCATCGACCTGTCGCAGCTGGCTCAGCTCGACCAGGAAAGCGCGCGCGAGGAAATCCGCGACATCGTGATCGAGATCGTCTCGATCAAGAACGTTGTGATGAGCGTCGCCGAGCAGGAAACGCTGCTCGAGGACATCTGCAACGACGTTCTGGGCTATGGCCCGCTCGAGCCGCTGCTGGCGCGCGACGACATCGCCGACATCATGGTCAATGGCGCCGGCA
>CAYZHZ010000070.1:0-14359 GCA_964477625.1 uncultured Salinibacterium sp.
CGCTGCTTCAGGCGACCGGTTGCGATGACTCGCGAACCCTTCGTGAGCGATCCGGCGACGTGCTCGGCGAACTCACGCCACACGCTCGCGCGCAGGAAGAGGGCCTCACCGTCTTTCCAGTCGTTCGTCGCACGGTCGAAGTTGCGCGGCGTGGAGGCGATCGTGAAGTTGGCTACCGCGAGCCCGTTCTGCGTGTAGCGCAGCTCGGGGTCACTCGTGAGGTTTCCCACGACGGTGATGACGGTCTCGCCGGCCACGATCTCCTCCGCGTCCTCGGCGTCGGCCGTCTCGGCCTTCGCAGCGGCAGGCTTGGCGGTCGGCTTCGCCGCGGCAGCGTCGTCATCCGACTTCGCAGCGGGCGCGTCATCCGACTTCGCAGCGGCAGCCGGAGCAGCAGCTACAGCGGCGGCCGGAGCAGCAGCCGCCTTCGGAGCGGCGGCGCTCTTGCGCGCTGCCTTCTCGTCGGCGAGCTTCTTGGCTGCGGCAACCTGGGCGAAGCCCTCTTCTGCACGCAGCACCTTGGTGCGCATGACGGCTTCCGAGAGCTTCAGCTGGCGGTCGAGCTCGACCGTTGCAGCGGAGGTCGCGGTGAAGTTGACGACGGCGTAGATGCCCTCGGACTTCTTGTTGATCTCGTAGGCCAGGCGACGGCGGCCCCAGATGTCCACGTTGTCGATGGTTCCCCCATCGGTACGGATGACATTGAGGAACTTGTCTAGGCTGGGTGCCACGGTGCGCTCATCGATCTCTGGATCGAGGATCACCATGAGTTCGTACTGGTGCGTCACAAACCCACCTCCTTCGGACTTGAACGGTTGCAGACGATCTGCAACAGGAGGGTGTTGACGGTTGCCCGCCCCCACAGGAGCTAAGACAACCTGCCCAGTGTACGCATTTCATTCGAGGAGCACCATTCCATGCCAGTCCGGGTAGCTATTGCGGGCGTCGGCAACTGCGCGAACGCCCTTATCCAGGGAGTCACGTTCTACGCCGACGCCGCGCCCGACGACGTCGTCCCGGGACTGATGCACACGCGCTTCGGCCCCTACACCGTGAGCGATGTCGAGTTCGTCGCGGCGTTCGACGTCGACGCGCTGAAAGTGGGCGTCGATCTGGCCGAGGCGATGTGGGCCTCGCACAACGAGACATTCCGCTTCGCCGAGGTGACCGCGACGGGCGTCACCGTGCAACGCGGGCCCACCCTCGACGGGCTCGGCGAGTACTACCGAGAGGTCGTGACCGAGTCGGATGCCCCCGCCGTCGATGTCGCCCAGACTCTGCGCGACTCCGGAGCCGACGTACTCGTGTGCTACCTCCCGGTCGGCTCCGAACTTGCGGCGAAGCACTACGCGCAGGCGGCCCTGGACGCGGGCGTCGCGTTTGTCAACGCCCTGCCGGTGTTCATCGCGAGTGATGCCCAGTGGGCAGCGAAGTTCACGGCTGCGGGCATCCCGATCGTCGGCGACGACATCAAGAGCCAGCTCGGTGCCACGATCACCCACCGGGTACTCGCCCGGCTGTTCGAGGAGCGCGGGCTCGTGCTCGACCGCACGTACCAGCTCAATGTGGGCGGCAACATGGACTTCAAGAACATGCTCGAGCGCTCACGGCTCGAGTCGAAGAAGATCTCGAAGACCCGGTCGGTGACGAGCAACATCGAGCAGGGCATTAACTCGCGGGACGTGCACATCGGCCCCAGCGATCACGTGCCCTGGCTGGATGACCGCAAGCTCGCCTTCGTGCGCCTGGAGGGTCACGGCTTCGGCAATGCGCCCACGAGTCTCGAGTACAAGCTCGAGGTGTGGGACTCCCCCAACTCCGCGGGCGTCGTCATCGATGCGGTTCGCGCCGCGAAGATCGCTCTCGACGCGGGTCTCGGGGGTCCGATCATCCCGGTGAGCGCCTACCTCATGAAGTCGCCGCCCGAGCAGTTCCCCGACCCGGTGGCTCGGCGCATGCTCGACGAGTGGATCAGCTCAACGCAGCGGTGACCGCGGCCTCCGCGTGGATGCGCGTGGTCGGGAAGACCCGGAGTGTGGTGTCGCCGGGGCCGATGAGCAACTCGATCTCCGTGCATCCGAGAATCACACCCTGGGCACCGCGCGAACGCAGGTTGTCGATGATGCGCACGTACTCGGCTCGTGACTCGTCGAGCACACTGCCTGCGACGAGCTCCTCGTAGATGACGCGGTTGACGATAGCGCGAGCCTCCGCCTCGGGCACTACCACCTCGAGCCCGTGCGAGCGCATGCGGTCGACGTAGAAGCTCTCCTCCATCGTGAAGCGCGTTCCGAGCAGTCCAACGGTGTCGATGCCCGTCGCGAGCACGGCAGCCGCCGTCACATCGCCGAGATGCAGGAGGGGGATCCGCACCGCCGCCTGGATCTGGTCGGCCACCTTATGCATGGTGTTCGTGCACAACACGATCATCTCGGCGCCGGCCGCCTCGAGCGCGCGGGCCTCTGTGGCGAGAGCGGCGCCCGCATCATCCCATCGCCCCCCGACCTGCATGGCCTCGATGGTCGCGAAATCGACGGATGCCATGACGCAGTCCGCCGAGTGAAAGCCGCCGAGCCGCTCGGCCACGAACTCGTTGATGAGCGCGTAATAGAGGGCGGAGCTCTGCCAACTCATGCCCCCGAGTAGGCCGATGCGCTTCATGCCCGGTCTTTCCACCACGCGAGCAGTCGTTCGGTCGCGGTCTGCTCACCGAGCTGCCCCTCGTCGAGGCGCAGCTCGAGCAGGTAGCGGTACGCCTCGCCTACCTCGCGCCCGGGCTTCAGGTCGAGGATCTGCATGATCTGCTCGCCATTGAGGTCGGGACGAATCGCGGCGAGGTCTTCGGCAGCGGCAATCTCGGCAATGCGCTTCTCGAGGTCGTCATACGCGAACGAGAGGCGGTCGGCCTTGCGCACGTTGCGCGTGGTCACGTCGGCACGGGTGAGAATGTGCAGGCGCTCGAGCTGGTCACCCGCGTCGCGCACGTAACGGCGCACGGCGGAATCGGACCACGCACCGTCGGTGTACCCGAAGAACCGCAGGTGCAGTTCGATGAGCTTCGCGACACTGGCGATCGTGTCGTTGTCGAATCGCAGAGCGCGCAGTCGCTTCGTCGCGAGCTTGGCGCCGACGACATCGTGGTGATGAAAGGTCACGACACCCTTCGACTCGATGCGACGGGTGGCCGGCTTGCCGATGTCGTGGAGCAGAGCGGCGATTCGCAGCACCAGGTCGGGCTCGTGGCCGCGTGACTTCTCCAGATCGATGGCCTGCCGCAGCACCGTGAGGCTGTGTTCGTACACGTCTTTGTGATGGGCGTGCTCGTCGACCTCCAGTCGCAGGGCCGGCACCTCGGGAAGCACCAACTGCGCGATACCGGTGTCGACGAGCAGACGGATGCCCGGCACCGGGTCACCGGTGCGCAGCAGTTTCGACAGCTCATCCGCGACGCGCTCGACGCTCACGATGTCGAGGCGCGGAGCGAGCTCACCCATCGCGGCGACGGTTGCCTCATCCACGGTGAAACCAAGCTGTGACGAGAATCGGGCGGCTCGCAGCATCCGCAGTGGGTCGTCACCGAACGAGATCTCGGGGGCTCCCGGGGTCGTGATGCGCCGAGCGAGCAGATCGTCGAAACCACCCCACGGGTCGACGAGCACCTTCTCGGGCACGCGCAGCGCCATCGCGTTGATGGTGAAGTCGCGCCGCTCGAGGTCGCTCTCGAGACTGTCGCCGAAGACGACCTCCGGCTTGCGCGATGCACCACCGTAGGAGTCGCTGCGGTAGGTCGTGATCTCCACCGTGAGCCCGCGAATGCGGGCCGCGATCGTCCCGAAGTCGCGGCCTACGTCCCATTGGGCGTCGGAGATCGGTGTGACGAGCGCGAGGATCTCGTCGGGGGTCGCGTTGGTTGCGAAGTCGAGGTCGTTGGTGGTGCGTCCGAGGAAGGCATCGCGAACCGGTCCGCCCACGAGGGCGAGCTCTTTGCCCGCCGCGGCGAATGCGTCGGCGAGCGCGGCAACGGGCGCCGACGCCGCGAGTTCGTCGAGCCGCTGCAGTGCCGAGGCGACGCTCTCCATGGTTGACAAGCTTGTCACAGCGGCCTGCCTCCCAGGCTCCACGGAATAGACTCGGGGGATGCTGGCCGAGCGCGAATCCCCGGGCCGCTCCCTGCCCGTGAGAGCCGCACTCGCCGTGCTCGCTCTGCTCATTGGCCTGACCGGAGTCGTCGGCGCCACCCCGTCCGCTGACGCTCTCGAGCCCGAAGCAACCGTGCAGGTGGTGGTGGTCGCGCCCATCGTGCTTCCGGCAGGCTCTGCCGGACTCGTCGACGCCGAACTGCTCGCGCAGTACACGGCCGCGGGCGGTGCACTCACCCGCCAGCTCGATGCCGCGGTCGCACTTCCCGTCGCCCTCGCGATCGACCCGCGCATCATCGCCTCGATCCGCGTGCTCGGCAGTTCGGCGCCACCGACCGCGACCGAGTGGCTCGCTCGCCTCGCCGCCGCACCCAATGAGACGTTCGCGCTGGCCTACGCCGACTCCGACCTCACCCTCGCAACCCAGTCCGGCGACCAGGGCGTACTCACTCCGTTGTCGCTGGAGTTCGCCGTCGATCCCGCACTCTTCGCCGAGGCTCCGCAGACCACGGCGACTCCGACGCCCACTGCCACCGGCGACCCCACCCCGCCCCCGCTTCCCACGACCGAGTCCCTGCTCGACTGGCCCTACACACTCGAGCATGTGGCGTGGCCGCGTGCCAACACCGTGATCGGCGCCGACCTAGCCGCCTTCGAAACGGCCGGGTATGAAACGACGATCCTCGGGTCGGGCAACGTAACACGCGAAGGGTCGGTGACGAGCGTCGCCACGATCGGCAACCAGACCATCCTGGTCTCGGATGATGCGGCCTCCGCCTCCCTCGCGGCGGCGACCCGCGCACTCACGCCCGTCGACTGGCAGGCCGCGATGTCGCAGGCGTACGACGCGATCGCGGCTGCTGCTTCCGCCCAGTCCGGATCCTCGGCAACCGTCGTCGTCGTGCTCGACCGCACGGCACCTCTCGCCAATACACGTCTCGCCGACACTATCGGCGATCTCACCACAAAACTCACGCTGACCAGCATTTCTGATGTTCTTGACGATCCTGCCGGCGCGGCATCGGTCACCGACCAACCGCAGCCCGTCGAATCCGTGACGCTCGTGTCGCGCATGCTCATCGCCGAGCAGGCGGAGCAGCGCTTCGCCGCCGCGGCGGCCGACCCCGCCGCGCTCATCGGACTGCGGCGCCTCGCCCTGCTCGCCGTGCTGTCGAACGCGTGGCAGCCCAACCCCGCCGGGTGGATGAAGGCGGCCGAGGGCTACATCACCACCTCCCTCGACATCCGGGACTCGGTGCAGGTCGTGCAGAGCAGTTCACTCAACTTCTTCGCCGACAGCGCGTCAATCCCGATCGCGGTCGACAACTCGCTCAACCAGGCCGTGACCGTCTACATCACGGTGCACCCGCAAACCGCCCTCCTTGCCGTCTCGGACAGGTTCGTCGAGCTCACGATCGAACCCAATTCGCAGGGCAAGGGTGAGGTGCCCGTACAGGCGATCTCCAACGGCACGGTGCGCCTCACCGTCACCCTCACGGGACCCAACGGCGAGCTGATCGGAACGCCGCGCGAGATGAAGGTGAACGTGCAGGCCGGCTGGGAGACGCCGATCGTGCTCGCCGTCGCGATACTCGTCGTGCTGGTCTTCGGTGTGGGCATCATCCGCAATATCGTGCGTCGCCGCCGGCGTGTGGACGCAGACGCGAGCGGATCTGATGACTGATCGCCCCCGGTCGACGATCGGGCGGGCGAGTGCGGTGCTCGCTTCGGGCACGATCGTCTCGCGCATCCTCGGCTTCGTCAATGCGGCGGTGCTCGCGACCGCGATCGGGTACATCGGGGCCGCCGCAGACGGTTTCACGCTCGCCACGCAGATTCCCAACAGCATCTACGCGCTCATCGCCGGTGGGCTCTTGAGTGCCGTGCTCGTTCCACAGATCGTGCGCGCCGCCACCCACGACGATGGCGGCGAGCGCTTCATCAACAAGCTCGTCACCCTCGGCGTCGTCGTCTTCGCGGTGGTCGCGCTCATTGCGACCCTGTGTGCGCCGTGGCTCGTCGGGCTCTACGCGCAATCGGGTTCGCGCGGCTTCAGCCCCGACGAACTCGCCCTGGCAATCGCCCTCGCCTACTGGTGCCTTCCGCAGGTCTTCTTCTACGCGCTTTACAGCCTCGTCGGCCAGGTACTCAACGCGCGCAGCCTCTTCGGCCCGTTCACCTGGGCACCCGCGCTCAACAACGTCATCGCGATCATCGGCCTGACCGTGTTCATCGTGATGTTCGGCGCCTATCCGACCAATCAGGATGCCGCGGCGTGGACCCCCCTCATGATCGGGGTGCTCGGCGGAACATCCACGCTCGGCATCGCGGTTCAGGCGTTCGTGCTCACGCTCTTCTGGCGACGGGCGGGCCTGCGCTTTCGCCCGGACTTCCGGTGGATCGGCTTCGGACTCGGCCGCACCGGCAAGGCGGCGGCGTGGGTGTTCGGCATGATCCTCATCACGCAGATCGCCGCCATCGTCGAAACCAATGTCGCCACGATGGCCTCCGGCGAGGCATCGCTCGGCGTGCTCAAGTACGCGTGGCTCATCTTCATGTTGCCGCACTCGATCGTCACCGTCTCGATCGCGACCGCCTACTTCACCCGGATGAGCGAGCACGCGAGCGCGGGCAACCTCGGCGCGGTGCGGAACGACGTGGGCTCATCGCTCAAGACCATCCTGCTCATCATGATCTTCTCGGCCATCGGCCTCATGGTGCTCGCCTACCCATTCAGCGCGGTGTTCGGCGGCAGCTTCTCTGACATCAGTGCGCTCGGAAACGTGGTCGTCGCCTACCTCATCGGTCTCGTGCCCTTCACCATCCTTTTCGTGCTGCAGCGCGTCTACTACTCGCTCGAAGACACCCGCACGCCGTTCTTCATGCAGGCGCTGCAGTCGATCGTGTTCATCGCTGGTGTGCTCGCCGTGGCTCTGCTTCCGGTGCAGTGGATCGCCGTGGGCATCGCCCTGGTCATGACCGTGGCCGGCACGGTGCAGACCGTGGTGGCTGCGGCACTGTTGCGCGGGCGGCTCGGCGGGCTTCCCGTGTGGCCCGTCGTGCGGGCATCCCTCGGGTTCTTCGCGGCGGCCCTCGCCGCTGCGGGTGTGGGAATCCTCATCGTGTGGGCCCTGGGTGCCTTCGTTCCCGGGGGCTTCGCGATCGCCACCCGCCTCGGCGCCATTGTCACCCTCGCCGTCGCGGGCAGTGCCATGGCGGTCGTCTACCTGGGGCTGCTGGCGGTCACGCGCAATCGACAGCTGGCGGATCTTGCGGCGCCCGTTCTGCGGCGACTGCGGCGTACTCCCGCCGCCTGATCCACCCGCTCCGAACACCTCATGCGGGCCCCCGGCTCGCGGAATACCCCGTCATTAGGATGTGTTGTATTCGGCAGTCACCAGAGGAGACACCACAAGTGCGCCAGCTCATCATCATCGGCTCCGGCCCGGCCGGATACACCGCCGCGATCTACGCCGCACGCGCCAACCTCGCACCGCTGCTCATCGCCAGCTCGGTCGAGGCGGGCGGCGAACTCATGAAGACCACCGAGGTCGAGAACTACCCGGGCTTTGCCGAGGGAATCCAGGGCCCCGAGCTCATGATGGCCATGCAGGCGCAGGCCGAGCGGTTCGGAACCGAGATCGTGCTCGACGACGTCGTGAAGCTCGAGCTCGAGGGCGACGTCAAGCGGGTCACGCTCGGAAGCGGCGAGGTGCACGAAGCACTCACGATCATCTTCGCGACCGGCTCGGCCTACCGAAAGCTCGGAATTGAGGATGAGACGCGCCTCAGCGGCCACGGTGTGTCGTGGTGTGCCACGTGTGACGGCTTCTTCTTCCGCCAAAAGACCATTGCGGTCGTCGGCGGCGGTGATTCCGCGATGGAGGAGGCGACCTTCCTCACGAAGTTCGCCGACAAGGTGTACGTCATCCACCGCAAGGACACGCTGCGGGCATCCAAGGCCATGCAGGAGCGTGCGTTCGCTGACCCCAAGATCGAGTTCCTCTGGAACAAGGAAGTGGCGCACATCTACGGTGACGAGCTCGTCACGGGCATCGGCGTCGTCGATGTCACGGATGGCTCGGAGACCACGATCGACCTGAGCGGACTGTTCATCGCCATTGGCGCTGATCCCCGCACCCACCTCGTGCACGGGCAGCTCGACCTCACCGAGCATGGCACCATCGCGGTCGACGGACGCACGTCGCGCACGAACATCCCCGGGGTGTTCGCTGCGGGAGACGTCATCGACCCCACCTACCGTCAGGCCGTCACCGCGGCCGGATCGGGCACCGTTGCCGCGCTCGACGCGGAGCACTACCTCGCGGGCCTTCCCAAAGACCAGCTCGCCCGGGCTACCGAGCCCGTCGCGGCCTCCGTTTAACGAAAGAAGGAAAGAACAATGTCCTCAGCCAAGGAAGTAACCGACGCCACGTTCGCCGATGAGGTGCTCAATTCGAGCGACACCATCATGGTGGACTTCTGGGCGGAGTGGTGTGGCCCGTGTCGCGCGGTCTCGCCCATCCTCGACGCGATTGCGGCCGAGAACAGCGACAAGATCAAGATCGTCAAGCTCAACGTCGACGACAACCCGCAGATGGCGATGAAATACCAGATCACCTCGATCCCCGCGATGAAGGTGTTCCGCGGCGGCGAGGTGGTCAAGACGGTCATCGGCGCCAAGCCGAAGCCCGCACTCGAGGCAGACCTCGCCGAGTTCCTGAGCTAGCTGGCGCGCCGTACACGCCGCCGCGTGCACCTAAGCCAATTCGAACTACTGGCCCCGTCCCTCACTCTTGAGTTCTTGTGATCGTCGCAACACCTGAGTTCTTCAGGAGTTGCTCGTGTTCGAGATTCGTCAGGATCGGCAGATCCCGCAGGGCCGGAGGAAACTGCATGCTGAGCGCGCGAAGTACTTCGAGCTCGTCGCGAATGGCTATGGCTTCCTTGAGGCCGCCAGAATCGTCGGCGTGAACTATCGCACGACGAAGCGGTGGCGCTCAGGCGTCTGGACTAGTGGAACCAAGAAGAAGGCCGGTACGGTCGCACCCATTGCGGTGCGACCGTACCGGCCTTCTTTGTCGTCGAGGTACCTCAGTGAGCAGGATCGGGTCTTTATCGCGGACCGCTTGTTGGCGAAGTGGTCGATCCGCAGGATCGCGCGAGAGCTGAATCGGAGTCCGTCGACGATCAGCCGAGAGGTCCGCAGGAACAGTCACCCGGGTACTGGCTCGTACCGGCCCTACGCAGCTCAGGCGCGTGCCGACGACCGTCGGCCGCGCCCCAAGCCCGGGAAGATCGCGCTGAACGCTGAGCTCCGCACGTATGTGCAGAGCAAGCTTGATCTGCGGTGGAGCCCGGAGCAGATCGCCCGGACGCTCCGCCGTGAGTTCCCTGATCGGCCAGAGATGCGCGTGGCCCACGAGACGATCTACCTTGCACTCTACGTCCAGCGTCGAGGTGAGCTGCACCGTGAGCTTCATCGGTCGCTGCGCACCGGGCGGGCTCGCCGGAAGTCGCGCCGTCAGGCGCAACAGCGTCAGCCCCGATATCGGGACCCGATGGTCATGATCAGCGACCGCCCGGCCGAGGTTGCCGACCGGGCCGTTCCCGGCCACTGGGAAGGTGACCTCATCATCGGAAAGAACCAGAAGACCGCGATCGGCACACTCGTCGAGCGCACCACGAGATACGTGATGCTCGTCCATCTCCCGAACGACCACGGTGCCGAGGCAATGCGAGACGCGCTCGTCAGGAGCATCGGAACCTTGCCGGCCGAACTGCGACGCTCCTTGACCTGGGACCAGGGCAGCGAGATGGGCCAGCACAAGGCGTTCACCGTCGCGACGGATATCCCGGTCTACTTCTGCGACCCCGCATCACCCTGGCAACGAGGTAGCAACGAGAACACCAACGGCCTGCTCCGCCAGTACTTCCCGAAAGGCACCGACCTGTCGCTTCACAGCCCGGCCGAGCTCGCCCGAGTCGCCCATGAACTGAACACGAGGCCCCGCAAGACGCTCGGTTGGGACACGCCAGCCGAGCGTCTTGCGAGGATCTGGGACGTCGCTGCCTGAACGTCGTCAGTCTTTGTCGTCTTTGTCGAGATCTTCGAGGACCTCGAACGGCGATTCGACGTCACCGCGCCAGGCCTCGATACCTTCGCGGATCGCGAGCACGGCGACCACAAGGGCGGCCACCGAGTCGGCCCACCACCAGCCGAACAGGCTGTTCAGGATCAGCCCGATGAAGACGGCACCCGAGAGATAGACGCACAAGATCAGCTGCTTTGCGTCCGCGAGCACGCTCTTCGAGTCGAGTTCACGCCCGGTGCGTACCTCGAACCATGCCAGCAGGGGCATGACGAGCAAGCTCAGGGCGGTGATCCCGAGCCCGAGCGGGCTGTGTTCGGGCCCTTCCTGACTGATCAGGCTCGTCACGGCATCGACGGTGACATACGCCGCCAAGGCGAAGAACGCCAGACCGATGGCGCGGACCGTGACCTTCTCCCATCGCTCGGGATCTTTCCTCGTGAACTGCCAGGCGATCGCGGCCGCTGACAGCACTTCGACGACGGAATCGAGCCCGAACCCGATCAGTGCCGCCGACGATGCCAGAACGCCGGCCCAGATCGCGACGATCGCTTCGATCACGTTGTACGTGATCGTGAACCCGACGATGAAGCGAACGCGGCGGTGCAGCGTCGACCGTCGTTCGGTCGTCAACGCCGCGCTCATGCGCCTGCTCCCGCGCCGCAGCAACCCGGAACGGTGCACGACGAGTCCACGCACGGCGCGTTCTCATCGACCGCGAGCGTCACCTCAACAAGCGCGGTCAACGCTGCTGTCAGGTGCGGGTCCGCGATCTCGTAGCGCGTCTGGCGCCCCTCAGGTTCCGCCACCACGATCCCGCAGTCGCGGAGACACGTCAGGTGGTTCGAGACGTTGGAACGAGACAGCTCGAGCGAACGCGACAGCACGGCTGGATAGCTCGGGCCTTGCAGCAGAGACATGAGAATCCGCGAACGGCTTGGATCGGCCATCGCTCGACCGAGCCGGTTCATTACATCGAGACGAGAAGCAATAGTCAGCATTCGATGACTATACAGCTCTCGATGAACTTACGTCGAGCTACGCTGATCTCTCCGCCGTGTTGCGACGATCATCTGAATTCGCCACTGAGGGGCGGGGCTTTTGGTTTGTGTACGCGTTATTGTGAGAACTTCGCGACTGAAAAGGACAGCGCATGACGAACACGGGCACCAATCTCGACCAGTGGTACGACAGCTACGCGGATCGCACCGCCGGCCTCGCCGCCTCTGAGGTGCGCGCCCTCTTCGCCGTCGCGAGCCGGCCCGAGGTGGTCTCGCTCGCCGGCGGAATGCCTTTCGTCTCTGCGCTGCCCCGTGACCTCATCAACGGCGCCATCGAGCGCGTGATGCACGAGAACGGCCCCGTCGCTCTGCAGTACGGGTCGGGTCAGGGGATGCCCGCGCTGCGCGAGCACATCCTCGAGGTCATGGCGCTTGAGGGCATCCGCGCGAGCGTCGATGACATTGTGGTGACCACCGGATCGCAGCACGCGCTCGAGCTCGTCACGAAGCTCTTCATCAATCCGGGTGATGTCGTCATCGCCGAGGGCCCCAGCTACGTGACGGCAATGGTCGTCTTCAAGTCATTCCAGGCCGACATCCAGCACGTGCCGATGGACGAGTTCGGTCTCATTCCTCAGGCTCTGCGCGAGCACATTGCGCGCCTGAAGGCCGACGGCAAGACCATCAAGTTCTTGTATACGATCCCCACGTTCTCCAACCCCGCCGGTGTGACGCTCACGTGGGAGCGTCGGCTCGAGATCCTCGAGATCTGCCGATCCCACGGCATTCTCGTGCTCGAAGACAACCCGTATGGATTGCTCTACTTCGACGGCCAGCCCCCGCACGCGATGCGCTCGGTCGAGGAAGAAGGGGTGGTGTACCTCGGCACATTCTCGAAGACCCTCGCACCCGGTTTTCGGGTGGGGTGGGCGCTTGCCCCACACGCGATTCGAGAGAAACTCATTTTGGCGAACGAGGCGGCGGTGCTCTCACCGAGTTCGTTCACCCAGCACGTCATCAACGAATACCTGTCGAGCGCCGACTGGAAGGGTCAGATCGACACGTTCCGTGGGGTCTACCGAGAGCGTCGAGACGCCATGCTCACGGCGCTCGACGACTACCTGCCCGACCTCAGCTGGACCAACCCCACCGGGGGGTTCTACGTGTGGGTGACCCTGCCCGAGAACCTCGACTCCAAGTCGATGCTGCCGCGCGCGGTCAAGGAGCTCGTCGCCTACACCCCCGGCACCGCCTTCTACGCCGACGGGAACGGGCGCAACAAGATACGGCTGGCGTTCTGCTACCCCACCCCCGAGTTCATCAGGGAGGGCATCCGTCGACTCTCGACCGTGATCAACGGGGAACTTGAGCTTCTGACGACGTTCTCACAGACCGGCCCGCTCGCTACGGTGAAGCCCGAGACCTCACTCATCAACCCGCCCGCGAACCTCGGATAGCACGTGTCTGCATCTCAGCCCCGCGTGCTCGTGCTCGCCGGCGGAATCTCCCACGAGCGCGACGTCTCACTCAGATCGGGTCGACGCGTCGCCGACAGCCTGCTCGAGCACGGCATCCACGTGGAATTGCGCGACCCGGACGCGACCCTCCTGTCGTACCTGCGCGAGAGTCGTCCCGATGTCGTCTGGCCGGCACTCCACGGTGCCAGCGGTGAGGATGGTGCGCTGCGGGGGCTGCTCGACTTCATGGGTGTTCCCTACGTCGGTTCTCGAGCCGACGCCGCGCGACTCGCGTGGGACAAGCCGACCGCCAAGACCGTGGTCTCGCGTGCGGGCGTTCCCACGCCCGCCTCGATCACCCTTCCCCGAGACGCATTCCGCGAGCTCGGGGCCAACAGCATTCTCGAGGAGATCGCTGACGAGTTCTCTGGCCCGCTCGTCGTCAAGCCCGCGCAAGGCGGATCCGCTCAGGGTGTGACGATTGTTGATGACCGCGCGAACCTCCCTCGCGCGATGGTCGACGCCTACACCTACTGGGATGTCGCCCTCGTCGAGCAACGCATCACCGGCACCGAAATCGCCGTGGGAATAATCGATAGTGGCGATGGACCGGTTGCCCTTCCCGCGGTCGAGATCGAGCCCCTGTCGGGCGTCTACAGCTTCGAGGCTCGGTACAACGCCGGAGAGACCCGGTTCTACGTTCCGGCTCGCATCTCGCCCGCGGTCGCGGAGCGTGCCGCAGAAACTGCTCTCAGCGCACACCGCGCCCTCGGTTTACGCCACCTGTCTCGCGTTGACCTCGTGGTCGACGGAGCGGGGACCCCGTGGTTCCTCGAGGCGAACGTGCTTCCCGGGCTCACCGAGACCTCGGTGCTCCCCCAGGCGCTCGAAGCGGCCGGCCACGACCTCGGTTGGGTCTACTCGGCACTCGCGGATGCGGCGATCGCGGAATCCCGCGGTTAGACGTTATCGAGCGTCAGTTCGTAGTAGACGCTGTTGGGGTCATCGGTGTACTCGGCGAACGGTCCGCAGGGCTCGAAGCCGTACTTCACATACAGAGCGCGGGCGGGAACGAAGTGATCTTCCACCCCGGTCTCTAGCCGCAGCGCCGAGTAGCCCCGATCCCGTGCCAGCTGGATGAGGCGTTCGAGCAGGCCCGAAGCCACACCCGTGCCCCGCGCCTGCGCCGTCGTGCGCATCGATTTGATTTCGCCCTCGCCGTTCCCGAGGTCCTTGAGCGCGCCGCATCCCAGCAGCACGCCGCCCTCCCGGGCCGTGAGCAGGGTCATCCCGTCTTCACCGAGTTGCTCGGGCTCGAGCGCATGCACGCTGCAGGCGGGCGAGGTCGCACGCATCTCGACGAGGTGCTCATCGAGTAGCAGCCGAACGTCAGTGGCGAACGGATCGTCGACCTCGACCTCGACCATTACTTGCTGAATCCCGGCTCGCCGAGTTCTCCCAGAATGCGATTGAGGTCTCCCACGGTGGCGAAGTCGATGACGATCTGACCCTTGCTCGCACCGAGAGTCACCTTCACTCGGGTGTTCAGTCGGTCACCGAGCCGCTCTGCTACCTCGTCGAGCTGGCCCTGGCGCTTGCCCGCGGCGGGCTTGACGGCGCGTGGGGGCTTCGCGGAGACCTGGCCGGCCGCCGCCTCGGCGGCCCGCACC
>CAYZHZ010000071.1:0-14337 GCA_964477625.1 uncultured Salinibacterium sp.
GCGACGAGGGTGCTCAGGTACGCCTAGACATCCTCAATGACAAGGAAGGCGTGTGGCGCTGTCGCACGACCTTCAACTGCACCGACGCGTGCCCGCGAGGCATCCAGGTCACCCAGGCCATCGCCGAGGTAAAGCAGGCTATTCTTCGCGGCCAACCGTAAGGTTCGCTCAGAGGGCGGATCGGCCCCCGCCCACCTCTGGGTGAACGGGCGGGAGCCGACGTTCCTCGTGACGTTCGAGGAACAGGGATTCCCCCTCGCACAGAGAGACTCTCGACGGGCGCGATTATGACGCGACGAACCGAACTATTTTTCAGTTCGGTTCGAGCGTCAGTTCAGGAGGCTGACGACCGCGCCGACGACGCCAGAGTCGAGGCTCAGCGGGATGTTCAGAATGTTGAGAAGTCCACCCAGGTGCTGTTGTAGCCCGACTGTGGACCCCTGAGGAACGCCCGCGACCGTGAGGGAAAAGGTGCCGTTCGACCCGATCACGGTCGACGCGTAGACGGCTCCGCCGACCGACGCGGTCACGGTGGCCCCGGGCACTCCCCTGCCGCTCAGAGAGACATCCACCGTCGCGACGGTGGGGGGAACGACGGCCTCGACCACTGGCTCGACGACGTCGTCGACCACTCCCCCGACACCACTAGTTACGCCGCCGACAACCGTGCCGACCCCTCCGACAACTCCACCGACGGTCGAGCCGAGCCCGCTGGTGACTCCGCCCACCACCGTACCGAGGCCTCCGACCACGCTGTCGACTACTCCGCCGACACCCTGGAGGACGGTGCCGGTGCCCGCGGGAATGTGGGCAGGGTTGTCGAGGCCGAACGCGGAGGCGTCGGTGGTCGAAGTGACGAGCGCCGCATCATCCGCACCCCCATCACTCGAGGTGGCATCGCCGCGTGCAGCACCACCCTCAGGATGCGTATTGACGATCACGCCCCCCGTTATGGCGACGGCGATCGCGAGCGCACCCACCAGTGCGGCCGGAGCGGTCGCGGCGAACAGCCCGGCAACGCCCCCCGCGACAGCGGTTCCGCCAGCGACAACCGTCTCCGGCATGGCAGGGATGGCGAAAGCGACCGACGCGAGAGCGCCGCCGTTCTCTGACATCGTCGACAACATCGTTCCGCCGGCGGCACCCCCGAGCAGGAGTGGGATCATGACGAGCGCGAGGCGCGAACCGACCTCATCCACTTCCTCGTTGATGATCGCGCAGCGATCGCATGTCGTCAGATGAGCGTTCATGCGCTCGGCTTCCCGAGCCGTGAGCCCGTTCCGAGCGTGGTCACCCATGCGAGAAATCGTCCACCGGCAGTCACCTGAGGCAGTAGCGTCACTAACGTGGGCCTGCAACCACGCCTTGCGAAGCCCCTCGCGAGCTCGATACGACAGAGCAGCCACCCCATTGGCGGTCATGCCCATGAGCGGCGCAACCTCGTGCGGGTCCATGCCCTCGACCTCGGTGTACCAGAGCACAGACTGCCAGCGTTCCGGAAGGCTGCGGAAGGCCGTTACGGTAAGGGTTCGATCGAGAGCGAACGCGACGGGATCATCGATCGTGTCTGGATCTTCAAAGTCTGCGATGTCGTCCACCTGCACATCCTTAGACGCCGCGCCCCAGGTCGAGGCCACGTTGCGAATAGTCGTGTAGAGGTACGGGCGGAATGCTCCGGTCGGGCCGCCGCCCGCCAGAACGCGTTGATAGATGCGCGTATAGGCCTCAGAAACGAGGTCATCCGCATCTAGCGACGACGTGAACTGGCGGGCGACACGTGCCCCCGAGCGAAAATGGCGTTTCCAAAGCTCGGCAAAGGCGCGCTCGTCCCCAGCGCGTGTATGCTCGATCAACTGCTCGTCTGAAGTGGTTAGCTTCAGAGCGCCATTCTCGTTCATCCCCCTGATCCATTTCCCGGGTCCCTCTTATTGTCCCTATGGGAAGAGAGCAGCACCAGTGCTGATCTCACAGAAAGAGACGGCGTAGCCCGCGAACTATGACGCGGATCGGACGAAATTTCTTTGCCAATGTCGTCCGACCCGCGCCGGCTATTCAGTTATCAGAGTGATGCGGCCGGTGCTCAGTGCTTCGGCTGGCGACGCTTGGCGCGCAGCGCGAGGAGCGCCGCCCCCAGCACGAGCAGCAGTGCGCCACCCACCCACCAGGCCGCGTTCACCGACGAGCCGGTGCTCGCGAGCTTGGGCAGCTCGACCTTGGTGATGGGTGCGCACGCATCATCCGCATACGTGTCGGCACCGCTCGTGAGAACCGCTCCGTTGAAGTAGCCCTTGCCCGGCGTCGCCTCCTTGCAGGCGAGGTTCGCGTCGGCGATATTCACCGTCGGGGTCGCGACGACCGTCACCGTGTAGGTGTCTGTGACGCCCGCGGCGATCGCCTTGCCGGTCGTGACGCGGGTGGTACCCGCCCCGTTCCAGGCTGCGTTCGTCGGGATGCCCTGGGCGCCGGTGACCGTCGCGCTGGAGATCGTCACGCCGCTCGCGAACCCGAGGGTGTCGTCGAGGTCATAGTTGAGCTCGAGCGTCGAGGGGTTCGTGGCCTTGAGCGTGTACGTGATCGTGTACTTGCCGTCGGCTCCCTTCACGGGGGTCCCCACCAGATCCTTGACGAACTCGGGGGCGGCGGGGCTCTTGCAGGCCTCGGCCGTGCGCTCGAGCGATCCGCTCGTGAGCACCACCGTGTTGAGGAACCCGGTGCCGGCCTCCGGGCGCTCGAGCGTGCAGTCCGAGGCGGGCGTGTTCACCACTCCCTCCGCGAGACGCGCGCTCACCGAGACGGTGTACACGTGCGACTGACCCGCGGGGAGCACGACGTTCGAGACCACCGAGGTGTCTGTGCGTCCGTTCCAGTTGGGGTTGGTCGCGACCGGACCCGAGATCGACGAGGAGAGCACCGTGATGCCGTCGCCGAACTTGAGCGCGTCGTTGAGGGTGTACTTCGCCGCAAGGGTGTTGTCCTGCGGGGTCGACACCGTCACCGTGTACTGGATGACCCAGTCACCGCCCGCGACCTGGCGCGGGAATCCGGGCTTCACCGTCTTCTCGACGAGCGGCAGCACGCCCTCCTCGACGGGTCCACAGTCGGTGTCCGTCGTCGAGTCGTTGCCTGAGGTCATCGTCGAGCTGTTGAAGAAGCCGTGCTTGGGTGTGCTGGGCTTGCACTCGAGCTTGTCCGAGGGAAGACCCAGCGGAACATCCACTGTGAAGACCAGCACGTAGGTGTCGGTCGTCGACTTGGCCAGCGCCCGGTTCGTGGCGAGCGGGTCGGTTCCGTTCCACGCCGTTGCAGCACCACCGTTGAGGGCAACCGTGCGTCCCGTCACCGTCACACCGTCGAGGAACTCCGGGGTGTCGGTGAGCGAGTAGTACAGGCCCGCGGCGTCGCTGGGGTTCGCGACCTTGACCTCGAACGTCACCCTCCAGGTGTCGTCGGGGTTCTGGGTCGTCGAGATCCAGGCCTTGTCGAGCGTCGGCTTCACCGGGCTCGCGCAGTCCTCAACTGTCGTGTTCTTGCCGTTGACGGTGAGGGTCGCGGTGTTGAGGAACCCGGTTCCCGCCTCGCCCTGCTCCAGCGTGCAATCTGCGGCGGGGGTGCCGATGACGCCAGCCGCTACCGTCGCGATGAGCGTGATCGTGTACTTCTGGGCCGCACCGGCCTGAATGGGCTGGTTGGTCGCGAGAGTCGTCGTACCGGCGCCATTCCACGAAGCCGCCTGGGCGGGACCCGTCGCCGTACCCGTTGCCGTGATGCCGGCGCCAAGCTTCGGGACATCCGAGAGGTTGTAGAGCGCGACGCCGGAACCTGCGGCCGTGACGTTCACGTCATAGACAACCGTCCACGTGCCATCGGCGTTCTGCGAGTAGCTCTTCAGCGTCTTGGTGTGGGAGACGGTGGGAGGCGTGATCGAGACACAGGCATCATCCGCAATGGGGGTTCCCCCCACGGGAGTGAGCACCGCGTCATTGTCCATGCCGCCACCAGCGGGCTTGCACTCGAGCGAGGTCGGTGCGGTACCGGGCGCGACGGAAACCGTGAGGGTCACCGTGTACACCTTCGGCGCGCCACCAGCGGCGATCGTGACGTCGTCGGCGACCGTGAAGGTTCCGCTCGTCCACGGGAACGTGGATGCTGCGCCACCCTGAGGCTGAACCGTCGCGCTCACACCAGTGACGCCCGCCGGGAGGTTCGGGGTGTCATCGATGTCGAAGGTCACGCCGAGCACCGCTGACGGGTTGGATGCCGTGAGCGTGTAGCTCACGTTCCAGGTACCGTCGGCGTTGGCCGTCGCGGTTCCCGCGGCCTTGTCGAAGCCGGGGACGACGTTCTTGGCCGTGTTCGTGATGACGCACTCGACCTTGGTGTTGACCGAGAGAGTGACCTTGTCACCCGTGGTCGGCAGGGTCTGGCCCGTTCCGGGCCCGTCCGTGATCGTGCAGACCCAGGCGCTCTTGGTGAAGCCCTCGTAGCCAGCGTCGGGGGTTTCCGTCAGCGAGTAGGCGATGCCAGCCTTCGCGGGAGCATAGGGCGCGAGCCCCTTGCCCGTGATGGTGGTGGCACCCGATGCGGTCGCGGTGAGCGTCCACTTGTTCGCGGGAACCACTCCGTCCGTCACGACCTTCTTGAGCTGCAGCTGCGGCGCGGAATCACACGTCACGTAATTGGTGATCGCGTACTCGTTCGTCGCATTGGCGAGAGTCGCCTGGTACGGCAGGGCCGCCGTCGACGGGCTTGTGAGCTTCTTGTCCGTGATCGTGCAGAGCTCACTCGTGTCCGTCGTCTTCTCGTTGAGAGTCACGGTCGAGCCCTTGGTGTAGCCCGCATGCACAGCACCCCAGGCCTTGTCGTCACCGTTGACCGTCAGCTGGGCCGAGAGCCCGTCGGGCTGCTGACCGTTCGCGACGGGCGCGCCGTCGTTGACGACCCAGAGCTTGACGACCTTGAGGCTCGCGGCCTGCGGCTGCGTGTTGGTGACGGCGCACTTGATGTCGTCGCCGACCTTGACCCCGGGGATCGAGATGGGCAGGGATTGTGGGATGTTCGGGATGACCGTGCCCTTGTTCGTGCACTCGACACTCGTGAACGTCCAGCCCTGCTTGGCGGTCTCCGTGAGCGAGATGCTCGTGGAGTCCCCCGGCTGGGCGAACGTCAGCGTCCAGTTGGCCTTGCCGCCGTTCGCGGTCACCTGGGTGCCGTTGGGGAGCGCCCCGACGCCGCCCGAGTTGGTAGCCGTGAACTCCCAGCCGTTGCCGGCCTGGGTGGTTCCGTTGGCAAGGACCTCGGTCTTGGTGACCTCGATCGGCACAGCGCAGGTGACAGACTTCGCGAGCGAGGTCAGGCCCATGCCGACATCCGCCCACTTGTCGGTCTGGAAGTAGTCGGAGCTCGCGACGGTACCTGCCTGGCCGTTCCACGGGGTCGCGCCCGAGATCGCGATGAGGTTGTCTGCCGGGCCGGAGAGACCCGTTCCCACGCCGAACGCGAGGATCTGCGTTCCCTCGGACTTGAGAGCGTTGGCGGAGAAGACCGCCTCCTGCGTCTTCTGGAGGTTGGTCCAGGTCGAGGTGGGCTCGCTGCCGAAGACCGTCGGGTTACCGTCGGTGAGCACGACCGCGATGTCGTAATTGCCAGCGGCATCCTTGACCTGCCAGAGGCCGCGATCCCAGTTGGTGTAGCCCCACGTCGTGTAGGCGTCGATGCGACTGTTGAAGGTCGCCAGGTTGGCCTGCGTTACTTCGAGCGCCGCCCAGTTGCGGCCCGAATTTCCTGAATCGGCTGGCGCCGTCGTCGAGAAGGTGTACAGCGCGACGGTGGCACCGGAACCGACCAGGGAAGCGATGAACTGCTTTGCAGCGGCCTTCGCCCCCGCGAGGCCCGCGCCCTCCATCGACAGCGAGAGGTCGAGAACGACCGCGATCTCGACGGGAGGCGTACACGTCGGCTGGTAGCGGTTGTTGTTCTTCGAGACCGAGAACGCGGCGCCCGACACCCAGCGGTCGGACGTGCTCACCTGGTTGTTGATGCCGGGCAGCTTCGACGTCGACGGCATCGAGCTCGTCGAGGGCATAGTCACGGTCGAGTTGTTGAGAACCGGGGTGCGATACGCCTGCGGGGTTGCGGCGAAGCGATCGTTGCCCTGCGTCGTGTTGTTGCCCGTCACGAGGTAGTCGTTGACGAAATATCCGTTCGGCGCGCTGTCGACGCGCACCCAGAAGCGCTTGTTATTCGCCCCGTTGTTCTGGGTGTTCGGCACCGTGATGGTGCAGACGCCGGAGGCGTCGGTGAGACACGTGAAGGGGGTCGCCGCGCCCGCCGTGTTGTTCGCGGCATCGTCCTCGAAGAGGCGGACGGTGACGCCCGCGAGTCCGTCGACGGTGCTCGACGCCGACCGCAGGGACTTGACGTTCACCGTGACGGTCGAGTCGCCCGGAGCCGCATTGGCCGTCATCGGCACCGAGACGGCGAGAAGGGTTGCTGTGGCGAGAGTCGCGACTACTGCAGCGAATCGGCGCGCGAGAGAGGGTCGGGAAAAGAGCGTGGGTAAGAGCATTGTCGGGTTTGCCAACCTGTTGGGCGCGCAGGCAAAGACTGCACGCAGGTTCGCAGGCCCCGGAACACGCGGGCACGAAAGGGGAACTGGTAGCGCCGGGAAGCACTACCGGCCGGTGCCGACGTGTTTCCGGGGTCTACGAGTTTCGGGTAAAGGTGTACTGCATGGTTTCGGGTACCATTTCTTGCTCCCGCTTCGGGTTCAGGAGCTTGTCCAGTGTGGCAGCCGTGCCGGAGCGCGCACCACATCGGATTGTCCCCAGAATGGGGGAAAACCGGTCCCCAAAAAGGGGGACTGCTACGCCGAGGCGGCGGCTCGTCGGGCCGCGGAGGCGGTCGGGGCCGCGAGTGCGGCATCCGCCTTGGCTCTGGCCTGTTGGAGTGTCACGGTCGCCAGTTCGGCGCGCACCTCGGCGAGCGCCGCGGGCGTCATCGACAGCGAAGTGGCACCGAGACCCACGAGCACGACCGCGAGCTGCGGATCGGCCGCTGCCTCGCCACAAATGCCCACGCCCTTGTCGGCGGTTGCGCCGGCATCCCCGACAAGCTTGACGAGCCTCAACACGGCCGGATGCCACGGATCCTGGTAGCTCGCGACGCGCGCCAGTGTGCGGTCCGCCGCCAACGTGTACTGGGTCAAATCGTTGGTGCCAATCGAGACGAAGTCCGCGCTGGAGAACACGTGGTCGGCCATGACGGCGAGGGAGGGCACTTCGGCCATCACCCCGACCGTCTGCAGCCCGAGCGCTTTCGCGAGCTGCACGAAGTACTCGGTCTCCTCGACATCGGCGACCATCGGTGCCATGACCCACAGGTCGGCCGCGGTCTCATCCTGTGCGCCCTTCAGCGCGGTCAACTGGTCGACCAAGACCTGCTCGCTCGCCCGCAGAGCACGCAAGCCACGCACACCGAGCGCGGGATTCTGCTCGTGTTCGGGTGCGAGAAAGCTCAAGGGTTTGTCAGCGCCCGCATCGAGCGCGCGCACCACGACGCGCTTGCCGGGGAAGTAGTCGAGCAGTTCCGTGTACTTTTTCTGCTGCTCGGCCACGGTCGGCGCGGTTCTCGAGTCGAGGAAGAGGAACTCGGTTCGAAACAGCCCGACGCCCTCGGCGCCGAGCGCTACCGCCTCGGGGGCGTCCTTGGGCGATCCCACGTTGGCCAGCAGGGGAACTCTCGTACCGTCGGCGAGAGCACCCTCGACGATCGGTTCGGTCGAGGCCGCGGCTCGCGCGGCGATGCGGCGGTTGGCCAGGGAGATGAGTGCGTCATCGGGGTCGGACGTGACGAGTCCGGCCGCGGCATCCATCACGACGACCGTGCCCTCGCTGAGCTCGAGCGCTTTCGAGACGCCGACGATCGCCGGGATCGATCGTGAGCGGGCAAGGATGGCCGTGTGGCTCGTGGGCCCCCCATCACGCGTGATGAACCCGAGCACCCTGTCGAGGTCGAGTAGCGCAGTGTCTGCGGGGGCGAGATCGGCAGCGACCAGGATGAACGGCGAATCGCTCGACGGAACGCTGGGTACCGGCACGCCGCGCAGGTGGGCACGCACGCGCTGGGCAACGTCAGTGAGATCGGTCGCGCGCTCAGCCATCAACCCGCCCATGCCGAGAAGGATGACCCGGAACGCGTCGAACGCGTCGAACACCGCGCGCTCGCCGCTCCACCCCGACTCGATGCGCGCCTTGATGTCGTCGGCGAGGGCGGGGTCCTGGGCCATCATGGCCGCGGCCTGGAGCACGTCCTTCGCTGTTCCGCCCGCCCTGACTCCCGTGGCAGTGAGCTCGGCCGCGACGGCCGCGAGTGAGTGCTGCACGGTCGCGTACTCGGCAGCCGCATCGCCGGTGTGCCGGGAGGCGGGAGGCTCGGGGAGCGGGTCGGGCATCCTCAGGATGGGGCCCATCGCCATGCCGCGTCCGACGCCGACGCCGTGCAATTCCATCTGGTGATTCCTCTCCATAGAAGTTGCCCGCTGTCAGCCTAGCTAGGGTGGAGGAATGGGTGTGAAGGAGCGGATCGCCGCCGTTGTCACGTGGGTCACGCACCTCAAACCCGTGCGCGTGTTCATGCACTACACCGCTCGCCGAGGCCCCATCCTCTCCGCCGGACTCTCGTATCAGGCGATCTTTGCCGTCTTCGCGGCGATCTGGGTGGCTTTCGCGGTCGCCGGGTCGGTCATCCGCTCGAGCCCGCATCTACAGGATGCGCTCTTCACACTGCTGGAGACGAGCATTCCGGGTCTCATCGACGCGGGAGACGGCGGCGCCATCAAGCCCGACCAGCTGTTCTCAGCGGCGATCCTCGGCTGGACGGGTGTGATTGCCGCGGGCGTGCTGTTGTTCACCGCGCTGGGCTGGCTCGCGTCGGGGCGCGATGCCATGCGCACCATGTTCGGGCTACCCGGCCAGGACGCGAACTTCCTGCTTCTCAAGCTCAAGGACCTGGGCATCGCGCTGGCCTTCGCCCTGGGCATCCTTCTCTCGGCCGCGCTGACCGTGCTGACATCCGCCATGCTCGGGTGGGCGCTTGAGGCGCTCGGCATCGACGCGGACTCGGATACCGCCGTCATCCTCGCTCGCGTCGTGGGATTCGTGCTTGTCTTCCTGCTCGACTCCCTCGTACTCGGGGCCTTCTACCGATTCGTCTCCGGCATCGCCATCCCCTTCCGCTTGCTCGCGCAGGGCACGCTGCTGGCGGCACTCGCGCTCGGCGTGCTCAAGTTTCTGGGTACTGCGCTGCTCGGTGGGGCGACGAGCAACCCTCTGCTCGCCTCCTTCGCCGTCATCATCGGTCTGCTCATCTGGTTTAACCTCGTCTGCCAGGTGATCCTCATCGGGGGCGCCTGGATCGCGGTCGGTGCCGATGACGACGGCCTCGACCTCTCGGGAAAGCGCAAGCGCGGCCGCAAGACGACGATCGAGCCGAGCGACCCTGCGGTGGCGCTCTAGATCCGCCTGAGGCTTCGGTGGAACGGCGACGTCAGTCGTGCTGGATAGGCTCGAAATCATGGCCAAGCCGCTGCGAATTGCATCAGTCAACACAAACGGCGTGCGCGCCTCCTTCCGCAAGGGCATGGGCGAGTGGCTGGATGCCCGGGGTGTCGACATCCTCGCGATGCAAGAGGTGCGCGCGGCCACCGAAGACCTCGAGAACCTGCTCGGCAGCGAGTGGGACATCGTGCACGACGCGGCAACCGCGAAAGGGCGAGCGGGCGTCGCTATCGCGTCGCGCAATCGGGCGAGCATCCATCGCGTCACACTCGGCGCCGAAGAGTTCGACAGTGCCGGGCGCTGGATCGAAGCCGACTACTCGGTCGGCGACCAGGTCGTCACCGTGGTTTCTGCCTACGTGCATTCGGGCGAGGCAGACAGCCCCAAGCAGGTCGAGAAGTACACCTTCCTTGACGCCATGGAAGCGAGGATGCCCGAGCTGCGCGCCCACTCACCGCTCGCGCTCATCGTGGGCGACCTCAACGTCGGGCACCGCGAACTCGACATCCGCAACTGGAAGGGCAACCGCAAGAACGCCGGGTTCCTCCCGCGTGAACGCAGCTACTTCGACCGCTTCTTCGGCGCTGAGGGAGCACCGGTCGAGGCAGTCGACGGCACGACCGGGCCGGGACTCGGCTGGGTGGATGTGGGCCGGCAGTGGGCAGGCGAGGTCGACGGGCCGTACACCTGGTGGTCGCAGCGCGGACAGGCCTTCGATAAAGACACCGGCTGGCGCATCGACTACCACGTGGCCACCCCCGAGCTCGCCGCAACGGTGAAGAACTACACCGTCGATCGCGCAGCAACGTGGGACCAGCGTTGGAGCGACCACGCACCCGTCGTCGTCGACTACGAGGTGTGAGTCTCGACGTCGCTCGACCACCGGTCTGAAAGAATGGGCGGATGACCAAACCCCGTCTCTTCTCCGGAATGCAACCCTCCGCCGACTCCCTCCACCTCGGCAACTACATGGGTGCACTCCTGCAGTGGCGGGACATGCAGCAGACCCACGACGCCATCTTCTGCGTCGTCGACCTGCACGCGATCACCGTTCCCCAGGACCCTGCCCTGCTTCGCGAACAGACCCGCCGCACCGCGGCGCAGTACATCGCCGCCGGGATCGACCCCGCCAACTCGACTCTCTTCGTGCAATCCCAGGTCGCGGCACACACTCAACTCGCCTGGGTGCTCAACACGATCACGGGCTTCGGCGAGGCGAGCCGCATGACCCAGTTCAAGGACAAGTCGGCCA
This sequence comes from uncultured Salinibacterium sp., assembly GCA_964477625.1. Taxonomy (GTDB): domain Bacteria; phylum Actinomycetota; class Actinomycetes; order Actinomycetales; family Microbacteriaceae; genus Rhodoglobus. Next base: position 10,807 of record CAYZHZ010000071.1, read on the forward strand.
AGCAGGGGTCGGATTCAGCGTCGGTGGGTCTCTTCACCTACCCGATCCTGCAGGCGGCGGACATCCTGCTGTACGACGCCACCGTTGTACCCGTCGGCGAGGACCAGCGCCAGCACATCGAGCTCACGCGTGACCTCGCGGGGCGCTTCAACTCGCGCTTCGGCGACACCTTCGTCGTGCCCGAGGTGCAGATCCTCAAGGAAACTGCGAAGGTCTACGACCTGCAGGAGCCCAGCGCCAAGATGAGCAAATCTGCGGCCAACGAGAATGGCGTGCTCTGGTTGCTCGACGAGCCGTCACGCACCGCAAAGAAGCTCAAGTCCGCCGTGACCGATGATGAGCGTGAGATTCGATTCGACCGGGAGAAGAAGGCTGGCGTCTCCAACCTGCTCACCATTCACTCGGTGCTCAGCGGTCGCTCCATCACCGACCTCGAGGTCGAGTTCGAGGGCCGCGGATACGGCGACCTCAAGGGTGCAGTCGCCGAGGTGGTCACCGAAGAGTTCGCCCCGATCCGCACCCGAGCGCTTGAGTTGCTCGCCGACCCGGCCGAACTCGACCGCATCCTCGCGGGCAACGCGGACCGTGCTGCCGAGATCGCCGATGCGACCCTCGCGCGGGTGTACGACCGCGTGGGCTTCCTGCAGCGGCGCTGAGCCTCCCGCCAGTGGCCCTCATGCCCGAGATCACCGTCGCCATCTTCGACCTCGACGACACGCTCTTCGCCCACCGCACCGCCGTGCGCGACGGGATCGCCGCGCACCTCGCCGCGGTCGTGCCTGACGCCGACGCGGCGCGCGAACAGGATCGCTGGGACGAACTCGAAGAACAGCACTACTCCCGCTACCTCGCGGGAGAACTCAGCTACCTCGGCCAGCGTCACGCACGCGTGCGCGACTTCATGCACCCGCACGGCGTCGCCTTCGAACTCGACACCGACGCGGAAAAGTGGTTCGACACCTACCTCATCGAGTACCGCCGCGCCTGGACCCTCTACGACGACACCCTCCCCTGCCTCGATCGACTCGACGACATGGGCGTGCGCATCGGCATGATCACCAACGGCATCCTCGACTTTCAGATGGCGAAACTGGATGCCCTCGGCCTCACCAATCGCATCGAACACCTCGTCACGAGTCACGAGTTCGGATACGCCAAGCCGGATGCCCGCATCTTCGAGCACGCAGTGGCCCAGTTCGGCGTGGAGCCCGGCTCCGCGGTGTACATCGGCGACCGCCTCGCGACCGACGCAATGGGAGCAGCAGCCGCGGGACTCACCGGCGTGTGGCTCGATAGGTCTGGCGGGGCAACAGCAGCCGAGGTTGCTGCAGCGGCGGGGGCGGGGGTTCGCATCATCCAGTCCCTCGCGGAGCTGCCGGCAGTCATCTCGTACGCAGCTCGGGAATAGTTCGCGCACAGGCGCGTTGGTTACACTCGTACGAAGCAAGTAGTACGTGCTCCGGGGTCGGTGAAAGTCCGAACCGGCGGTGACAGTCCGCGAGCCTGACGCGAGTCGGGTTGACCTGGTGGAATTCCGGGACCGACGGTAATGGGATCGTAAGATTCCTCAGTCCGGATGGGAGGTGCACGGGTAGTTCGGCAATGCCGTTCGACCATTTCCCTGGAGCCCGTCTGAGAACAGACGTGAGGCGCAGGATGACCGGCAGCGAGACCTACGAGACGGCGATGCGCCGCGCCCTCGTGCTCGCCGCGCAGGGTCCGGTCACGGGTGGCAACCCCCAGGTCGGGTGCGTGCTGCTGGATGCCGACGGCACGATCGTCGCTGAGGGCTGGCACCACGGGGCAGGCACGCCGCACGCCGAGATCGACGCCCTCTCGAAGGTCGCCGACGCGCACGGACTCACCGCCGTCGTCACCCTCGAGCCCTGCAACCACCAGGGTCGCACCGGCCCGTGCAGCGTTGCGCTCCTCGAAGCCGGTGTCGCGCGCGTCGTCTACTCGCTCACCGATCCCAGCCCCGCTGCGGGGGGTGGCGCCGAGCGCCTGCGCGACGGCGGCGTCGACGTGATTTCTGGGGTCCTCGCTGACGAGTCGAGCGTGCTCCTGCACGAGTGGGTCACCGCGACCCGGCTCGGTCGCCCCTACGTGACCGTCAAGTGGGCCGCGAGCCTGGATGGCCGCGCCGCGGCGAACGACGGCTCCAGCCAGTGGATCACCGGTACCGCCTCCCGACAGCGAGTGCATGAGGAACGCGCCCGCGCGGACGCCATCGTTGTGGGAACCGGCACCGTACTCGCCGATGATCCCAGCCTCACCGCGCGCGGTGACGGGGGCGAGCTGCTGCCACACCAACCCCTACCTGTCGTTATCGGCGAACGCGGCATCCCCGCCGACGCTCGACTGCACGCCCACCCGGCGGGCGTCATCGTGACTCGCTCGCGCGATATCGACGACGTGCTCGCTCGACTGTTTGAGCGCGACGTGCGCCGCGTGTACGTCGAGGGAGGCCCGACCCTCGCGAGCGCGTTCATCGCCGCGGGGCTCGTCGACGAGTACTCCATCTACCTGGCGCCGAAACTGCTCGGCGGGTCGCGGCTGGCCGTCGGCGACATCGGCGTCGACAGCATTGCGGATGCTCGCGAGCTGACGATCCTCGCCCTCGATCAGCTCGGCGACGACCTGCACCTCAGCGCCCGGCCCACGGCCCTGCGCGCAATGGAAGGACACTGACATGTTCACGGGGATCATCGAAGAGCTCGGAGAGGTTGTCGCCTGGGACAAGCAGGCGGACGCCGCACGCCTCACCGTGCGCGCGCCCCTCGCGGTGAGCGACGCCTCCCACGGCGACTCGATCTCGGTGAGCGGCGTGTGCCTCACCGTTGTCGACCAGGGGGCGGACTGGTTTACGGCCGACGTGATGGCCGAGACCCTTGCGATGTCGAACCTGGGAACGCTCGGCGCCGGGGCAACCGTCAACATCGAGCGCGCGGCGCAGGTCGGCGATCGCCTCGGCGGCCACATCGTGCAGGGACACATCGACGGCACATCGACGGTGCTGTCGATCGAACCGGGCAGCGCGTGGCGAGTCGTGCGCTTCGATCTCGCCCCGAACCTCGCCCCGCTCGTCGCCGGCAAGGGGTCGATCGCTGTCGATGGGGTCTCCCTCACCGTGAGCGGCGTCGGCAGGGACTGGTTCGAGGTCTCGCTCATCCCCGAGACGCTCGCCGCCACGACGCTCGGCGCGAAGGGCGTCGGCGACACCGTGAACACCGAGACGGACATCCTCGCCCGCCACGTAGCCCGGCTGAACGAGTTCAGTGAGGTCTCGACACGCTCGACCACCGGCGAACGCCCGACCACCGGTTCCACCGAAAGGACCCACGCATGAGCCTCTCCAGCATCCCCGAGGCCGTCGCAGCCCTGCGACTCGGTCGACCCGTCATCGTTGCCGACGACGAGGGGCGCGAGAACGAGGGCGACATCATCATCGCGGCCGAACTGGCAAGCCAAGAATGGATCGCGTGGATGGTGAAGCACTCGTCTGGCTTCATCTGCGCACCCATGACCAAC
>CAYZHZ010000072.1:0-14124 GCA_964477625.1 uncultured Salinibacterium sp.
GGTCGGGGTGCTCGTCGACTGGGTGCCTGCGCACTTCCCGAAGGACGAGTGGGCGCTCGCGAAATTCGACGGACAGGCGCTCTACGAGCACAGCGACCCGCGGCGCGGCGAGCAGATGGACTGGGGCACCCTCATCTTCGACTTCGGCCAGTCGCAGGTGCGCAACTTCCTCGTCGCGAACGCGCTCTACTGGCTCGAGGAATTCCACATCGACGGCCTGCGAGTCGACGCCGTCGCGAGCATGCTCTACCTCGATTACTCCCGCAAGGAGGGCGAGTGGCTGCCCAACCAGTACGGCGGCCGCGAAAACCTCGAAGCGATCAGCTTCCTGCAGGAGGTCAACGCGACCGCCTACAAGCGCAACCCCGGCATCGTCATGATTGCGGAGGAGTCGACGAGCTGGCCAGGGGTCACCAAGCCCACGGCATCCTCGGGCCTGGGTTTCGGGCTCAAGTGGAATATGGGGTGGATGCACGACTCACTGCAGTACATGCAGGAAGACCCCATGTACCGCTCGTACCACCACAACGACATCACCTTCTCGTTCTTCTACGCGTTCAGCGAGAACTTCCTGCTGCCCATCAGCCACGACGAAGTGGTTCACGGCAAGGGATCCCTCCTTCACAAGATGCCCGGCGATCAGTGGCAGAAGCTCGCCAACGTGCGCGTGTACCTGTCGTTCATGTGGGCCCACCCCGGCAAGCAGTTGCTCTTCATGGGCAGCGAATTCGGCCAGCCGAGCGAGTGGAGCGAGGAGCGCGGGCTCGACTGGTGGATCCTCGACCAGCCCGTGCACCAGGGCCTGCAACGTCTCGTCGGCCAGCTCAATCGCGTGTACACCGCGACCCCCGCACTGTGGGAGCAGGACAACGACCCCGCGGGCTTCGAGTGGATCGACGGCGGCAACTCCGCCCAGAACATTCTTGCGTTCGTGCGCTGGTCGAAGGCTGGCGAGCCGCTGGTCGGGCTCTTCAACTTCAGCGGCACACCCGTTGGTCCCTACCGCGTCGGCCTGCCCTTCGCTGGAGTGTGGCGCGAGGTGATCAATACCGATGCCGCCGAATTCGGGGGGTCGGGCGTGGGCAACTACGGATCGGTGACGGCGGCGGATGAGCCGTTCCAGGGCCGGCCCGCATCCGTCGAGCTCACACTCCCGCCGCTCGGCGCCCTGTGGCTGACGCCCGAGCGCTAGTCCTCGTCTCGGAGGCGCTGCGAAAGCAGCGTGCCGCTCTTCACCCGGAACATTCCAGCGACCAGAGATCGTCGACCGGACGAGGTGGGCGGAGTCGACGCCGGTCGAAGCAGTTCGAGCGTTCGCGCATCCCTCAGGTCGTAGTCGGCGACGTCATAGAGCGAGGAGTACCCCGCCTCGAGTTCCCGCCTCATCACACGAGTGACCCGTGAACCGACGACGATCGATGCGATGAACAGTACGACGAACAGAACGAGGGCGATGATTGCGATCACGGCACCGGGAATTCCGGTGGCGAGCAAGACGAGGGCGAGCGCAATCGGCGCGACGACCGAAGCGACGGTGATGAGGCGGCGCCGCACGTCGAGGGCTCCAGCCGAGGGTCCCGCGACGGGAGCGGACACTAGTACAGCAGACCCGTGAGCCGACGGCGAGCCGCCATCACGCGCGGATCCTCCGCACCCGCGATCTCGAAGTACTCGAGCAGGCGCGTGCGCACCAGGGTCTTGTGGGCGGCGTCGAGGCTCGGGAACAGGTCGAGCAATCGCCCGAACGCGTCGTCGAGGTGACCGCCCGAGACATCGAGGTCGGCGACGGCGAGCTGGGCAACAGCATCGGTCGGGTTCTGAGCTGCGGCATCCCGAAGCGCAGACGCGTCGACGCCGTCGAGCCGAGCGAGCAGCGAGACCTGCGCCAGCCCAGCGACCGCGAGCTGATCGCGCGGGTTCTGCGCAATCGCGAGCTCGTATTCCTTGATCGCCGTCGAGTAGTCCCCCGCCGTGATCGCGTCGTACGCCTCTTGATGGTGAGGCGGGAGCGGCGGCTCGACGGGCTCAGCGCCCTCGTCACCATCAGTCGGGATCACCCCGGTGACGTTGTTCTGAGCGGCGAGCTGTAGCACCTGTTCGAACACGTCACGCAGCTCCTGCTCGGGAATCATGCCCGCGAACAATTGGATGGGCCGACCGCCGACGACTGCGGCCACCGTGGGAACCTGCTGCACCTGGAATGCCTGCACGAGCTGGGGGTTCGCGGTCGCGTCGATCGTCGCGAGCCCGATGCGACCCCCATATTGCGTGACGAGCGCGGCCAGGCTCGGTTGGATGCCCTGGCCATAGAACTCGACGACGACGGGTACGGTCGCAGACAGGTCGAGGATCTGGCTGAACGTCGCATCGCTCGACTCGCGCACGACACCGGTCGCCGTTACTCCGCCAGACGGTGCAGTAGCAGGACGCACGAGGGAGGAGAGATCGACTGCTCCCCGAAGATTGGCGCCGCTGAGCGGTGCGTTCGTCATCCGACCTCCGTTGCCTTCACGAGACCCTGGCTGTAGCCAAGCAGAACGATCTTGTCAGGACTTCCCGCCGGCGGCACGTAGAACAGCAGCTGGTCGCTGTAGGTCGCAATGATGCCCTTTGTGCTGATTGCCGAACCAGACAGCGCCTTGACCTGCCCAGACGGGTTGACGGCGGCACCCGCCTCGACGGGGGTCACGGTGGTCATCTCATAGAGGTTGACCGCGACGAGAGCACCCGAATCGTTCGTGGCGAGCGCAATCGGGTCGCCCTCGCCGAGCGAGTGCGAGAAGGTCATCTTCGCTGTCGTGGGCAGTGCAGCCTGGAGGGCCTGCTTCGCCGCCAATCCGACGGCTTCGCGGAGGCTGTCATCCTTCGCCTGGAAGTCGAGGTAGGCATCACTCTCGGTGTCGGTCTCGAGGATGTCGCCGTAGGCGAGTACGACCTTCTCAGGGGTGTATTTGAGCACCGCAGTGTCCGTGGGCAGCCGTGCTGCACCCACGCTCGCAGGCGCTGCTGGCGGGAGCACGGCAGAAGGCTCGAGCGTGATCGCGTACTCCACGTGGTAGTCCGATCTTGGGTCGGACTGCACGAGGAACAGCGCAACCGGCGGGATTGTCACGTCCTTGCCGTCTTGCACCACGGCCATGACCGTGCGGGGCCACGTATCCGTCTGCTGCGGCACAATGTAGGTCACCTTGCCGTCGGGAATCGCCGTGGGCATCTCGGTGATCGACGGGTCGTTGCCGCGGATCGTGTAATTGGCCAGGCGAGCCGCGAGCGCCGGCCCCGAGAAACGGGTCGCGATGAGGTCAGCGTCGCGTGCCGCATCCGCCTGCTCGGCAACCACGCCGATCTTGCCGATGATGCGCTCGACCTGACGCACCGTCACTGCCGGCGGATCGAGCTGGGCACCCGCGGGCGCCGTCGCCGTGGGGGTCGGCTCGAGATCGGCGGATGAGCCGGCAGGGCTACATCCCGTGAGGACGAGTGCCCCCACGAGAACGACAGGCAGCGCGGCAATCACTCGACGCGCGGGCTCGACAGCCTTCTTGTTGCCGCGCTTGAGCCCGCGAGCGCGGGGCACCTTAGGCATTTTCTGAGGCTTGCGGCGGGGACCGCGGGACGAGCGCATGTGGTTCGTCGCCCACAACAGGAACCCGAGGCCGAGGAGCAGCGCAACGGCGCCCCCCACGATGAGCGGACCGGACCACGGGGTCGAATTGTCGACCGGCCACGCGATCGAAATATCGGCGGGGGCCGGCTCGATGCCATCGGCAGCAATGATGAACGAGATCTCCTGCGGCACATTGACGGTGAGCGTCAGGGCGTCGTTCTTGACGAAGTCGTCCAGCCAGAGATCGGAGTCGTTGGGGTCGGGAACTTCTGTCTCGGACCCTCGAACCACCTCCGTGACCAGTTGCTCGTTCTCGGCATCCCAGGTCACGAGGTTGTAGCTCGCATCACCCACCCACGCGATCACATCGGTCGTGCGGCCGTAGCCGGCAAACACCGTGTCTGACCCCTCGACGGTGATCGTCTGGCTGCCGTCGAAGACGTTGAGCGCGTCACCCCCGATCACCGTGACGGGCGCTGCGCCGGTGGTGGCCACCGATAGCGCAATCTCGTCCGGCTCGGCGAGGATGGTGCGCTGCGCGATGCCGTACCCGATGAGAACGGCGGCGAGCACAAAACTGATGATGGCGAGTATGAATCGCACGGAAAATCTCTCCTCTCGTGCTGCCCGGCTCGGCGCACGGCCATGGCATCCTCGGCCGCTTGCGGAAGCGGGCTCTCGCACCTGCGGGACGAGTCGAGGAACCTCCGAAAGCTTCGGAAGCGGCAACAACAAAGACATCCCAGATTACCGGACGTCGCTTTGCGCTCCCTAACCCAGGCTCTGGGAAAGGGCTGGGAGATTATGCGTAAACTTTGAGAATTCCCCTCAACCCGCCAAGGAGAAACCATGGCTGCTGACGACACCGATTTCGGAACCGAGATGCGCGGGTACCGCAAGGAGGAGGTCGATCGGGCGATCCAGGAGCTACGGCGTGACCTCATCAAGGCGAATGCCGAGCGCGCGGAGTCTGCCAAAGAGGTCAAACGCCTGCTCGCGGTCAATGAAGACCTTCAGGCCGAGCTCGACGAGACCGGTAGCCCCACATACAGCGGGCTGGGCACGAAACTCGAGAACACGCTGCGCGTGGCCGAGGAGCAGTCGACGCGACTGATCAGTCAGGCCGACATCGACGCAGAAAAGATGCGCGCGGGCGTGCGCGAGGAGGTCGAGGCCCAGCGCGCGAGCGCGGCGGCCGACGCGAAGCGACTCATCGATGATGCCAACGAGCAGGCAGCCAAGACCCTCGCGGATGCGAACGAGCAGGCGACCGCCACGGTTGCGGGTGCGAAGAACGCGGCCAGCATCCTCACTGCTGACGCGGAGCGCGAGGCAGCGGCCATTCGCGCCGCGGTCGCGACCGAAGCATCCGAACTCCGCACGTCGGCGGAGCGCGAGGCAGCGGCCCTGCGCGCCGAGGCCGAGCGCGAGGCCGCCGATTTGCGCGTAGCGGCCGCACGTGAAGCCGCTGAGGCTCGCGAAGTCGCCGCCGAACTCGCTCGCGATTCCGAGCTGGGTCGCGCCAACTACGAGAACGAGAACGCCCGCCTTCGTGCCGACCTCGCGCGCGACCTCGATCAGGGGCGCACAGATCTCGCGCGTGAGCTCGAGACGGGTCGAGCCCAGCTGGCCGCCGAGATCGCCACAGCGCGCGAAGAACTCGCGCTAGAACAGAAGACGAGCCGCGAGAAGTTCGCGAACGACACCGCGGCGGCTCAGGAGAAACTCGCCAACGATACGGAAGCCGCCCGCGCCAAGCTGCAGGCGGAAATGGATGCCGCACACGCCGCCCTCGAAGCCGAGACCACAGCCCAGCGCCAGGCACTCGAATCGGAAGCGGCCGCCGCACGCGCCGAGCTGGAGCGCGAGACGACCGCCGCGCGCAACGCCCTGACGGCGGATACCGCCGAAGCCCAGGCAGCCATCAACGCGGAGATCGCGGAAAAGCGGGCCGCTCTCAAGGCGGAAATCAAGGAAAAGCACGCCGCGCTCACGGCTGAGATCACCCAGAAACGGCAGGCCGCTGAAGCCGAGATCGCCGCGGCGCGCGCACAGCTCGAGCACGACGTCGAGAAGCAGACGACTGACCTGGCGCGCGATATTGAGCGCCAGCGCGCCGAGCTCGCGAGCGAGGCCGAGGCCACGCGAGCCGCGCTCGCGCACCACGCCGATGAGTCGCGCACGAGTCTCGAGCGCGAGGCCGAAGAGGCACGCAACGCCCTCGAGCTCGCGATCACGAAGCGCACCGAAGAGGCCGAGAAGGAGTACCTCGCGCAGCACGAGACTGCCCGCGCCCAGACTCAGGCTTTCCTCGACGAAGCTCAAGCGCAACTCGCCGAGGCCGTGCGCCTCGCCGCAGAGAAGCGTCGTGAGGCAGACGAACTCTCGACGACGTCGGCCGCGGAGGCTAAGGCACTGCGCGAGAGCTCGACGTCGAAGGCCAAGGAGCTCGTCGACAACGCACAGTCCCGCGCCACGGCGATCGTCACGGAGGCCGAGAAGAAGGCGGCTGCACTCGTGTCCGATGCCGAAGAGCGACTCGCCAAGATTAGGATTGAGCGCGACACGGTGGCCGGGTACTTCGAGAACCTGCGGGGCGTTCTGCAACAGGCCGAGAAGGTCACGGCCGACAACTGAGTCGCGCCGCATCATCCGTACCTGAACGACCAGAAGGCACTCAGTGAAGATTCAGAACTCTTTCCGCGTCGGCCTTCTCGGGGGTCTCGGTGTGCTCGTCGCCGTCGCCATCGGTGGCACGGTCGTGTCCCTCGCGACGATCCTCACCTATATCGGTGCGGCGCTCTTTCTCGCGCTCGGCCTCGATCCGATCGTGACGTGGCTCGAGAAGCAGAAGTTCCCGCGGTGGCTCGCCATCCTCACCGTGCTCGTAGGTGTTCTCGCCGTTTTCGCCGGCCTCATCCTCGCGATCATCCCCGTCATCGCAGAACAGGTGCAGCGGGCCATCAAAGCAATTCCCGGTCTCATCTCGGGGTTCAGCGACGGAACCCTGCGCGAAGGCATCGAGAAGACCTTCCCGTGGCTCAACGTGCAGGAACTTCTCGACGGCGCGACCGAGTGGTTCAAGACACTCGACTACACGCAGATCGGTGGCGGAGTGCTCACCGTGGGCATCGGCATCGCGACGGGCATCACGGGCGCGATCGTCGTGCTCATTCTCACCCTGTACTTCGTCGCGTCGCTGTCGAGCCTCAAACGCGGGCTCTACCGGCTCGTGCCCGCGTCAAAGCGGCCCACCTTCATCGACCTCGCTGAGCAGATCTCCAAGCAAGTCGGCCGGTACGTCATCGGACAGGGTGGCTTGGCTCTCGTCAACGGCATCCTGTCGTTCATCGTGTTGACGCTCATCCTGCCCCTCTTCGGCTTGCCGGTGAAGTACTCCGCGCTGTTCGCGTTCATCGCCTTCCTCGGCTCGCTCATCCCGCTCATCGGAACGGTCTCCGGCGCCGCCGTCATCACCCTGCTCGTGCTTCTGTTCGATGGCCCCACCACGGCGATCGTGGTCGGCATCTACTACCTGGCCTACATGCAGCTCGAGGCGTACTTCCTCTCCCCCAAGATCATGTCGACGGCTGTGAAGATCCCCGGGGCTGTCGTTGTCATCGCGGCTCTCGCGGGTGGAACGCTGCTCGGCATCCTCGGCGCGCTCATCGCCATCCCGGTCGCCGCAGCGATCCTCTTGATCATCGACCAGGTCGTGGTTCCGAAACAGTCCGAACTGTAGCTCGCCCGATCAGTTCCACGTCGTCGGCAGCGGAAGCGCGGCGGGGTTGACGCGCGCGACGATCTCGGTGAGCACACGCGTGGTCTGCGCCTCACCCACCCACAGGTGCTTACCACCCTCGACGGCGACGAGGTCGATCTCGGGAACGGAGGCGAACCGCTCGCGCGCCTCGGCCGGCCGCAGGTAGTCATCGAGCTCGGGGATCAGAGCGACGAGCCGTTTGCCGCTGCCAGCCCAGGCGGCCACCTCGTCCGGCGTCGTGCGATGCAGGGGCGGCGACAAGAGAATCGCTCCGTCGATCGGATGCTGCAGGCCGTACTTGAGCGTGACCTCCGTGCCGAACGACCACCCCAGCAGCCACGGGTGAGGCAGGTTGCGCTGGGTCACCAGGTCCATGGCCGCTGCGAGGTCTGCGGACTCATCCACTCCGTGCCCGAACTGGCCTTGGGAGGTACCGCGCGGCGACGTGACGCCCCGAAAATTGAAACGCAGCACGGCAAGGTCGGCAAGCGCGGGTAGCCGGGCGGCTGCCTTGCGAATGATGTGCGAGTCCATAAAGCCGCCGGCCGTCGGCAGGGGATGCAGCGTGACGAGGGTCGCGACGGGCGCGACCGACTCGGGCAGAGCAAGTTCGCCGACAAGGGTGAGGCCGTCGCGTGTGTGTAGTTCGACGTTCTCTCGACGGGCGGGCAGTTCGACTCCGGCCCTGATCTCGATGGTCACGTTTTCGTCCTCCAACAGTGGGTGTGCCAATGCCTGCGCCCGGCGAGGTCGACAGCTTCGCCCATGAGTCCGTCGGCACGCCAGGCCACCGTGTGGGGCACCGCGGAAGCGATCTCGAGCCCGCATCCCGGGCACGTGTACGTCTTGCCCGAGTCTGTTCCTGAGACGGGCTGCACGTTCCACTGGCCATCGCGTCGCGACTCGAGGTGCAGGCGTCCCATGAGCACTCGAGAGAGGTCGACCTCCTCCGGCTCGCTCGTGCGACGTCCACGGGGACGGTTCGAGCGGGGCATGTCTCCAGCTTACGATCCGCTGGAGTCCATCTGTTCGAGGCGGGTCTCCTCCAGGTCGAGCATGGCCTGGGCACGCACAACGATGCGCGAGGAGTACATCCCGGCCGAGCGTGCCTCCAGCAGAGCACCGCGTTCGGCGCGCAGCACCTCCCGCCGCAGCGCGCGATACTGACGCTGTGGGGAGTTGGCGAGTCCCTCATCTCCTGCTCCGTGATCGACCTTCTCCCAGGCCGACTGGGCTGTCAGCATCGTGTCGTTGCGCACGCGCTCGACGACTGCCGGATCGACCTCGCCTCCACCCGGGAGCTCGAATGCGGGGTTCTCGAGTGCAGCGATACCGGCAGCGCTCAACTCGTCGAGCAGACTCGCGAGCTCGCGTCGGTCCGCCGAACGATCGGTGCCCCGGATGCCCGTGAGCTTAATGACCCACGGCAGAGTGCTTCCCTGCACCAGCAGGGTCGCGACCGCGACCGTGAACGCGATGAGAACGAGTTGTGCGCGGTACGGCGTATCGGGCAGGGATTGCGCAGCGGCAAGCGTCACAACCCCCCGCATGCCCGACCAGCCAAGGATGACACCACCGCGCCACCCCAGGCCCTCGGCCTTCATCTGCTCGAGATCTGCCTGACGCCGGTCGTAGGTCTTCTGGCCGCGATCGAGGCGGCGCGCGACGCGCTCGCTAGCCGCGAGCTGTTCATCGTCGGCGACTCGTGTGCGAAACCGTTCGAGCAACTCGCCCCACCGCGTTTGGCTCCGCTCCGCCCTGCGGGTTTGTCGGCGCAGCGCGAACAGCAGGGGAACGATGAAAGCGAATCTCACGGCGATCACGAGCACGGTCATGAGTAGACCGACGTAGACGGCGGTGTCGGCGCTCAGGTCCTCCTCGTGCACGCTTGAGATGAGGTAGCTGATCTCGAGCCCCATGAGCAGGAAGACACCGTTCTCGAGCACGAATTGCACGGTTCGCCAATTGAGCCGTTCCGAGATGCGGGCCTGAGCGCTGAAGCGTATTGCCCCGTTGTGTCCCGAATACAGGCCAGCCACGACCACGGCGAGCACTCCGCTCGCGCCCAGGTACTCAGCGGGGATGAATGCGATGAAGGGCACCGCGAACGAGACCGCGGTGTCGAGCACCGGATCACTGAGCTTCGAGCGCACCCACACCGTGAGGAAGCCCACCGCAAGACCGAGTGCAATCGCGATCGTGACCGCGAAGGCAAAGTCGCCGACGATCCCCCAAAACGAGACTGCGGCAGCGGTCGCAGCGATCGCCGAGCGCAGTAATACGAGCGCAGTCGCATCGTTGACCAGGCTCTCGCCCTCGAGAATGGACACGAGTCGTGGCGGAAGACCCAATCTCTTGCCGAGTGCCGTGGCGGCGACGGCATCCGTTGGACTAATGACGGCACCGATCGCGATTCCCGCCGCGAGGGAAAGCTGCGGGAACAGAGCCCAGAGGATCACGCCGGTGACGAATGCTGTCACGAGTACGAGCAGCACGCTCAGGGCCGAGATGCTCGAAAAATTACGCCGGAAATCGAGCACGGGAACGTTGATGGCGGCCGAGTACAGGATTGGAGGCAGCAATCCGTAGAGGATGATCTCGTGCGGGATCTTGACGGGCGCGCCGGGGAGGAAGCTGAAACCGAACCCGATGAGGATGAGGATGAGCGGGGCGGCGATGCCGAGCTTCTTTGAGAAGACTCCGGCGGCAACGATCGTGACCAGCGCGACGACCCCGAGCAGGGCGACTTCGGTGACGCCCACCCCTAGTACCAGCCGACCGACTCCGAGTGACCCCACGCTCCGCACGGCGTGCCGTACCGACCCTGGATGTACGCCAGACCCCACGTGATCTGGGTGACCGGGTTTGTTGCCCAATCAGCGCCCACCGAAGCCATCTTGTCGCCCGGCAGCGCCTGCGGGATGCCGTACGCACCGCTCGAGGAGTTGTGGGCGTACACGTTCCAGTGCGACTCGCGATTCCAGAGGGCCACAAGGCAGCCGTACTCATCTTCGCCCCAGCCCCGCTCGATGACCATCTGGTAGGCGATCGCCTGAGCCGTGCCGGGATCAGGGATGCCCGCGGCAGGGGCAGACGGCTTCACGACTATCTGGCTCACGCTGAACGCGTCGCGCGCTGCCGAATGGCTGTACTCCCCCGCGACGACGAGGGTCTGGGGCTCAACACGCGTCGACCCGGGCGCCTGCACCGCGAAGGTGGGAGCGAGGCCTGCCGGCGGAACCAGGGAGACGAGAACAAAGGCGGTCGTCACGAACGTCGCGAAAAGGGGAAGAGACCAGGGGGCGCGGCGATGGCGTCCGGAAACATCCCCGCCGGCGCTCTTCATCTCGGCGCGGAGTGCGTTCACACGTTGCCTATTCCCCACAATCACCCGATTTTAGACCACGGGGGACAAAAGTGCGGAAGAACTCAGCGCACCGCGAGCATGACGTCGATCACGGCGTCGAGCAGGAGGTCGACCTGGGTCTCGTTGTATCCGCGCTTCTTGCTGCGGAAGACGATCGTGCGCACCTGGTCGACGCTCATGGGCTTACCGTGCTGGAAGTACCCGACGAGGCGGTCGGCAAAGGCATCGACATCCTTCGGGTCATAGCCGGTCGTGAACGGGCCGACGCGAGAGAACCGGTGCCCCTTGTCGCGCGCGAGGCGGTCGAGGATGGCTTGGGCAGAACTACGCGCTTTCGCATACCAGGCGGCGTCGCCCTGCTCCGCCATTGCGCGCTCGCGCTCCCGGGCGGCAAACGCGTCTTCGAGGCGCTCGAGCGCGGCATCCACGTGAGTCGTCGAATAGCCGCCCTTCTGCATCTGGAAGGCGGTCGTACGAATGGTCGCGGAGTTCACGACGGAGAGCTCCCCGCGGTCGGCCGTGTAGGCGCGACGGGCCTCCTCGAGGAAGTCCTCGACCTGGTCGACGTTGTAACCGAGTCGAGACTTTCGACTGCGCGGAAATGTAGTGCTCACGACCTCTATTGTGCCTTACCCAGCGAGGGGCGATGCGTGCGTCACGTGAAGATGAGGAAGAGGGCGTATGCCGCCGCCGCGGAGAGCAACGACGAGTCCACGCGATCGAGGAACCCTCCGTGGCCGGGCAACCAGGTGCTGATGTCCTTGATGCCGAGATCGCGTTTGATGAGGGACTCGGCGAGGTCGCCGGTGGTTGCCGTGAGCACCATAGTCACGCCCAGAATGACACCGACCCACCACGGCTGCCCCAGCATGAACAGTGCGAGGAGGATGCCCGCGAGAACCGCGGCAGCAACGGAACCGGCGAACCCCTCCCACGTCTTCTTCGGGCTGATTCGGGGCGCCATCGGATGCTTGCCGAAAGCGAGACCTGACGCATACGCACCGGTATCTACCGAGACGACGACGATGAGGAACGCGAGCGTCCACCACTGACCTCCGTCCTGCGCGGTCAGCAGAACGGTGAAGCCACCCATGAAGGCGACGTAGGCCATGACGAAGGCGCCTGCGGCGAGATCGAGAAGCACGTCGCGCGCCGAAGTTCGGGCACCCGGGCGCACGAGTTCGGCCAGACGCCACAGCGAAATGAAGGCGATGCCACCCAGCGTCACCCACCAGTGCCCGGGCGCGAGCCAGAAGAACGCGGCCGGCACGACGGCAAGGCCCGCGACGATCGTGGGAACTCGCGGCACTCGCCGACCAGCGGCACGGATCGCTGTCGCAAGTTCGAACGTCGTGAAACCAATGAGGATCGCCGCGAACACCATGAAGATGGCCTTGACGAATACGAGGCTAACCACGAGAGCAGCGCCGAGAGCGATGCCAATGACGAGGGCTAGGCCCAGGGGCCGCCCCGTACGCGCGTTGATCTTGTCGTTGGTCGCGCGAACCTGAGCTTCGAAGTCGGAGACCATCAGACCTCGAGCAGCTCGGCTTCCTTGCGTTTCAGCGCGTCGTCGATCTCGTCGACGTGGCTCTTGGTCACGGCGTCGAGTTCTTTCTCGGCTCGTGCGATCTCGTCTTCGCCGACCTCCTTGAGAGCGTCGAGACCATCTTTCGCCTTGCGGCGCACGTTGCGCAGGGCCACACGGGCCTGCTCGGCCTTGTCGCGCACGATCTTCACAAACTCTTTGCGACGCTCCTCGTTGAGCTCAGGAAGGGTGGCACGGATGACCGTGCCGTCATTTCCCACGCTCGCGCCGAGGTTAGTGGCACCCACAATCGCCTTCTCGATCTCCTTGAGGGCAGACTTGTCGTAGGGCGTGATGACGAGGGTGCGAGCCTCTTGGTTGACCATGGAGGCGAGCTGGCCGAGTGGGGTCGGCGTTCCGTAGTAGTCGACGAGCACCTTCTGGAAGAGCGCCGGGTTGGCGCGACCGGTGCGAACGGTGCCGAAATCATCTTTGGCCGATTCCACGGCCTTCTGCATCTTCTCTTTGGCTTCAGCCAGAACGTCGCTGATCACTCGTGGGCTCCTTCGTCTCTCGCTCGATTGTAGTTGGTGCCGCTAGTTCCCGACCGCTGTCAGCCCGCTCGCGCGAAAGCGAGTAGAGCGATACCGCCGAGAACGATGACGGCTCCAGCGAGGCGTTGGGCGGGATTCGGCTCGCGGAACATCAACCAGCCGGCGAGCCCCACGAGCACGACGCTGATCTCGCGAGCCGGAGCGACGATCGACACCGACGCGAGCTGAATTGCGAACAGGATCATGATGTAGGCGAGCGGACTCAGAACGCCGAAAAGCAGCACGGCGATCCAGTTCTCCCTCGCTGTCGCCACTGTGCTCCGCCACTGCCGCAGTGCTGGCACGCCGAGCAATACGAGCTGAAATACCACACTTGCCCAGTAGAAGCCGACAGGCGGTAGCTCGAAGACGGTCACGGCAGCCGCGTCCCACAGCGTGTAGATGCCGATGATGACACCAACGAGGAGCCCGTAGCGGATGCCCGCGCTGTTGTCCCTCACCCGACCCCGCCCTCCAGCGAAGCCGATCACCAACACGCCGACCACGACGACGCCGGCGCCCAGGAGCGCGAGGGGGGCCGGCCTCTCCCCGAGCAGCACAATCGCGAGCAGAACCGAGATCACAGGACCAGTGCCCCGCGCGAGGGGAAACACGATCGACACATCGCCAAGCCGGTATCCACGCTGGAGCACGAGAAAGTAGACCACCTGCATGATCCCGCTGACGAGTGCGAGAGGCGCCCAGCGCGCGAGGTCCGCCCGCGAGTCGATCAGCGATTGGATACCGAACGGTGCGAAGACGACAGCACCCACCACGATGCCCGACCAGATGTATCCGACGCCGGTGGCTCCGGTGCGCTTGACGGTGACGTTCCACACCGTGTGAGCGACGGCGGCTCCGGCGACCAGCAGCGCAACGATCATGGGCTACACCGCATCATCCGCTCGCGTGGCCTGGACGGCAGCGGATCAGCCGTTCGAAACGAGAGTGCCGATGCGGTCCCCGCGGATCGCGCGCGTGACGTTGCCCGCCGGCTCCATGCCAAAAACGACCATGGGCATCGAGTTGTCCATGCACAAACTGAACGCCGTCGAATCGACGACCTTGAGGCCCTGCACCAGTGCCTCCTGGTAGGTGATCTGGTCGAGTTTCGACGCGGCCGAGTCCTTGCGCGGATCGCCGGTGTAGACCCCGTCGACGCCGTTCTTGGCGACGAGCACGACCTGCGCATCGATCTCCAGCGCTCGCTGGGCCGCGACCGTGTCGGTCGAGAAGTACGGGAGTCCCGCGCCGGCACCGAAGATG
>CAYZHZ010000073.1:0-13826 GCA_964477625.1 uncultured Salinibacterium sp.
TGATCTTGTCGGCGTAGGCGGGCCCAATGCCGCGCCCGGTCGTACCGATCTGGCGCTTGCCGAGAAAGCGCTCCGTGACCTTGTCGAGAGTGCGGTGGTACTGGGTGATGACGTGCGCGTTGGCGCTCACCACGAGTTTGGAGACGTCGACCCCGCGGCTATGCAGCGCGGTCAGTTCGTCGAAGAGCACCTCGATGTCGATGACGACACCGTTCGCGATCACGGGGATAACACCCTCGGTGAGGATGCCCGACGGCAGCAGGTGCAGCGCGTACTTCTGGTCGCCGACGACGACGGTGTGACCCGCGTTGTTACCGCCGTTGAACTTGACGACGTAGTCGATGCGGCTGCCGAGGAGGTCGGTGGCCTTGCCCTTGCCCTCGTCGCCCCACTGGGCGCCGATGATCACGATTGCAGGCATGGTGGATCCCTTCGAAAAATGGGGGGACTACACCTCAGCCTATCGTTCGATGGCCTTCAGCGACTCCTTGCGGCGGCGAAGCATCATCCACGCCATGAGCGACAGACCCGCGAGAATCAGCAGCACCGGCAGGAACACCATCGTGCGAACGTCGAACCAGAGTCCGGTCTGCGCGAGCGTGTACGTGTTGCGGAATTCGACCTCGTTGGGGTCGGGGTCGCCCGTCCAGCGCAGCGGGTCGAGCACGGCGGTCATGCCGTTCACGAACGCACCCGCGATGCCGCTCGCACCCATGATCGAATAATCGGTGGATGCGGCGCTGCGCGCCTCGGTCTCGGTGATGCGGCAGTCCGCGCCCTCGGGTAGCTCCGTCCACGTGAACGAGGCACCCGCCGCGACGAACTGGCTCGCCGCCTCGGCGGCGGTCACCGCCCGGCCGTCGAAGGTGCACGCGAGGTCGAAGCGGAAGTTGCCCGCGGGCACCCCGTTCGGCGAGCGCACCGTCTTGGCGACCGAGAGTTCGGCGAAGCGGAAGGTGTTCTCCACGTCGAGGGGAGCCTGAGGCTGGTCATCCGGGTCGAGGTTGGTCGGGTCGACCACGATCGTGAACTCGCCGTCGACGACGACCGAACCGCCGTCGAGCACGCGCCATGAGCTCGCGCCGCCCGAGCCGGTCTCGGTGAGCGTGCAGTCGGCTCCCGAGGCGAGCTCGGTGTAGAGCGCGGTAGGCGATGCCGCAGTGACGGTGCGGATGCCCCCGCCGGGGATCACGACGGTGTCGCCGCCGCGCGTGCACACGAGCTCGAACTCGTACTCCGCGAGCGGGTCCTGGCCGAACTTGGCGATCGCGCCGGCGTCACCCGCGAAGGTCTTGGTGACCTCGACGGAACCGGTGAGGTACCAGTTGGTGACGTCGACCTGGGCTGTCGTGGCGGTGGCCGGCACCGTGATGGTGCCGGTCGCCTCATCCACCCCATCGTTCGGGGTGATGACGACGGCGTCGGCTCCGCCGAGATCGGTCTCGGTGATCTCGCAGTCGGATCCCGCGATGACGTTTTCGATGGTGGCCTTCCAGCCGTTCGACTTCAGCAGCACCACGTCGGCGTCGTACTGAACCGGCAGGGTGGTGCCGAACACGCAGTAGACGTGAACCGTGAAGTCGCTGCGCGACTCACCGAACTGGGCAGCGCCCGAGCCCTCGAACTTCTTCTCGATCGAGATGACCGCCGGCGCACCGAAGCGGTTGTCGAAGGTGGCCGCGTTCGTCGCTCCCACGAGCGTCGCGTTCGGGCTCAGGGTGAACTGGGCGGTGCGGGTCGCGTCGTCGAATGCGGCGACACCACCGTTCGCGGCATCCGTCGTTCCGGTGACCACCGTGCTGTCGGCACCCTTCGCGTCGTCCTCGGTTACGAGGCACTCGGCGTACGGCGGGAGGCCCTCGATGAGGTGCGACTCGGTGTCGTCGAGCGTGAAGGAGGCGTCCGCCGGCTTCAGCACGATCGCGTTGCCGAGGAACTCGCACTCCACCTCGAAGTGGAACAGCGTGGGCACGACGGTCGCCGTGGTCGTCACCGTCTTCGAGACACGCAGAGCCGCCTCGGTGTAGGTGTTGGTGAACGCGGCACCGTTTCCGGTGGGATCGCCAGTCCAGCGCAGCGGCTCGAGCGTGGCCGTGGTACCGGTGGTGACCGGGCCCGGTCCGCCCGAGGTCGTCACACGGTAGCTCGTCGATTCGGCGAGACGTGTGTCGGTCTCCTCGATCTGGCAGTCGGCGCCCTCGGGGAGCTCGGTCCACGTGACGGTCGCTCCGTCGGCGATGGGGCGAGTGGATGCCTCGAGTGCAGTGACCGTGCGACCGGCGAGCTCACACGTGAGCGTGAGCTCGAAGTCGCCGTAGTCGAGCGGGTCGCCGTTGCCGTCGACGAGTGTCGAGTCGACCGTCTTGGTGGCCGAGACCTGCGCGAAGCGGAAGGTGTTCTCGACGTCGAGCGGAGCCTGCGGCTGGTCGGCGATGCTCAGCGTCGTCGTCGTGACGGAGATCGTGAACTCACCGTCGACGACGGGCGTGGTGCCGTTGAGCACGCGCCACGAGGATGCCCCATCGCTGTCGGTCTCGCTGAGCGTGCAGAGCGCGCCCGAGGCGAGGTTCGTGTACGTCACGGTGGGCGCGGCGGCGGTGACCGTGCGCGACGAGCCGCCCGGGATCGTGACGGCGACACCGTCGCGCTCGCACGTGAGGGTCACCTCATATTCGGCGGCCGCGTCTTGGCCGAACTTGGTGATCGCGCCAGCGTCACCCGCGAAGGTCTTGGTGACCTCGACCGAACCGGTGAGGTACCAGTTGGTGACATCGACCTCAACACTCGGGCTCGCAGCACCAGGCACGGTGATGACACCGGTCGCGCGGTCGGTTCCGTCGTTGGGGGTGATCACGACCGCGTCGGCGCCCTGCAGGTCGGCCTCCGTCGTCACGCACACGGAGCCCGCGATGATGTTGTCGATCGTGGCCTTCCAGCCGTTCGCCTTCTCGAGCACGACGTTGCCGTCGTACTGCAGCGGCAGGGTCGAGCCGAACTGGCAGCGCACGTGCACGGTGAAGTCGTCGTGCGCGTCGATCCCGAACTGTTGCGCGGCAGAGCCGTCGAACTTCTTGGTGATGGTGATGACGGCGGGGGCGTCGAAACGGTTGTCGAAGTTGAGGGTGTTGGACACGGTGTCGCCGGCGCCGTTGGCTCCGAGGCGGAAGACGGCCGTGCGTGTGGCGTCAGTGAAGGTCGCCGAACCGGTGGTGGTGCCGGTGAGCACTGCCGAGTCGGCGCCGCGGGCATCATCCTCGACGATCGTGCACGACGCGTTCGCGGGAAGGCCCGTGATGGTCTTCGAGCCACCGTCGTTGAGGGTGAACGACGCGTCACCGGCGGCGAGGGTGATCGGCTGGCCGAGGAAGGTGCACGACGCGGTGAAGTGGAACCCGGTCGGGATCGCACCCGCGGTGGTCGTGACCGACTTCGACACCGTGATGCCGGCGAGCTGGTAGTCGTTGGTCAGCTGCACGTGTGGGAACTGCGCGGGGTCGGTGATGAGCGGATCGATCACGACACTCGTCGCCGTGTATCTCGTCTGACCGCTCGCCGTGGTCTCCGTCGCGGTGCACGTGGCACCACCGGGGAGGTTGTCGAAGCGGATCGATGCCGGGGTGGGCACGCCGCCCGTCATCGTGAAGGTGAACGGGCGCGTCACCGTCTGGCCGAGTGAGTCACACGAGAGCTGGCCCGTGAACGTCTGGCCGTTGGGAACGAAGGATGCTGCGGGCCCGGTGAGATCCTTCGAGAGGGTCACACTGCCCGTCGCCATACCCACCGAGACGCGCGAGTAGTCGAGCGCCGTCACCGTCGTCTGCGTGACCCCGGTGATGGAGCGCGCGGACGCCGAGAGTGAGTTGGTCGCGAGCGGGTCGGCGACCGCGGTCGTCGCTGTGCCACCCGTCTTGGTGAGGATGTCGACGGTGATCGACTCACCCGGTCGGAAGTAGTGGGCCGCATCGAAGTCGATGACGAACTGCATACCCGTGATCGAGAGCGGGTCGACCGCCGTAGTCCACGGCGCCCACCCGGTCGCGGGGTTGCTGCCGCACGCGTTCAGATTGGAGGGGGTCTGAAGCACCGACGGACAGGGGTTTGTCGCGGTGGTGTAGTACGGCGAGAAGACGGCACCGGGGATGGCGAGCGTGGCCGTGATCTCGTTGACGAACGTGGCCGTCCAGGCAGACTGGCGCAGGAAGCCGTCGAGGATGGTCTTGTCACCGGGGCTCGGCAGACGCGTCGCGAGCACGAGACGTGGCATCTCGGTGGTTCCGGTGTTCTGGGCGGTGATGCGCCAAATCTCGTTCTGACCGGGAATCGTCAGCGGAACACAGGGCAGTCGAGAGAATCCGTCCGCATCGACCGCGGCGGCACAGTCCGCGGCACCCGTGTAGCCCTGGTCGGGGAAGCCATTCGACGGGTCAACGACGGCCTTCGTCGACATGAAGGCGCGCAGGGCGGGCTGCTGCGCGGGCGAGACTGTCGTGGACGTGCGGCACTCACCGGTCGTTCCGTCGAGGCTCGCGGTCGATCCGCTCGGGGCGGTGCAGGTGTTGAAGATGCGGTCGCCCTTGATGCCGAAGGTGTTGGTGACGCTCGTGGCGTACGTGAGCCCCGGGCGGAACATCATGGGCACCGTGATGACGTAGGTCTGACCGACCTCGAGCACGGGGGGTCCGTTGACCCCGCTCGGGAAGGTGAACGTGATCGTCGAGGGTCCGGGACCGTTCATGACGGTCGCGACCGTGGGTCCGGTCGTTCCCGTGGGCAGGGCCTGGCCACGGGGCGGAACGGGGGCCGAGCCGGTGAGCGCGTACTTGTACGCGGGTGCGGCATCCGGGTCGAAGATGAGCAGTGCGCCGTCAGCATCCGACGGGAGGTAGTCGGTGATGACCGGGTTGATGATGGGCCATGAGCCGGTGTTGCGCACCTGCAGCGTGTAGTTGAAGAGCTGACCCGGAGCCTTGGCACCCGCGGGCAGCTTGCGCACCTCGACACCCGAGGGGGCGTACGCGTAGGTGTAGGTGGCGGTGTTCGAAGCCGTCGCGGTCTTGTCCCAGATTCCGAGCACGTCACTCGTGATGCCGTTGGTGGTGACGCCGCGCACCGTCTCGCCCGGGGGAATCGGGTTCGACGGGTAGTTCGTGAGCACCGGCCCGCCCGAGCGCAGGGTCATCAGTCGACGCTGCACATTGAGCTGGATGGTGACGCTCGCAGAAGACGCGTTCTCCCACTGCGAGTTGTCGGCGCGCTTGATCGTGAAGCGCACGCCCTGCACCTGGCTCGCCGTCACGCCCGTCGGCAGGATGATGCCGCTCGAGTTGAGGCTCGCCTGGTTCTGCCACTCGGTCTGCAGCGCCGTGACGCTCACCCAGGTGCCGCCGCCGGCGACGCAACCCTGGTCGGGCGTGAGCGCGAGCTGGGCATCCGTCAGATCGGTGCGTCCCGTGCAGACCTCGGTCTTCATGACCATCGCCGAACCGGAGACCGCGGGCGAGAAGGTGGGGAGGTTGAGGGTGCCCTTCGAAACGTAGTCGAAGGCGTTCCAGAAGGTCGCGCGGTCGTCGGTGATGGTGACGGTTTTGACGCGCTCGCTGCCGTTCGGAGTGGCGACGAGGGTGACGGTGGTCGCGGCAGTCGAGGGCTCAGTCTGGGTGCTGTTGCCGAACGACTTCGTCGTCGTGATGCCGATCGAGGTCTGCGACAGCACGACGTTCGCGGTGCCGGTCGTGGTGACGGGCGCGTCGACGAAGGCGGGGCTCGTCGGGGTCGAGGGGGCCACGGCGTCGTAGCGCTTGTCGCTGACGGTCGCGGAGGCCGAGTTGAACACCGTTCCCGCGCTGACCCGCGTCGACGGGTCGGACCGCAGGTAGGTGCGCAGGGTCAGATCGAACTGAACGTTTGCGAACGCGGTCGTGGCCGCGATCGCGCCCGTGTACACCAGGGTGAGGCCCGTGGCGTTCTGCAGGTCGGTACTCGTCCACGCGAGAGCTGTCGTGGTTGCCGCCGCGGGGGTGCCGGTGGCGACCAGATCGCCGCCCGTCGTGCGGGTCACCGTGATCGTGAGGCCGGTCGCGCCACTCGGGTGGGTGATCGACTGGAAGCGCAGCAGGTCGAACTTGTCGAACGGAGTATCCGACCCCGGAATCGGGTTCGGCTCCGCGATCGTGAGCGAGGGGACGATCGAGGGCGACGTGTTCGTCGCGACGAGGGTCACGCGACCGGTGGGTCGCGGTGCGGTCTCGAGGGTCGACTCGTCGGGGATGGCCATGGGGCCGCCCGACCACGACTTGGTGAACGTGAGCTGGAGGTTCGGGTCTTGCAGGGTGAGGCTGTCGGATGCGGCATCCGTGATGTCCCCCGACGTGAGGGTGGCCCGGGCGTGCGCCGCGTTGAGCAGCATGCTCGGGCTGCCGGAGACGTTGTACTCGGGTCCGGCGACGACCGGGAAGCTCGCGTCGCTGCGCAGCGAGTTGCGCAGCTGGAAGATGAGATCGATGTTGCGGGTGTTGCCCGACGACGCCGCGACGCCACTGCCGGGTGCCGGGTTGAGTCCCGTGCGCTGGAACGCGCCACCGGAGGTCAGCCGTTCGGAGAATATGAACCGCACGGCGACGTACTTGTCCCACGAACCACTCGAGATGCCGATCGCAGATGACGACCCGCGACACGGCGACGCGGTGGTGCAGGTGAAGGGCTGCACCCATGCGCTGGTGTCTTTGTCGTAGACCTCGATGACGACCTGGTCGTACTGCATGAATGCGTCGAGAGACGAGTTGATTGCGGGGATGCTCGTGAGGTTGTAGGCGTCCCACCACCCCTTCTGCGTGTTCCACAGCGCGGGTGCGGGGTTGCCCGACCCATCGACGGGTCCGTCGTAGACAGTCATCGTGCCCACCTGGGTGAAGCCAGCGGTCGACCAGTTCAGGCGCACGCGCGTCGAGTTGCCGTTGCGCGTGGTGATGAGGGTCTGGTCGGTCGTGTTGCCCGTGTTGATGAGGCGCTTGCCCAAGATGTCTGCGGTTCCGCCGCTTCCGCCGCCGCCACCACCGGGCACGTTGTTCAGGTTGACCGAGACGCAGTTCGAGTCGCCCTGGTTCGATTCCATTCCCCCGTTGTTCGCGGTCGCGATCGCGGTCGCGCAGTTCGGAAGCGCCAGCGGCGTGCCCGCCGGCGGGTTCGGGAGCGGGTCGCTCGTACCGCGCACGGTGGAACGGGTCGTGTAGGTGATGTTGGTGGTGAAGTTGGAGCCCGGCGCGAAACCACCCGCGGACTCCCACTGGAACTTGAGGCCGTAAATGTCGTCGAGCAGCCCCGAGGGGAATGGCATCGTGTAGGTGCCCGCGCTCGGGAGCGGCGGCAGGTCGACGAAGCCCGGGATGTCCGCGTACGCGCCCGTGCTGTCGCGGTACTGCACCGTGAGGGTTGCCCCACCTGGCACACCGACGTTGAGCATCTGGGTCGGGTTGAACATCGAGTACCAGTCGGTGAGCCCCGACTGCTGAGGATCGACGATCTCGATGTACTCCGCCGTGCGGGTGGACTCCGGGTACGCCCCGAGCGTCGCGTTCAGTGTCACGGTCGTGGACTGCCCCGAGGCAGCAGGAAGGCTCGTGGGGGTGACGGCCTTGGTAGACGAAACGGTGAGCTGGTCGGCGAGCACGGTGACGGTCGCCGTGGATGTTGCCGGGGCGGCGTTGCCGTCGTAGATGTTGACGCCGTCGACCCGCACGGTGTTCGAGTAGAGCACGCTGCGCTCGTTGACCTGCAGCGGGTTGGACTGCGTAGTGAAGGGGAGGGTCGCCGTCGCGCCCGGCGTGATCGTGCCGGTGAAGGTCGTCGTGAAGCCGATGACGCGCTTGCCGCCGGTCGGCGCCGGCATGGTGTTCGCGGTCGAGCTCGACGAGGTCGAGGTCGTGTAGTCGTCGTAGGTGTACTCGATCTCCACCCCGGTGGCACCGTTCGGCCAGATGACCGACCCGAAGCTCTGGAAGATCAGGCCGCCCCCGACGTGGTCGGGCGAGAGCGGGTTGCTGGCACTGTTCGCGGGGTTCGAGTAGCCCACCGGCTCGGTCACGGTGAGCGACTTCAGCGCGATGTTGCTGGTGTTGTTGGCCGTGAGGGTGACCGTCGCAACCCGCTGGTCGTTGACGCCGTAGGTGGTCGTCGAGATGCGCGCGGGCGAAATCGTCTTGCCCGCGGAGACGCTCGTCGTCGCGCCCTGCAGGGTGTAGGTCGCGGTAGAGGTGCTCGTCGCCGATCCCGACGCGAGGCCGACGCGGGCCTCCGCCGTGTTCGACACGGAACCTGCGGAGAGTCCCGAGCGGTTCTCGAGGGACACGGGGAACGAGGCCGTGGCGTTGCGGGGGATGGCGGCGGAGGACCCCGACGTGAACGTGATGCGCACGCCCCGGGCATCCGCCAGTGTGACGGATGCCGGATACACGAGCGTGCCGCCCGCGGCAACCGGGGCGGCGCTGACCCACGCGGGTGTCGCGAGACTCGAGTCCCACAGAGCGACGGTGGCAGAGGTGGCACCCGTCGGCCAGGTGACCGTGCCGAGCGGACCCTTCATGAGCAGGGTCGAGCCGAACAGGTTGTTGGTCGCGGGCGTAACCGGGTCTTGGATGACCAGCGTGTCGACCGCCGTGTTCGAGGTGTTCGTTGCGCCGAGCGTGAGCGTCGTGGCCACACCCGGCGAGGTAACGTTCGCGGTCGGGCTGAACGCCTTCGACGAGCCGGCCGTGAGGCTCAGCGGCACGGTCAGATTGACGTTGACGCTGCCCGGAACGGCGGGCGCGTTGTCGGCAACGATGCTCGACGTGTTGGGGATGACGACGGGCGAGGGTGTGTAGTCGAGTCCGTTGCGCACCGTCACCGGCACGGTGATCGTCACGATGCCGTTCTTCAGACCCTTCGCGCCCGACGGGTTGGCGAGGTTCTGCTGGAAATTGATCGTGAGTACCTGGCCGACGACCGTGATGGTGCGCTCCTCGGGCGTGATGTCGCCCGTGGTGAGGATGGTCGAGGCATCACCGATGATGAACTGCGACGGGATCGTGTCGGTGAGCACGGCGTTGACGCACTCGTCGGTCAGTACCGAACAACCGACCTCGATGACGTAGTTGAACGACTGACCCATGACGACGTTCGTCGCGCTCGCGGTAGTGGTGTTGCGCAGGGCAGCGGCGTCGGCGGCGAAAGCGTTGGTCGCGGGGAGGACGACCGAGCTGAGCACGACGGCGAGGGAGAGTCCGAGGGCGGCGAGGGCGCTGACTGCGCGGCGGGCGGCGTGGCTCGCGGTGCCGCCGAATAGGCGCGCTGGAAGAAGAGTGCGCTCTCGCGCGGGCCGTGCAGACATGGTTCCCCCCGGAAGATGGACACCCAGGGGACTAGGGAAGCCTGGGGCCAATAGCCAAGGTATCGAGCGGCGCGCCCCCCTCAACATGCCCAAATCGGGGGACAAAACGAGTCCCCTCCCGGGGGGACTGAAAACCCCTCACACGGGGTACATCGTGTGTGAAGCAGTGTACGGCGCGGTCAGAAACTCACGTGCTGCATGATCCACGCGTGCATTGTCACTGCCGCCGCGGCCGACGCATTGATGCTGCGGGTCGAGCCGAACTGACTGATCTCCACGACCACGGATGATGCGGCCACCGCCTCGGCCGACAGCCCGGGGCCCTCCTGGCCGAACAACAACACGCACCGCGCCGGCATCGCGAAGGTCTCGAGCAGCACTGCGCCCGGCACGTTGTCGATCGCGACGATGGGCAGCTCGTGCTCGGTGGCCCAGGCGACGAAGGATTCGACGTCAGGGTGCTGCATCACATCTTGGTACCGGTCGGTGACCATGGCGCCGCGCTTGTTCCACCGCCTGCGGCCGATGATGTGCACCATGCTCGCGCCGAACGCGTTGGCGCTGCGCACGATCGATCCGATGTTGAGGTCGTGCTGCCAGTTCTCGATCGCGACGTGAAAGGGGTGGCGACGGGTGGCGAGGTCGGCGCGGATCGCGTCCATCGTCCAGTAGCGGTAGGCGTCGACGACGTTGCGGCTGTCGCCGCGCTCGAGTAGTTCGGGGTCGTAGCGCGCATCATCCGGCCAGGGACCGACCCACGGGCCGACGCCGTGGGTGGAGAGCTCGTGGCTCGGGTTCGGTTCGCTCACCGAAGCAACGCTAGCCCTCCACGGTCGCTCGGCGAGTCGTCCTACTCCCAGCTGGGCCCTCCATAGCCGGAGTCCCGAGCGACTGTGATGCTATGTCTCTGGTTCTCTTCATCAATATCGTATTTTTTGAAGAATTGGATATACAGTGAACGACGAAATGTACTCTGAGCTGAATCCGTACGCCCCGGGCTCCGGCTTGACACCGCCGGAACTGGCGGGACGCCAAGCAGAAATCGATGCGTTCGACCTGCTCGTCGCTCGAACCCGAAAACGTAACCATGCGAGGGGGATCGTTCTTCACGGGCTTCGGGGAGTCGGCAAAACTGTTCTTCTCAAACGATTTCAGCACCAAGCCGAGAAAGCCGATTGGCTGATCGTCTCGCTCGAAGGCAACCCGACCGCCGCTGGGCAGGCGGCGATTCGACAGAAACTCGCGCGTGCGCTGGTGGCGGCTGCGCACAAGTTCGATCGAACGGCGAAGGTTCGATCGAGGATCGACGATGCACTGGCTTCCGTCAAGTCGTTCAGCGTGTCTTTGGGCGTTGCTTCCATTGCCATCAACGCAGAGGCGAACGCGTCGAGAGCCAACTCCGGTCAGATTGACGTGGACCTCGAAGAACTGGTCGAAGACCTGGCGCCCGCGCTCCGAGAGAACAGCACCGCCCTGGGGATATTCATCGACGAGATGCAAGATGTCGATTCAGATCTGCTTGCGGCACTTCTGGCAGCCCAGCACCGAGCTGGACAAGATGGCATCCCCTTCTTCGTCATCGGTGCCGGGCTACCATCCCTCCCGGCAATCCTCAGCGAGTCGCGGTCATATGCGGAAAGGCTGTTCGATTATCGGCTGCTCGGGCCACTCTCGGATGCGCGAGCTCAGGATGCAGTGCGGATACCGGCGGAGCGGCTGGGAGTCACGTTCGATGACGCTGCGGTGGACGCGATCGTCGCAGCCTCGGGCGGATACCCGTACTTCTTGCAGGCTTTCGCAATGAACGCGTGGGACAGTG
Organism: uncultured Salinibacterium sp.; assembly: GCA_964477625.1. Classification (GTDB taxonomy): domain Bacteria; phylum Actinomycetota; class Actinomycetes; order Actinomycetales; family Microbacteriaceae; genus Rhodoglobus. The sequence continues at coordinate 11,184 of CAYZHZ010000073.1, forward strand.
CGACGGGGAAAGTTATCACCGCGCTAGACGCGAGTATCGGGATCGATCAAGGACAGGTTGAACTCGACATGGGCTTTTATCCAGCTCGTTGGGACCGGGCGACGGCGGGAGAGAGGAGATACCTCCTCGCGATGGCAGAAGACCGCGATACGCCATCCTCGACGGGAATTCTCGCGCAGCGCCTGGAGAGTCCGCCTCAGAGCCTCAGCACCGTTCGACAGGGACTCATCGACAAGGGCATCATCTTTGCCCCAGAACGAGGGGTCGTGGCGTTCACGGTGCCGGGTATGGCTGCGTTCGTCATTCGCCAGGCGGGTGAGGGAGCCGGCTAGCGTCAGCGCCCTGTTAATCTCGGGGGATGCAGTGGACCCCGACCGGCCCCGACCTCGTGATCGCGGGCGACAACCTGCCGGTCATCCGCTCGCTGCCCGACGAGAGCTTTCGGCTCATCTACCTCGACCCGCCGTTCAACACCGGCCGAACTCAGTCGCGTCGAGCGCACACCATGACGCGGTCGGCCGACGGCGCCCGCACCGGATTCAAGGGCCACACCTACGAGACCATCAAGGGCGTGCTGTACGGCTACGACGACCGATTCGCCGACTACTGGGAGTTTCTCGAACCCCGCCTCATCGAGGCCTGGCGACTACTCGCCGACGACGGCACCCTCTACCTGCACCTCGACTTTCGCGAGGCCCACTACGCGAAGGTCGTGCTCGACGCCCTCTTCGGTCGTGAGAGCTTTCTGAACGAGATCATCTGGGCCTACGACTACGGCGCCCGCGCCACACGCAAGTGGCCGGCGAAGCACGACACGATTCTGACGTACGTGAAGAACCCGTCGACCTACTACTTCGACAACGAGGGCGTCGACCGTGAGCCGTACATGGCTCCGGGGCTCGTGACGGCCGAGAAGGCGGCGCGCGGCAAACTGCCCACCGACGTGTGGTGGCACACGATCGTCTCGCCGACCGGCAAGGAGAAGACCGGGTACGCGACGCAGAAGCCCGAAGGGATCGTGCGGCGCATCATCCAGGCATCGAGCGCACCGGGCGACTGGGTGCTCGACTTCTTTGCGGGCAGCGGCACGACCGGCGCGGTCGCGGCCTCCCTCGGTCGGCGCTTCGTGCTCGTCGACCAAAACCCTGACGCGATCGGGATCATGCGCTCGAGGCTCCCCGCGACGACCGAGTTCTCGGCGAGCAGAGCGCCGGCGGTCCCCGACCCCGGCCCTACAGCTACGGGATGATGCGCTCGGAGCGGATGCGCTCGAACCAGTAGCGGAACATCTCCTCGGTGTCGATGCAGTCCTGGAAGCCCGCCTTCCGCAGCTTGATGGTGCTTTCGAGCACGGGGTGGATGCGGGCGGAGAGCTGTGATCCGTCGGCCGTCCACGCGAACGCGTTGTCGGCGTAATAGTGCCCCTGGCCGAGCAGGTCCATGAGCGGTGTCGGCTGAAGACCGTGCTCGGCGACGATCTCGTCCCAGGCCTCGGCGTGCTGGGGCAGCCACTCGGCAAGCGAACGGCGTTCGTCGGGGCCGACCTCGACCCCGAGCATCTCTCCGAACGCGGGCCACAGGTCGCGCCACTCGAACACGTCGCCGTTGGTGATGTTGAAGATCTCGTTGCGTGCCGTCGAAGCGGTCGCCGCCCAGAACAGCGCCGACGCGAGCAGCCGGGAATCGACGGCCTCCGCGACGTACGAGTGGCCGCCCGGATAGGAGAACGGTTCACCGAGCTTCGCGCACAGGGCCGCGTACGCGCCGATCACGGGGATGAGGTTCATGGCTGCGCCGGCCGCGTTGCCAAAGATGAATTGCGGCCGCCAGACCGTGAACGCGAAGCCGCCGCGCTCGGCTGCCTCGGTGAGAAAGTCTTGCTGCACCCAGTAGAAGTTGGGGTGCTCCACGCGCGGCTGGCTCTCCTTCGATGGCACGCGCATGCGGTGCACGTCTTCACCCAGGTGGAATCCATACGCCTTGGTGCCCTGCAGCAGAGACACGTGCTCGAGGGGCGCGCCGTTCGCGAGAAGCGGCTCGATGACGCCCCGCAGCATCGCGTCGTTGTTGTCGATCTGCTGCTGATCGCGCCATCCGGCGATCAGTCCCGGTAGCTCATTGAGGGCCGCGTAGACGACGTGCGTGATGCCGGTCTGCTTCGCGAGGGCGGCGGCGGATGAGGCGGCATCCAGCAAATCGAGCGGGAGGTGTTCGACCTGCCGCCCGCCGGCCAGCTGCGGCACGCGTCGCGAGACGGCGACGACCTCCGCACCCTGGTCGAGGAAGTACTCGACGGCGGCCGCCCCGACAACTCCGGTTGCTCCGACGATGAGTGCGCGCATCCGCCCAACCTCCATTGGTAATTCTCTTTCACGTGTTGTGCAAATTACCACATCTCACTAGCGGTGGTTGAGTAGACCGAAGGTCGCATCGAAATCCGGCCCGAAACATGGGGTCGGTACCATGACGGCATGAGCAACCGCGGCGACATCGAGTGCTGGCTGACCGACATGGACGGCGTGCTCGTTCACGAGAACCACCCCATCCCCGGAGCATCCGAACTGCTGCAGCAGTGGCGGGACGAAGACAAGCCCTACCTCGTGCTCACCAACAACTCGATCTTCACCGCGCGCGACCTCAGCG
>CAYZHZ010000074.1:0-13801 GCA_964477625.1 uncultured Salinibacterium sp.
CGAGAAACACACTGGTGTGTGGGGCGGATGCTACTGCTCGTACTTTCCCGGCGACACCGCGCACACCGTCAAAGACGACCACGACCGCGCCACCTTCAAGAAACGCCTCGTCGACGAGGGCGTCGCCCACGCCGCTCTCGTGTTCGACGGCGACGACGCTATCGCGTGGTGCGAGTACGGCAGCCCCCGGGAGCTGCCCGGCATCTACCACCGCAAGCAGTACGACGCGGGCGAAACGAGGCCCGCGCCGTGGCGCATCACGTGCTTTTTCGTGGACCGCGACCACCGCCGCTCCGGTGTCGCCTACGAGGCTCTCGAGGACGCGCTGGGCTTGATCGCCACGGCGGGTGGCGGGGAAGTGGTCTCCTTCCCCAATGAACTGCAGCCAGGCAAACGCACGTCGTCGTCCTTCCTGCACAACGGAACCCGCGCGATGTTCGAGAGGGCGGGATTCACGTTCGAGCGTCACATCGGCAAGAGCAAGACGGTGATGCGGATCGTGGTTCCGGCGGCGTAGCGCCCCATCGCGATGTAGGCCCGGTGGGGCTCGACTCCCCATCAGCACGGCCGGCACAGTGCGCGGTTATCCGCAGTGACGAGAGAGTCGAGGGCGCACTGCGTAGGCGCGATAGGGGCCCCACGAATGGTTCTTCTGCACAGAGCGGACCGAAACCTCGACGCCGCTGCGCGACATCGCGCTTTTCGGTGGGCCCGGTGGGGCTCGAACCCACGACCCGCGGATTAAAAGTCCGAATCGGCATGCGTATGGTGTCAGCGAGACGGCTAGGATCCCTTTGTTTTGTTGATCAGGTGGATGAATGTGGCTCGCTTGGATCACGGCGTTGTTGATCAAATGTGGGCAAATTGTGGGCACGGCTCCCTCTAGGAACCCCCATCAGGTTGTCGAGCCGAAGGTCGGCCGAGCCCGTGCAGCCACTCGTGCCCGAAGCGCGAGACTGCCGTTCGAAGCTCTGACCCGCCGTCTGTAAATGGTTAGCCGTCACCGGGTGAGAGGAAGATGTCAACCGAGTGTGCCGACGAAGGTCGCGCGACGTCCGAGTCGAAGGGGAATCGACACATGCAGATGCGGTTGTCGCGGGAGGATCAGATCGGCGAAGCTGGCCAGGCCGCCGCCATCAGCTTCTTCAACGACCTCGGCTGGGGCCCCCTCCCCACTGGAAAGCACGATCTCGGCACCGACCTCTTCGTTCAGATCCGTGCCGACGACCTCGTGGATCTCGGGATGATGCTTGGCGTCCAGGTCAAGACAGGCGACTCGTGGTTCCGCCGGCAGGCCGAGGTCGACGGTCGCAGTGGTTGGTGGTTCACCGAGAACGACAACAAGCACCGCTCCTACTGGAGTGACCATCACATCCCGCACATCTTGCTCATGCAGGACGAGTCCCGGACCCGGCGCCATTGGGTCCGACTCGACCGCAAAACGATCGAGTCCACCGGCCGGGGCATCAAGGTCTTCGTTCCCGCCGACCAGACCTTGTCCGGCCAGGTTGCCGAGGAGTGGGTCGCTCTCGTTGCCGACGCACGGAAACTGCACTCGTTCGAGGGTGCGAGTTGGACCTTCGACATCACCCAAATCCCCGAACAGGACTGGCCTCGTTACGCCCTGCTCGCTCCACGTATCGTCGCCCCTCACGCGAACCGCGGCTACGCCGCTGACATTAACTGGGCCGAAGCCCTCGCGCTGGCAGTCCAGGCGGACCACCGTCGTTGGAACGGGTTCGCACAAGAACGACAGAACGTCCCCAGCGCCGATGAGGCAGCCGCCAGCGACGACCCAGGCTGGCGATTCGCAGCGGCCGTTGCTCAATGGATGGCGGGTCCGACCGACCAACTCGAAGCGCTCGCCGACATCGACCTCCCTCAGCCGCTACGCATCGCCCACGCCATCTGCATGAGCCTGATGCTCGAGAGCCGCGGGGATCGCGGCGCCGCACTCGATCTCCTCGCAGGACTACAGGATGGCGAGCACCCGTCCATCGACCAGGCCTGGATAGCCCTTCACCGAGGGTGGCTCCACTACGAGCAAGGCGACTTCGAGGACGCTGACATACAGGTGAATCTCAGTGTGGCCATGCACAACTCTTTCCCGAGTGGCCTGGTGAACTCGGCGATCCGGTCTGCCGGTGTTGTGGCCCTGTTCGACATGGCACCTTTCATGACTGGCGATATCGCTGCGGTGGTTCAGGCCTCCGACTCAACCCTGTCTTGGTGGCGGAACCACCAGATCGAGTACGCCCTCAACGGCTACCTCCGCAACTCCTTTAAGCGGTGGGCGGACGACGGCAGCATCACCTTCGGACAATCCGACTCAACCCACAACGACCTCGTAAGCGCACAGTTCTCCGCCCGGCTCCTCGGCAACCGCCGCAGTGCCCGCTATGCGGCTTACCTCCGCGCGATCGCGAACCTAACCCTCCCCAGAGGGCCACACGCAAAGCCCGCCGACCAGTTCGGCACTCTCCGCGAGGCCGGGTACCACTCCGAACTCGTCGACGCACTCAAACGGTTCCGCCGAGACGGGCCGCTCGCTCCGCTGGCCGAGTACATGTCGGACGTGCAGCCCGCATCCGCCACCACCACCTCCATGCGTGCCTCCCTCAAGAGCCTCGAGGAGGCCGGAGCGTACCTGGAACCTGCACGCGCGCACGAGTGGCTCAACTACCTCCTTGACTCCCTCAATGATCCGACCGCGCACATCGCCCGGTACCGCCTCGAGTTCGACCCGCGTCGCGACCTGCTAGAAGCGATCGCGGGGCTCGATGTGCACTACCGTCCTGAGGATGAGGCTCGCCTCATTCAGATCGCTCTCACCCTGGACTCGGATGCCGATCAGTTGCTCATCCGCCAGCTCCAGCGATGCCTAAGGGGAATGCGCGACGAGGCGGTCGCGGCATGTGCATCAGACTTCACCGCCCGCGCCGCGGAGCTCGAGCCGAGCAGCTGGGCCGCGAGGCTACTGGTCGATACGGCCAGTCCGTACGACGTGTCGGCACGGGCTGAAGTCAGCCGCAGGCTACTTGCCGGAGACCTGAATTCCATTCCCAATGGTTTCCACGTCGACGACCTCACCGTTGGCGAGGCATCCGCTTTGGTCGAGCGCATCCGGGCAGACGTCGCCAGCTTTGTCGGCCAGTTCAACGGCATCGCCGTTGGTGGTCCAGACCCTTACCTCACCCTGGCGATGATCGCGCAGGCTGGCCCTGAGCAGCTTCGCGACGAGGCCTGGGATACCTTGCTGGACGCGCTCGCCCACACGGACGTCATCCACGAACGCAAATCCGCCAGCATCGACTACCTCGCGGACACGATCGACACGATCCCCGCACTCCGCATCCCGAGGCTAATCGAGATAGCGAGAGAGCTTCGAGAGCAGCCGCCGCGCTTCAGCGGCATCTCGTTTTCCAACACCGAGCCCCATGCTCCCGCCTGCGGGCGTCTGCTTCTCGCTGCCAGCGACGAGGACGAGGCGTGGCAGCGGACCATCGGCGAGATGCTGCTCGGCACTCCGGATGACAGGACGTTCGCGATCCGCATTCTGAGCGCCCGGCCTGGACACGAACTGCTGCTCCTCGCCCTGTCAAAGGACGATGACCACATCACGGCACGACAGGCCCTTCATGGACTAGCGAGACGTGCCACCGAGGAAGGCGAGATCGCAAGAATGGCAAGCACGGTTCTGCTGAACGCCCTCGAACGCGGCGGCGAGGAGGCCGCGCTGCACGTCGGTGGTGGCGTGGTCGCCGCGCCGAACCGGTGCCCGGAGTCCGCACCCCTCATCGAAGCACTCCGCCACCATCAATCTGCGACCCTCCGTCGGCTTGCCAGCGAACTAGACGAGCCGCCCGAGTCACCATAGTTTTAGCCCGCTCGGTGTCAACGTCGGCCCCGTTCGCCGTGAGCCTTGGGGAGCTGCTCGTCTAGCGACTAGAAGCGACGGCGCCGGCGGGTGGCTGGAATCAGAAGACCGAGGAAGATCACCGCGGCGAGCGCGATATATGGCCACGGGTTTGCGGCGATCGCCCCCGCCCAGACCTCAACGGCGGATCCGATACCTTGCCAAATGACGCTCGCCCAATCGATGTCCACGGAGCCGAAGCTAGCGTCAGCCACCGACAGGGCAGCACCGTCGTCACTCGCTCATGGGTGAGCAGCGAGATGACGGACCGGCGCGTGCAGACGTTTAGTTTGCGCGGGCTAGATGGACCCTCGCGGCAGTATCCACCTATGAGCGAATCCAGGGACGACGGTCGCGATGTGTTCGAAGTCGCGGTCGTAGTGCAGGACGGCCGCCTCGTTCTTCATGGCGTACGCCGCGATCAGGGTGTCCATCGCGCCTGCGGCGCGCAGCAGCCCGCCGTTCCAAAGCCTTTCTTGGATGTCTAGAACGTCTCCTTGGACCGGGTGGGTGTCGCACTGCCCGAACGCGTCGAGTTGCGCGATCAAGGTCGAATGAGCTTTGCCCGATGGTGCGGTGAACCCGTACTCGAGAGCAACCGGAGGGCAAACCAGCAGGTCGGCCGGACTGACCAGCTCGACGATCTTCTTGAACTCCTCGACTACTTCAGGGGTAGTAGCAAGCCGCGCCCAGACACTTGTGTCGATGAGGAACCGAGCGCGCTTCGGCGGTCGTGCGACACGTCCGGTCGTGCGCGACCTTGCGACCCATGAACCCCGACGCGCGTTAGTCGTCGCCATACGCGATGGTCGTGGCATCGACGTCGATCGGCATGGCGGCCAAGATGTCGATTGCTTCGATCTGACGTCGTCGCATCACGACGTCCCGCAGAGCGAGATTGATCGCTTCGCGGTTGGTGCGTACTCCGAGTGACGACTTTGCCAGCCGGAGGGTCTCGGTATCGATGTCGACGCTCGTGACAGCCACCATTCCTCCTATATAACTTATGGTCCAAGTGTATATACACGACGCTTAGCTTCGCTAGGCGCTGCTGCCGCGGGAGCGGGCTCCCTTGCCCTCGCACTCATTGGCAAGGAAGCGAACGGTTCCGCGGCAGCAGGGTGAGTTGGGTACTCGCGATGCGCGAGTAGGCAAACGAGGGTGGGCGCAGACTCGTCGTTTACCCGGTCTCTGGGAGCGACCAGGTAAACGACCACCTGTGGGCCGGCGAGCCCTGCAAATACCGCCCGTGCCGATCAGAGATCGCTTCCCAACCTCACGCACCCAACTCCGTTGAGCACATGAGGTTGGAGAGTGCGCACGGGCGGTATTTGCAGTGCAGAGATTTCCTACTTCTTGGGGAGCTTGGCTACCACAGCGTCGATCTTGTCGCCGATGACCTCGAGGTCCTTCCCGATTCTGTCGAGCGGTTTGACCGGACGTTCAAGATTGCGTTCGAGATCGAGGTCGAGCCGGAACGCTTCCTCGTACGGTGGTCCGCCCGCCACGCCGTCGTAGTGCACGGTCACGTTGTAGCTGCGGACCTTCAGGGTGGTGTCATCCATGAGTTCTGGCACGCTGCCTAGGAACCAGACGTATTTCCTACCGGGCAGCAAAGTGTCGAAGTACACCGATCCGTTGAAGATCTCTTTCAGTCCGTTGAGATGGCTTTCCATTCGTCCCGGCTTGAAGAAGACATCCAAAGATTGGAAGGGCTCGTCGACGCTCAGGCGCACGTTCGTCGCGGCATTAGGGCCAAAGTTCTCCACGGCTACGTAGATCGATCCGCGGGAAGGGTCGCCGCGCCGCTTGGTGGCTGACCGATCTACATCAAAGTAGGCGCGGACGCGGGGGCGAATCTGTTCGATGTTGACCAAACGTGCCTGATCGTTTGAGGCGATGAGTGCGCGGTTCGATTGATCGACCTGCCGCACCTGGTACCAAGCAAAGAAAAGCGCCAACAGAGCCGACGCCCCAAAGAATGCTGACCACTCCTCTGCGGTAGGCATGTTAGGAAAGCGCCACCACGATCCGAAGAGCGCGACGCTGAGGCAAAACAGCGCGAAGGCAACGACAACGCCTCCAAGGAGAAATAGCGGCCAACGCGACTTCCACATGCGACGACACTATCTACTCGTCAGCGCGTCGACTTACTGCCGCAAATTGTCAAATGCGCGTCGCAGGTCCTTTGCCAATGAGCCCGCAGTCGTAGCGACGTCAGGGGTGCCGGCGACCCGCCGGCCGCTCTCGGCGTGGCGAATCTCGATCGTGGGAGTCGGCCGCAGTACGACGCAGGCGTCTCTGCCTTTTCCTCCTCTGACCTGCCAGCAGCGTTCGTGGCCGGGATGCGCCGGCACGGGTTCGATTCGGTTCGCACGACGCGGTAAGTTGCCGAGTGCGAGATCGAACTCGGCTGCCGTCGTGAATCGATCCGAAGTGCTCACCGCCAGCCCTTTGCGCAAGACAAGATCGAGCGCCATGCTCACGTTGGGCGCGAGGTCTCTTACAGGGACATAGTCGCCTTTAGCGACTGCGGCTTCCAGATCGGACTGCGCGGCCTGATTGAACGGCCAGCGGCCCGTCAGGAGAACGTAGAGCGTTACAGCGGCCGAGTAGACGTCCGACTGGAACGTCAATGACCCAGTAGCCCATCCCTCGGGTGCGACGATTCTCGGATCTCCTCCGCGCGGTACCGACCCATCAGGGCCGACGAGTTGAGCGATTCCAAAGTCGCCGAGAACGACGTCCCCGTTGAGGTCCTCGAAGACGTTGCCGGGCTTCACGTCCCGATGCACCAACTGGACAGAGTGGCAAAGGGCAAGCGCTCGCAGAACTCGTCTCATGCTCTCGACTGCGCGATGTGGCTCCATGCCGAGCGGGAAGCAAAGTTTGTCGACCGAGGCGCGGGCGAGCTTGGTGTCAATAAACGGAACGTCGCCGATGAGGTCAGCGTTGTTGATCTTGAGGATATGCGGCGAGTTGAGCGTGGTGAGGAGGGTGGCCTCACGCCACGCCTTGCGATGCTCTGTGCCCGCAAGAAACTTGAACGCCACTTCCTGGCCCCGGTGCAGATCGTGTGCCTTCCACACCTCGCCGAACGAGCCGCGGCCGAGGAGTTCGATGAGGCGATAGCGGTCCCCGGGAAGGAGAGTGCCGGGTCGTCCCATCGTCATATTGCCGAGTGTAGGGTTCGCTCATGTTCACGCTCGGCCTACGCGCTTCAAGTCACGGCAAGGATCGTTGGCGGGTACACGCGGTGATCCTCGATCCAGCTGAGACCTCGTCGGCAGAAGGATTCAGCCACGCATGTGACGCCGGCGGAAACACAGCTCTTCGCGGCAAGGAGTTGGCGCATTGGCTGGACGCTTTGTTGCTCGCTCATCCACAAGTGGAACGAGCACTGCTCTTTGAGCAGGACTACAGCGGCCGCGGAGGTTTGACGAGCGGGACGCGTACGCGGATGCGTCTGGAGGGAGCTGCTCTCGCTGCGATCTCGCAACGTGTCCCGCTGGTGGAAGTGCGCGACGGCAGAGGACTGGGCTCGCTAATCGGAGGTGGCAAGGCTGGCGCGTTGGCCCGCGGTGCGGCGCTGGGATTGGGAATCGACTACGACGAAGCGGCTACGGCGGCGCTGGCTGCCGCCGCGTTGTGACTAGACGGGTTGCAGTTCCGCTACCGAGTTGAACACATCCGTGTGATCGAGGTCGTCCAGGTCCGGACGAACACGTTCAACGACAATGACGCCGATCCATTTCGTTCCCGACCCGCGAAGATACTCCGCTGTCGAATGCAGCGCATTGCCAGTCACCACCGCGGACTCGACAATCATCACTCTCTCGGGGGCCGACTCTGCTTGGACCGAAGTGACCCGACCGTTCCCGATCATCAACGCCGCGGTAACCAAGGCTTCCGCCGAGCGCGACGCGGCCACGATGACCGAGCAGCTTGCTTGCTCGCAATATTCGAGCACTAGCTCCCCGAGCTCTCGCAACCTTGCGGGATCAGACAACCGCTGTCTTGCCTGGTCGGCGTGCATCACGGCTGACGCGAGGCTGGAGAACGGGCCTTCCAATTCCATGTCGTCACCATACGGCGACCAGACCACATCGCTACGCAAGCGACCGCTTGGAGCGACGGTGGCGTGGGATGTACTTGTGGGAAGGAGGAGAGCGAATGGGAAGCGTCACTGCGTATGAGACCAACGGCGGTAAACGGTATCGAGTTCGTTTCCGGCTGCCCGATCACTCCCAGACCGACAAGCGCGGCTTCAAGACCAAGCGCGACGCCGAACTTTTCCTCGCCTCAGTCGAGGTCACCAAGGCACGCGGCGAGTTCGTCTCGGCTAGCCAGTCGAAGATCACGCTGGGGGAGTGGGCTGACCTCTGGCTCGCCAACCAGGTGCAGCTGAAGCCGTCGACCCGGCTCGGCTACGAGACCATCGTTCGCGCCGCGATCCTGCCGCGATGGGCGAACGTCTCGCTCGCAAACCTCACGCACGCCGGCATCCAGACCTGGCTGACCGAAGTCTCGGCGACAGCGGCGCCGTCGACGACCCGCAGTTACCACCGCGTCATGAGCTTGATGCTGAAGTACGCCGTCCGTGACGGACGCCTCAGTCGCAACCCCGCCGATGGCGTGAAGCTGCCGCGGATCGTGAAGGGCAAGCACCCGTACCTCACGCACGCCCAGGTCCAGCACCTCGCCCACCTCGCGGGCGACGACGGCGACGTCGTCCTCTTCCTCGCCTACACCGGACTCCGCTGGGGCGAGATGGCGGCACTCCGCGTGAAGGATCTCGACATGCTGCGTCGCCGGGTGAACGTCGACCAGGCGGTCACTGAGGTCGGCCGCGAGCTGGTCTACGGCACACCAAAGAACCACAGCCGCCGCAGTGTGCCATTCCCGTCCTTCCTCACTGACATGCTCGCCTCGCACTGCGAGGGCAAGACCGCCGACGAGTTCGTCTTCACCGCACCTCTCGGCGGCGCGCTTCGCAACCGCAACTGGCGCCGCCGAAGCTTCGAGCCAGCGATGGCGCAGCTGCTCGACGCGTACCCCGACCTCGAGCGGCTCACGCCGCACGACCTCCGGCACACCGCCGCGAGTCTCGCGATCTCGGCGGGCGCCAACGTCAAGGCAGTCCAGAAGATGCTCGGCCACGCCTCTGCAGCGATGACGCTCGACGTCTACGCGGACCTCTTCGACGACGACCTCGACGCCGTCGGCGACGCCCTCAGCAGGGCCGGCGATCCGACAACCGTGGGCAAAATGTGGGCAAACCGTGGGCACGACGATTCGGTTGTGACCCCGATCACCCGGACAGCCCAACAATAGAAAGGCGAGAAGACGGTGGGCCCGGTGGGGCTCGAACCCACGACCCGCGGATTAAAAGTCCGATGCTCTGCCAACTGAGCTACAGGCCCTACCCGTCAAGGATACCGGGCCGCGCGGACCGCCCTTGCGCAGGACAGTCGCGTCAGGCGATCGCCGGGCGACCCCGCGGCGCGAGCCGCCTCACGCTCACGATCGCGTCGACAACGACGAACACCGCGACGAGGAGCAGCGCCCCCTTCGTGGTCGAGTCGGCGTCGGCCTGAACGAAGATCGGTCCACCCGCAATCCACAGCGCGAGCAAAGCCAGCCAGAGCAGGTTGCTCACGATGGACAGCACGCGAGTGCGTCGAGTCCACCGTCCCGCGATGAGCACGGCGATCATGATCGCGTAGGTCGCCGCCCACAGCAGCAGCACCCACGGCGCCCGCCAGGCGAGGAATCCCTCATCGAAGGTGAACGCCGCGAGCACCGGCTCGGGGAGCCCCGGCGCGATCGAACGCAGCGAGACGAGCGCGATGAGCAGCGAGATCCCGAGCACGCCGAGTGCCAGCCCGACGACGGTCGCGAGTCGCGACACCCGATCTCGGTCGAGTGTGTTGAGGCGCGGCGTCCACACGCTCGGTTCGCGGCGCGCGCTGATGACGGCCGCGACGATGCTCGCGCTCACGAGCAACCCCGGCCACCAGAAGGCCCCGAGTCCCCACGACAACCACCACGCGCCGAGCAGACTCAGGAGCTCCACGTCGCTCGGCGTGGCGAACGTAGCCGTCAGCGAGAGCGCCCACTGCACCACGACACCGACAAACGAGACGAGGGCGAAGCGGGGGGCATCCGAGGGGCGGATGATGGTGAACCCCGCAGGCCGATAGCGGTCAGCCACCTCATCCGGACGCCCGAACCCGCCGAGCAGCTCGAGCAGCATCGCGGAGTCCGCCGCGCGCCCCGAATCCGCCGCGCGGCCGGCGAGCTCTTCCGCGAGCAGGGAGTGCAGTTCAGCGGCGACGTCCCGGCGCTGCCGCCGGGGGAGCCGACGAACCACGTCCCCGACATACGACTCGAGCACGGCATCCACTCGCATGGTGTTCGTCACGATGACTTCCTCTCGCTGTCATCCAGCAGATCGTTCATGGTCGAGGCGAGGGATGTCCACGCCTCACTGAGCTCGCCGAACACCGCCACGCCCCGTGCGCTCAGCACGTAGTACCGCCGGGGCGGCCCGCTGTCGGTGTGCCATTCGGAGTCGAGCAGGCCTTGCGACTCGAGTCGTCTCAGCAGGGGGTAGAGGGTGCCCTCCTCGATGGGCATGCCGCGTTCCGCGAGTGCCTGGCGCAGCGAGTACCCGTACTGGCTCGTGCGCAGTTGCGACAGCACCGCGAGCACGAGCACTCCCTTTCGGAGATCTTGTTCGTGTCTCGCTGCTTCCCTCGGCGCTACCATGTGCATCACAGTACATAGAGACACACAGTAACGCAAGACGCAGCGATCGACCTGCGTTTGGCGTGTCGCGCTCGCCGGGGTTACTCTCGAGACATTCGAACATACGTTCTACGGTAGGCCGGACCGTGGTGAGTGGAGGATCACCATGACAATGCTGAGAACTGCCCCTGTCACCGTGTGGTGTGAGGGAGGAGTGCCGTACGGAATCGTGTGGAACGGCCGTCACTACCGCGTGACGGACACACCGACCCGACTCGAAGACGAGATGGGCATGCTCACGCACCCGCTCAACCTCATGGGCTGGCGCTTTCAGGGAACCGACGACGACGAGGTCTCGCGCATGTTCGACATCGTGCGCGACGGCACGGAGTGGCACGTCATCCGCACGTTCAGCTGAGCCCGCCCCCGGCCCCTGTGCCGTTGGCCGCGGCATGCGATCGCCACCGCGTTTAGGCTGGATGACGATGGCCGACGACTTCCACAAACCCACCCAGTATTCGGGCGACAAGTTCGACGAGTACGAGGGCGGGGAAGATCCGGCCCAGATCCTTCGGGTAGCCCACGACACCGCGCATGCGCTTGTCGACCGCGCGCGGGACACCGACGACCCGGCTGTCATCGAGCGACTCGTTGCCTTCACCGACGCGAACGGTATTGATGCGATCGCGGAGCTCTGGGCGCGCTCGAGCCCCAAGAGCCTGCCCGGTGCTCTGTGGCGCATCTACCTCGTGCGCGCGGTCATCCGTCAAGACGCACCGGGTACGAGCCACCTCTTTCAGCGCGGCACAGAGGTGCTCCCCACGATCGACGCCCTCGTCGCGGGAGCCCCCATGCCGACCGGCCCCGACGAGATCACCGACCTCGCCGACCAGATTCTGCGCGGGCTGTTCCGCGGCGACTTCTCGATTGCGCTCGACCGCGCCGCGTCGTTCTGCCGCATCCTCGCCGCCGGGTGCACGAGCGTGGCGGATGATGCAGAGCTCACGAGCCCCGAACGCGCCACCGAACTCACGACCCGAGCCGACCGCCTGGCGCAGACGGCCGACGAGTTCACGGCCTGCGCGCGCCTCTACCGCTCGGGCAACCTCGAGTAGCCCGCTCCGGCAACCTGGACTAGCGCTGACCTGACGTAAAATGGTTACGCCGGGCCGCAGTAACCCCGGGCTCCACTAATAGCCGCTTCGAGCGGCCTTGCGCCGAGAGGCGTTCTGCGGCCTGGCACTAAGCGCTACTGGAACAAGCGCACAGGGCACTAAGCGCTAGCGATAACCACGACCGGATCGGTCGTCGGAATCTCGGATCCGCCCGCTGGCTCGATCGTCACACCGACCTTGTCGCCCGCCGCCATGTCACCGTCGAGCACGCGCCAGGTGCGTTCGCCGCCGGTCGTAAAGGTTCCGGCCGGACGTGCACCATCGTCGCCGATGTACCAGAGTTCGTAGACCTTGCCGTCGGGAAGTGCCTGCATGCCGTCGACGATGAGCGCGGAGCTCAACAGCTCGTTCGACCACACGAGTGTCGCCGTTCCGCCACCGTCGAGCTCGACCGAGGCGCGCTGCACGTCATCGGCGGCGTTGATCGCCGCGAGCTGGTCGGCTTGCTGTTGCTGCTGCTGAGTTCCGGCGATCGTCGAGGCGATCATTCCGCCACCCGCGACGAGCGCGATGACGGCGGCGGCCGCTGCCAGCGCCGTCACGGGTCGAGCAAACCAGCGACGCTCCGCGCGCTTCGCGGCGGAGCCGATCGCGGCGGCCACGGGTGCGGGTGCGGTAGCCGCGGGGGATACCTGGGGGTGTGCATCCAACTGGCTCATAATGCTTGCCTTGAGGCCGGCGGACGGCGTGACCGGTGTTGCAGCCAGACCGAGCAGCACGGCCGTGTCGGTGAGTTCGGTGACCTCGTTGCGGGTCTCCTGCGAGGAGGCGAGGTGCTGCTCGAAGGCGGCGACATCCGCCGGGTCGAGCCCATTCAGGGCGTACGAGCCGGAGAGAGTGCCGAGGTCGTCTGAGCGCTTATCGCCCGTGTGGTCGTTGGTCATGAGGTCACCCCCAGTTCGTCGCGAAGACGGATCATGCCGTCGCGGATTCGAGTCTTGATGGTACCGATGGGGACACTCAGGATGTCCGCCACCTCGCTGTTCGAGTACCCGCCGTAGTACGACAGGGTGATCGCCTGGCGCTGCAGTTCGGTCAGTCTTTCCATTGCCTTCACCACCCTTTCGTGTTCCACGGTTGTTTCAACGGATTCTGCTACATGGTCGTAGTCGGACGCGAGGTCCCGGATGCCGATCTTCACGTCGCGGTCTCGGGACGACTGTGAAGCCCGTACCCGATCGACAGCGCGACGGTGGGTCATCGTGAGGATCCACGTCGCTGCTCCCCCCTTATTCGGATCGAAACGGGAAGCGGTTTGCCAGATCTCCAGGAAGATCTCCTGGGTGACCTCCTCTGACTGGGAGTGGTCGATGAGAAGTCGTTTGACGAGCCCGAGCACACGCGGCGCCATCTCGTCGTACAGTTCGCCGAATGCGACCCGATCTCCCGTGGCGACGCGCACGAGTAGCGCCTGCTGACGGGCAGTGGGCGACTCGCCCACGGGCACCGCCGTCTCTTCTTCGTCGCTCACGATTTCTAGCATCGCAGGTCTCATGACGTTTGTTCGGCGCCGAGCCTCAATTGGATGGGTTATGCGCCAACTCCCAGCGCGCACGGGGCGTGGATGGTGCACGCACCGCACGCACGAAGGAGGGGCCCGCCGAAGCGAGCCCCTCCCGTATCTAGCTACGTATTACTGCCGAAGGCTTAGGAAGCCGGGGGCATGAGCACCGAGTCGATCAGGTACACGGTCGCGTTGGCCGTGTGCACGCCACCGCAGATGACCGCGGAGTCGTTGACCATGATGTTGTCGCCGCTTCCGGTGACCGTCACGGTCGCTCCGTTGACGGTCGTGAGCTCACCATCGATGTCGGCCGGCAGGATCTGGCCGAGCAGGGTTCGCAACCGGTCGGGCCGGAGCAGGTCCGCGACACGCACGGCTCCGGTGCGCGAGGCCTTGTCGGCGTAGGCCGGGCCGATGCCGCGGCGGGTCGTGCCGATCTTGACGCCGGAATTGGAG
>CAYZHZ010000075.1:0-13736 GCA_964477625.1 uncultured Salinibacterium sp.
GGCATCGACTCGCTCATCGCGATCGGCGGCGAGGGCACGCTGGCCGCGGCGAAGCGCCTCACCGATGCGGGCATCAAGATCGTCGGCGTTCCCAAGACGGTCGACAACGACCTCTCCGCAACCGACTACACCTTCGGTTTCGACACCGCCGTGCAGATCGCGACCGATGCCATGGACCGCCTGCGCACGACGGGCGACTCGCACGGCCGTTGCATGGTTGCCGAGGTCATGGGGCGCCACGTGGGGTGGATCGCCCTTCACTCGGGCATGGCGGCGGGCGCCCACGCCATCCTCATCCCCGAGCAGGCCACGACCATGGATCAACTCATCGGCTGGGTGCAGTCGGCTCGCGACCGCGGTCGCGCACCGCTCGTGGTCGTTGCCGAGGGCTTCAAGCTCGACACGATGGATGATGCCCACTCCGAACGCGGACTCGATGCGTTTGGCCGCCCCCGTCTCGGCGGCATCGGCGACCTGCTCGCCCCGGAGATCGAGGCGCGCACGGGCATCGAGACGCGCGCGACGACCCTGGGTCACATTCAGCGCGGAGGCACACCCACCGCATACGACCGCGTGCTCGCGACCCGCTACGGCATGGCGGCGGTGGACTCGGTGGTGCACAACCGCTGGGGCCGCATGGTGTCGCTGCGCGGAACATCCATCACCCACGTCGCCTTCGACGACGCGCTCGGGCAGCTCAACACGGTGCCGCAGTCGCGGTACGACGAGGCGGCCATTCTCTTTGGCTGATGTCTGGCGGGGCATTCGGGTCGTCCGTGACGCGGACGCCACGACCGTCACGCTCGCCGACGACCTGACCGACGATGTACTCATGCCTGGCGACGTCACAGTCGACGTCGCGTTCTCGAGCATCAATTACAAAGACGGCCTCGCGCTCGCTGGTCGTCCCGGTGTCGTGCGCGTGCCCGACCTTCTCGCGGGTATCGACCTCGTCGGCACGATAAGCACGTCGGATGCCCCCCAGTGGCGCCCCGGCGACCGCGTGCTCATCAACGGCTGCGGTCTCGGTGAAACGCACCACGGCGGACTCGCCGAACGCGCCCGCGTCGACTCGACATGGCTCGTGCCGGTGCCCGCGAGCTTCAGCCTCGCGCAGGCCGCCGCCGTCGGCACCGCAGGCTTCACCGCGATGCTCGCCATCCTCGAGCTCGAGAGAAACGGCGCGGACGGCGAGATCCTCGTCACGGGCGCGACGGGGGGCGTCGGCTCGCTCGCGGTATCCCTGCTCGCCCGCCTCGGCCACGACGTCGTCGCCTCCACGGGGCGCCAGGAGGAGCACGACTACCTGCGCTCGCTCGGGGCCGCCACCATCATCGATCGGGCCGAGCTGAGCGAACCGGGCAAGCCGCTGCAGAAGGAACGCTGGGGCGGGGTGGTGGAGAGCGTCGGCGGCGCGACGCTCGCGAACGCGATCGCGCAGGCTAGGTACGGCTCGACCGTGGCATCCATCGGCAACGCCTCGTCGCCCGACTTCGCGGGCAGTGTCTACCCGTTCATCCTGCGCGGTGTGCGACTCAGCGGAATCAACTCCGTGCTCACGCCCATGTCCCTGCGCCGGGAGGCCTGGGCGCGGCTCGAGCGCGACCTCGACCTCGACGTGCTCGATTCGATGACTTCGGTCGTGCCCCTCGATGGGGCGATCGGCGCCGCCACCGACATCCTCGAGGGCCGGCTTCGCGGTCGCACGGTCATCTCGGTGGTTGAGTAGGCCGCAGGCCGTATCGAAGCCTTCGACGCGGGTTTCGATACGCGCTTCGCGCTACTCAACCACCGGTGGGGCTGCCAGACTGGCCCGCATGACAGTTTTCGTGATCCTCGGTTCCCTCTTCGTGTTCGTCGCGGCGGTCATCCACGTGCTCATCTTCTTCATGGAGAGCATCACGTGGTCGAAGCCGGCGACATGGAAGCGCTTCGGACTCACCAGCCAGGCGGACGCCGACACCGTCAAACCGATGGCATTCAACCAGGGCTTCTACAACCTGTTCCTCGCGATCGGGGTCGGCATCGGCCTCATCATGATCGGCAGCAATGTCGCGGGTGGAGTGCCCATCGCACTGTTCGCCGCGGGCAGCATGGTCGCCGCAGCGCTCGTACTGCTGCTTTCGAACCGCAAGCTCGCTCGCGCCGCAATCATCCAGGGCGCGGCACCCCTGCTGGGAATCATCTTCCTGGTTCTCGCGCTAGCCACGGTGTGAGTTCCTTCAACGACCAGATGATCGCCGAGTTCCGCGCGAACGGTGGTCACCTCTCCCGGTTCCCCGGGTCGACGATGGTGCTGCTGCACTCGATCGGCGCGAAGTCGGGTGAGGAGCGCGTGCATCCGCTCGCCTCACTCCCCGACGACGGCGGCTGGCTCATCGTCGCCTCCGCGGGCGGTCAGCCCCAGAACCCGGCGTGGTACTACAACCTGCTGGCCCACCCCGACACGGTCATCGAGGTGGGAACCGAGACGATCCCCGTGACGGCCAGTGTCGTGGATGATGCGGCGCACGCGACCGCCTGGAAGAAGCTCGTCGACTACATGCCCGGCTTCGGCACCTACCAGGAGCGAACGGAACGCACGATCCCGGTCATCCGCCTCACGCCGCGCTAGGCGACTGCGGCGCGGGCCGCCTGCCGCCTAACCGCGGGTCGCGTGCTCGACGAGGGCCGCCACGAGTGACTCGGCGGTGCGATCCTCTGCGATCACGTCCACGGTGAGGCCCGCGGCGCGAGCGTCGTAGGCCGTGCGGGGTCCGATGCACACCACGACGGTGCCCTCGGGCAGCGGGGACAGTTGAGCCGAGATCTGTCGGGCTACCGAGCCCGAGCTCACGAGCAGCGCGCCGATGCGGCCGGTAGCCACATCCACTCTCACCGTCTCAGAGACGGGGACACCGACCGTGCGGTAGGCGGCGACGAAGGTCGCGTCGAGGCCGAGTTTGCCGAGCCCAGAGACGAGGTTCGGTTCGGTGACGTCTGACTGCGGAACGAGCACGCGGCCCGCGGGCGCGTCGGCGGGCCACTCCTTGACGAGTCCACGCGCCGAGTTGTCGCTTTCGGGAACGAAGTCGACGCGGTATCCGGCGAGCGTGAGCGCACCAGCGGTCGTCTCACCCACGGCGGCGACACGGGTCGACGGCGGGATGGTCACCCGATTACCGACGAAAACGTCGACCGTCGTGGCGCTCGTGATGACCACCCAGTCGTATTGACCGTCTTCCAGTTCGTGCAGGGCGTTGGCGAGGGCGGGACCGTCGTCCGCGCTCGCGAAGTTGATCATGGGCGCGATGACGGGAACCGCGCCGTAACCTCGGAGGGTTGCCGCGACGCCGTCACCCCACTTGCCGCCTCGGGGAACGAGCACGCGCCAACCGCCGAGCGGTTTGGCTGACATCTCTCTATCCTCCCGCGAACCCTGCGCCAGACGCCAATCGCGGGCCGGATGCTTGGCGGGTTGTTATCTTGCGCGCGGTACTAGTCGTCGTCGCTGAGGATCGCCCAGGCCACGAGTCCAGCGACGACAACTGCCGCGGCCGTCGCACCGATCCACCACGGGATCGGGTTGCGCTCGTAGGATTTCATGGCGCGATCGCGCAACTCGCCGACCTGCTTGGAAACGTTGAGCTTGTCTTCAATGGCGTCGAGGGTTGCCTCGAGGTCGGCGCGTGTGCTGGCGAGCTTATTTTCGATGGTCATGAGCTGGGTCCATTTCCGATGCCCTTGATGACTCGGACATCTTTCTTGATGCTCTCGATGGTTTCGGTGGGGGCGGGCGGCACACCGCGCTTGAGCTGGGCGAGGCCGATGAGCGCGAGGATCGCGGTGATCACGAGCAGGGCACCGCCGACGATGAGCGCGGCGGCCCAGGCCGGAAGCACGGTTGCGAGACCGAGGATGCCCGCCGCGGTCAGCACGAGCATCGCGAAGAACAGGAACGCCCCGGCACCCACGAGCAGACCGATGCCCACTCCGGCGCTCTTGAGCTTGCCGGTGATCTCGCTCTTGAGCTGCTCGATCTCGTGACGAACCAGATCACTCAGTAGACCGGGGAGGTCACCGATGAGGCGGAAAAGCGACCGCTTGGGAGCGTCTCTCGTCGGGGTCGACATCGCCGCCTACTTGCTGGTCGATGACTTCGACGCGGATGGCTTCGAGGCAGCGGACTTCGACGCGGCCGGCTTGCGAGCCGCGGGCTTCGACGTCGTGCTCTTCGAGTTCGTTCCCGCGATCTTCGAGACAACCGTCTTTGCGCCGTCAGCGACGAACTCGACGACGTCGGGCGCCTTGTCCTTCACGAAATCTTGCGCGTTGTCGACCTGCTTCTGCACGCGCGGGTCGTTCCAGAACCTCTGCGCGGCGGCCTTCATCTTGTCGTACTGCTCCCGACCGGCTCGCGTGCCGAGCACGTAGCCGATGCCGAGGCCCACGACGAGGAGGATTTTGCCTTTCATGGTGCGCTCCTTAGGTTGCGCCAGAAACAACGATTGGTTCCAACATAGACCGCAGTGGAGCGGAAGTCTCGGGGGTTGACAGCCCCAGAACCTGAATCCATGCCGACAGCGGCATGAAGTGCGCGGGGTAAGGGATCCGTCTCACGACGCGGCGAGGAGGCGTCGTGCTACGGCCTCCGCATGCGCCACGATTCCGGCTATGCCCGTACCACCGACCGTCTCGCCGACGACGGTGTGTTCCGTGGGCGTGGGCAGGGGTGCCGGGCGGGTCCATTCGACGCGGGCGACATCCACCACGGAGTCGGGTGTGAGCTCGACGCCAAGAAGCGCCGCAGCATCCGCTCGCGCAGTCTCGGCGAGGTTCGCCGGCTCGGCGTCGTAGGCGAGCCGCACGACGTGCCTGCCCTCGGCGCGCTCGCGCAGCCACTCCCACTTCGCGGTCGAGTGGATGAGGGAACGCGCGTGGATGCCCGCCGCCCCCGGCGCCACGACCACCCCGCTGCCCCGCGGGGAGTCGTGCAGCTGCGGGGCGTCGAGCACGAGCGTCGCGAGCACCACCTTCCGCCCGTCGACGGGAGCCAGCAGTCCGGGGGCCGCGACGATCGCGCGGTTCCCGAGTGCCTCGAGCTGCTTCGCGGAGACGCGCCTGCCGAGCTTCACGGCCACGCCATACGTCTCCAGATCTGCCGCGAGCTCGGTGACGAGCCGGTTCACGCCCCCGCGGATGCCCTGAACTGCCGCGCCACCCGGCGCCGACTCTCGCAGGTCGCGTACGGCCGCCGCGAGCGATCCGGCCTTCTCATAGGCACCGCGCAAGCCGCCTACGCGGTCGACGGGGAGGTCATCGGGGTGCAACGAGTACACCCCCTGAACGACGGGCGCAACGAGCCGCTCGAGCACACCCGACCCCATGCGACGACGCACGAGCCTGCCGAGGGTGAGCGACTTGCGGGCGTAGAGCGCCGGAATGAGTGCGTCGAGTTGCGCGCGCAGGGCGGCACCCTGGCCGACGACCGCGATGACGTCGGCGGCGAGGGGCGTGCCGGGGATGCCCAGGAGCGCCGTTGCGGGCAGCGGCACCGCGGGACCCTGCACGGGGAACAACCACGCTCCCTGCGACGCCGGGTCGACGAGCTGGGACGCGAGCCCCAGCTCGGTGGCGAGGGCGGCGACGGTACCGCCTCGGATCGCGAAGGCCTCGGCTCCGGCATCCAGGTCGATGCCGCCGACGCGATGACTCGCGATGGTGCCGCCGAGGTGATCGGAGGCCTCGAGCAACTGCACCGAACGGCCCGCCATCGCAAGCCGCCGAGCGACGACGAGCCCGCCGATGCCGCCGCCGATAACCGTGAAAGGACGAGAGTCGGGAGCGGACACGGGAATAACATTAGGTCGTGACCCTGTGGTGCAAAACCGAGCGCCCCGCATGAAGGCCGTCGACTTCGAGCCCATCAGTACAGAGCGACTCACCCTGCGCGTCATGACTCCCGACGATCTCGACGACGTACACGCCTTCCAGTCCGACCCCGACGTCGTGCGGTACCAGCTCTTCGAACCCCGCACGCGCGAGGAGGTCGCCGAGAAGTCGGCCGAGTGGGGCAAGGCCACCCGACTCGAGAAGGTCGGCGACTACATCCAGCCCGCCATGCAGACCGCCGACGGCCGCGTCATCGGCCTCATGTACTTCACGATCACGAGCACCGACGATGAAACGGGCGAGATCGGTTGGGCGATGAACAAGCAGTTCCACGGACAGGGGTACGCGAGCGAGGCGGCATCCGCAATTCTCGACCTCGCGTTCGGACCGCTCGACCTGCACCGCGTCTACGCCGAACTCGACCCCCGCAACGAGCCGAGCGTGCGTCTCTGCGAGCGCCTCGGCATGCGGCACGAGGCGCACTTCGTCGAACACATGATGTTCAAGGGCGACTGGGCCGACACGGGCGTCTACGGCATCCTCGCTCGCGAGTGGCGGGCCCGGCGGGGCGGATGATGCGGCTCGACGCCCGCGCCGCTCAGCGCCGCTGGAACAGCGACGCCACGCCGCGCACCACTGGGTTGTTCGCGAGGCGGATGAGTAGCGGCAACTGCGACAGCGACGAGCCCACACCGGGGAAGCGCATTAGTCGGCGCATCGGCATCGACGCGACCATGTCGAGCTGCGAGGTGCCGCCCTCCGTGCGCTCGGCGGCACCGCCCGCCGCACGCGCGAGGATCGGACCGGTGACCGGGTGCGACAGGAAGTCGGCGATGCGGGAGTCGAGTGTGAGCGGCCCGGGGCGGGGAGAACGACGGGTCACCGTCGCGCTCGCGGCGACGTCGTGCGCGGAGTGTGCCACCTCGATCAGGTAGTCGCCGCCGGGCATGACCCACGAGGAGGTGCGGGTATCCCAGTGGCTGAAGGCACGATCATCCAAGTCGAATTCGACGCGCGCCGACTCGCCCGGCTCGAGCGCGACCTTCGCGAAGGCCCTCAGCTCGCGCCGCGGGGACGCCAGCTCACCCTTCGGCGCGGAGACGTACACCTGCACGACGTGAGCCCCGGCACGGTCGCCCGTGTTCGTGACGGTCACGGCCGCACCCCGACTGGATGCCGCGAGATCGGTGAGTTCGAACGACGTGTACGACAACCCGAAGCCGAACGGGTAACGCACCGGCAGGTCGACGGTCTCGTAGTACCGATAGCCCACGAAGACGCCCTCGCCGTAGCGCACCACATCGTTCTCACCCGGAAAGTTGAGGTAGCTCGGGGTGTCTTGCAGGCGGAACGGGATGCTCTCCGCGAGCCGACCCGAGGGTGAGACGCGCCCGAACACGACGTCCGCGATCGCCGACCCACCCGCCTGACCCAACAGCCAGGTCTCGAGGATGACCGGAACCGAGTCATGCCACGGCTCGAGTGAGACGACACCACCGTTGGTCAACACCACAACGGTGCGCGGGTTGGCCTGAGCGACCGCCTCGATGAGCGCGAGGTGTGCGGGCGGGAGGCCGAGGTGGGTGCGGTCGTAACCCTCGGACTCGTCGCCGTCGGGCAGACCCACGAACAGCAGCACCGTGTCGGAGCGGCGCGCAACCGCCACCGCCTCCGCGATGAGCGGTGCGGGGTCGACCCGACGGTCGAAACTGTAGCCGGGCGCGAACTCGACGGGCGCGAGCTGCCCGATCGACTCGAGGGCGGTGTCGACGCGCGTGGGTATGACTTGCGAACTGCCGGCACCCTGGATGCGGGGGGTGCGAGCGAACTCGCCGATCACCCCGATCGACTGAGCGGTTGCGAGTGGGAGGATGTCGCCCTCGTTGCGCAAGAGCACCATGGACTCCGCAGCAGCCTCGCGGGCCAACTGATGGTGCAGCCCGGTGGTCGAGCTTGTCGAGACCCCCACGGATGATCTCGACTCCGCTCGATCACCGGTGGCCCGATCACCGGTGGCCCGCTCGCCGAGCTCCCGAATTCGCGCGACCGCCGTGTCGAGCACGGCCTCGTCGAGCTCTCCCGAGGTGACGGCGTCGATGACGGCATCCGTCGAGTCCTTCTGGGGCCCAGGCATCTCGAGGTCGAGGCCCGCGACGAGCGCTGGCACGCGCTCGTCGACCGCGCCCCAATCAGAGACGACGAGCCCCTCGAACCCCCACTCCTCGCGCAGCACCTCGGTGAGCAACCAGTGGTTCTCTGAGGCGTAGACGCCGTTGACCCTGTTGTAGGAGCACATCACCGTCCACGGCTGCTCGCGCGTGACGATGCGTTCGAACGCGGGAAGGTAGATCTCGCGCAGGGTGCGCTCGTCCACCTCCGCGCTCACGGTCATGCGGTTGGTCTCCTGGTTGTTGGCGGCGAAATGCTTGAGGGAGGCACCGACCCCGCGTGACTGCAGACCGCGCACCCAGGCCGCACCGAGCTCCCCAGAGACGAGCGGATCTTCGCTGAAGTACTCGAAGTTGCGCCCGCACAGCGGAGAGCGCTTGATGTTGACGCCCGGCCCGAGCACCACCGCCACGCCCTGCTCGAGCGCCTCCTGGCCGATCGCCGCGCCGACCCGCTCGAGAAGGGCAGGGTTCCAGCTCGACGCGATACCGGCCGCGGGGGGAAAGCACGTCGCCGGCACACTGTCGCCGAGCCCCAGGTGGTCGCCGCCGCCGATGGGCTTGCGTAAGCCATGGGGTCCGTCAGTCATCATGATCGAGCGGATGCTGCCAGCCGAGACCGTCTCCCAGAACGCCGCACCCACCACCAGCGATGCCTTCTCGGCGAGGGTGAGTTGCGACATCTGCGGGTCGGTCTGCGGGGACATTCGCCTACTTTACGGCGCGAATCGGTGAGATCAGCAGGGCACCGATGACGGCGAACACGCCGCCCGCGATGAACAGGGCGGTGTAGTTGGCAGGCTCAGTATCGCCGCCGCCCCCGATGCTCAGGAAGAGCGGCGCGATCGCCGGTGCGACCGACTGCGGCAGCGAGTTGGCGATGTTGAAGATGCCCATATCCTTGGCCGCCTTGTGCTCCTTGTCGGGGAGTACGTCGGTGAGGAGCGCCAGGTCCACGGCGAAGAACGCCCCGATTCCCACGCCCATGACCGCTGCGGAGGCGAAGAAGAACGGCAGGGTGGTGGTGAAGCCCAGCATCGTCAAGCCCACCCCGACAATCGCGGCTGCCGCGAAGACGAACGGCTTACGGCGACCCGTGCGGTCGGATAGTCGACCGGAAACGATAGCGCTCACGGTCAGAACCGCGGAGAAGATGAGCAGTGCGATGAGTTGCATGAGCACGACGTCGCTGCCCGAGACGCCGAGACGGTCGCCGATGAAATAGACCTGGTACGTCGTGTAGACGGCGAAACCGAGGATCACGAAGAAACGACCGAACCACGCCCAGCCGAAGTCGTAGCGCTTGCCCTTCTCGATGCGGAAGTTGCCGATGAACTCCGCGAACGAGAAGGGACCCAGGTCGGCGCGCTCGACATCCTTGATGCGGGCGACGAGCAGGATGAGCATCGCGGCACCCACGAGGGCGGGCACGAGGAACATGAGTCCGATGCCCCCACCGGCGGCCTGAACCCCGAACGCGATACCGATACCAACGAGGGGCGAGACCTGCTGGGAGATACCCAACACCGCACTGACCCGAGCCCGCTGTTCGATCGGAACCTGGTCGGGAAGCAACGCCTGCAGGGCTGCGAGCACCATGTTGAGGAACAGTTGCGACAGGATCCAGCCGATCGTCACGACGACGAGGGTCGGGGCGAATCCCACGATCGCGAGCGCGACCACGCCACCGAGTGCTCCGATGATGATCCAGGGTCTACGTCGCCCCAGACCCGATCGGGTGCGATCACTCAGAGCGCCCGATAGCGCGTTGGAGACGATGGCGACGAGAGCCCCGATCGCGCTGATGACACCCAGGCTCGTCTCCTTGCCGGCCGGGTCGAGTTCGCCGACCTTGAGTGCGAGCGTTGTGGCGACGGGCGTGATGAGGGCCACATACGCTCCCACGTATCCGATCGCGTAGAGCGCGATGAATCCCTTACGTGCGGGCGGGAGCGACCTCGGCGTCATGAGCCGAGGCTACTACTCGGTCGCGCACGGGTTTGGGGCTTCGCGGGGTATTGCGTCCTGTGCCTGCGGGTGAGCGCGGACTCGCTCGCGCTCCTTGCGGTAAGTCGGCACCCTGCCTATCAGAGCCGATCGAGGCTCCAATATTCCCACAAAGAGGACGAGCCCAGTGGGAGCTCTCCATGACTTGATCGCGATAGACGGGGGCGCGACCGACGTCGGCAAGGTCGTTCGAGATTGCCGCGTCACTTCCGCGGCGGGTCTAGGTGGCGTTGCCCTCGGTGACGACGGCGGCTCTGGCGAACGCGAACATCGGGTAAAACTGCGCGCGGGCGCGATGCTGGGCACGGGTAATTGCCCTCGGTAGGCCTGGCGCCGGGTTCGGGTTCCCGCCCTGCCGACCCCTCGGGTATGGGTCGGCAGGAGCGCCACGAATGACTGTACGAGTCCCCCACATTGAGGACAACGCTCCAAAAGTGGGGGCGTCCGATATATGGGGGACTAAACGGGGTACAAGCGGATGCTTGAGGAGGGTACTGCCCGGGGTGGGGGAACACCGGGCAGTACCCTCACCGCGCGGCCTTACCCAGCTGCGCGGCCCTTCCTCGACTACTCGGCGCGGGCTGCTGCGATGCGACGGCGAGCGACTGCGAAGCCGACACCACCGAGCACGAGCAGGGCACCGATGACTCCGAGACCGAGAACGGGGCTCGATCCGGTCATCGCGAGGGCAGGAATGGTGCAGTCAGCCTTGACCACGGTGATCGTGTACGGCCACTTGTCGGCACCCGTCAGCACGTATCCGGGGTTAGCGGACACAGAGACGAGGTAGTCACCGGCGGGCAGGCCCGTCGTGGTCTTCTTGGTGATGACGCCGTCGTACTTCGTGCCCGGTCCATCGAGCGTGTAGGTAAGACCCGTCTCGAGGCCGACCGTGATCGAGCCGCCGACCGGCGTGGTGCTGCCCGCGACGCAGGTCTCGTCGGTGTGGCTGGGGTCACCCGGGGTGACCTCGAGGCAGCCGACGAACGCGGGAACGACGATGTCGAGGTTCTGGAGGCTCTGACCGTAGACACCGCTCAGCTCAACGACGTAGCTCACACCCTGATCCCACACCGGTGTCGTCTCGACCTCGATCTTCTGACCGGCCGGAACCACTCGCGTGATCGACGGCTGCGGGCTGACCGGCGATGTCACATCGATGGCGCCGGGTACCGAGAAGGTGACGGGGACGGTCGAGTTGGTGTTGTCGAAGATCAGGTAGAGGTTCTTCGACGAGAAGCTGCCGTTCGGGTAGCACGCGCCGAGGCGGTAGTCGACCTTGGGGTCGACCTTCGCGCACGCGGGGTCGTTCTGCATGTACGTCGGGTTCGGTCCGGTGAAGCCCATCTGGTGCAGGAAGGTGTCCTCGAACGGGGTGCCGGGAGCGGTCAGGTAGGTGCCGACGACAGGCTCACCCGTAAAGGACGCGTAGATGTCGCCCTGACCACACGCGACCGTGGCCGCGTACGGGTAGTCACCGGGCTTATCGATCTTGCCGACCGGGTTCACCTGATCGATGATCTGCGGCCAGATGGACTGAGTCGTGAACTTCCAGCTGGTGGCGGTCACCCAGAACGGGTCGCAGAGCTTGCCGGTCGAGCTGGCAACGTTGGGGACCGTGACGACGCCGCTGTTGGTGGCGGGGTCGTAGGTGTAGGTCACCGCGGAAGTCGGGATGCACTCCGGCGGCTTGATGGCACACGCGGGAGTCTTGGGGATGGTGACCGTCGCCTTGTCGTCGGCGTCGTGGGTTCCGTCCCAGTTGACGACGATCTTCTGCTCGTAGCTTCCGGCCGTGACGCCCTTCTGCACGGACTCCTGGAAACCGGTGCCCTGAACCGTGAGGCCAACGAACGTCGGTGTCGTCGGCTGCGTCTGGCTCTTCACCGTTCCGACGGCATTCGGGTAACTCGGGTCGCCCGTCACCTTCCAGGTGATGTCATAGAGGCCGGTCTCGGTGTTACAGACGTAACTACCGGAAACCTTCGGATGAGTCGCCGAAGCGGGCGCTGCAACAGCTATTGCAGACAGTCCTACGGCGAGAAAAAGGGTTGCGAAAGCAGCAAGAAACTTCTTGAGCACGGTCGATCTCCTGGGTAAGGGAGTTCGGCCAACACGACATCGATCACTCGGGTAGTGATGGGCAAACTACGCCGATTCGGGTTCCATCGCGGGTTCGGGCCCGCGACAGATCAGCGCTCTCCCAGGTTATGAGTGCATAGACAGGTGGACAAGTCACATAAAAGGGGGGTCCACCTTAAGGAGGACACCGCCACTCTCAGTGCACATACTCCAGCAGATCGAGGCCGACAGTGCGCATCGCGTCGAGCACGCGCAGCCGAGCCGCGAGGCCATCGTCGTTGAACTGCACCGTGACCGCGTAGGCAACCGCGCGGCTGCTGCCTCGAAGAGCACCAGCCTCTGATCGCACGCCAGAGTCGGTGCCCGTCTTGTTCACCAAGAGAGTGTTGTGGTCGACCCCGCGGTGGGACAGCGGGTCGAGGCCGAAAGCGCTCGCCACGAGCGAGAGGTCGCTGTTGAGAGAGAGCCAACCCATCACGCGCTGGCTCGTGAGCGAATCCACGATCTCGTTGCGCGCGAGCGCGCCGAATAGCCAGCTCAGTTCGGCGGTGGAACCGACAGACAGTTGAGGCGCATCATCCGGACCCCTACTGTCGCGCACGAGATCGAGCAGCGCGGTACGCATGAGCCCGAGCGACTCGGTTCTGGCGCGCACGGCCGTGAGTCCGACCTGTCGCAGCAGCACGTTCGTCGCGAGGTTGTCGCTCGTTGCGCCGACGAGAGCGGCGAGGTCGGCCACGGGCAGCGAGGGAGCCTGCAGGTGCTGCCAGATACCCGAGTCGCCCACGGCATCGCGCGGCGTCTTGTCGAGAATGCCGAAGCCCGAGAAGTCACGCGAGGTCAGGCGAGCCGACACCTCGATGAGCAGCAGGATCTTGCCGACGCTCGCGGTGGGCAAGACGATTCGATCGTCGATCGCGAGAAGCGTTTTGCCCGAATTCAGGTCGACGGCGCTCGCCGAGACCTGGGCGCCTTCGTAGGCGAGTTTTCCGAGCGCAGCGAAGGTACTGGAGAAGTTTTCGAGATCCCCAGTTCCTGAGTGACGGGCCGCGCGAGGCGCGCGGACCTTCTCCCAGCGTTCGCGGGTGCGTTCGGTGGTTACCAAATGGTGACGCGGTCCTTCGGGTCAAGCCAGAGAGCATCGGATTCAGTGACACCAAATGTCTCATAGAACTCGTCGATGTTGCGCACGATCTGGTTGCACCTAAATTCGTTGGGCGAATGCGGGTCGATCGAGATGAGGCGGATGATCTCCTCATCGCGTCCCTTCATCTGCCAGGCCTGCGCCCACGAGAGGAAGAACCGCTGCGCGCCGGTGAGCCCGTCGATCACCGGTGGTTCGACAGGCTTACCAACCGAATTCCTAGGAAGGGAGATCAGGTACGCCTTCCATGCGATCGAAAGACCACCGAGGTCACCGATGTTCTCGCCGATCGTGAGCGCTCCGTTGACCTTGTGATCGGGAACCTGCCGCGGGGCAAGGCCGTCGTACTGGTCGATGAGAGCCTTCGTGCGGTTCACGAAAGCCTCCTTGTCGGCGGGGGTCCACCAATCGATGAGCCTGCCGTCGCCGTCGTACTTCGAGCCCTGGTCATCGAAGCCGTGCCC
>CAYZHZ010000076.1:0-8007 GCA_964477625.1 uncultured Salinibacterium sp.
GGGGCCTGCTTCTCGGGCTGAGGCGCGTGCCCGCCGAGCGGCACCAGGGCGCCCGCTGAGCGCCCGCGCTATCGCTGTTGAGGAAGTCGCGGGCCGACTTCATGGCGGCGACGACGTCGACCGGCGGCGCAGCCGGCGCAGGAGCGGAAGCCGGCGGCGCAGGAGCCGGCGCGGCGGCCGGCGATGCGTCTCGAGCCGGCTGAGCGGCCGGAGCCGGAGGCTCGCTCTGAGCGGGCCCGGGGTTCTGCGCTGCAGGCCGAGGCTGAGCGGTAGCCGCAGCAGAGGACGTTGCGGGCTGCGGCTGCGCCGCAGGCGCCGCGCGGCCGGCGGAGGCGCTGGTCACCATGGCGCGCGCCACCATGAGCTCGAGGTGCAGCCTGGGCGCGGTGGCGCCGGTCATCCCGTCGAGCGCGCCGCTGACGGTGTCCGCGATGCGCGAGAGCTGCCCGGGTGCGAACGCCTGGGCCTGCTCGAACATGCGCTGCAGCTGGTCGTCGGGCACCCCGCGGAACACGGCCGAGGCACCCTGCACGGTGGTCGCGCTGATCACGATGAGGTCGCGCAGGCGCTCGAGCAGGTCCTCGACGAAGCGACGCGGATCCTGCCCGGTCTGGATGACCCGATCGACAGAGCCGAACACCGCCGCAGCATCCCGCGCCCCGATCGCGTCGACGACCTCATCGAGTAGCGCGCCGTGCGTGTAGCCGAGCAACGCGACGGCGCGCTCGTATTCCAGGCTCACGGTCCCTGAGCTTGTCGAAGGGTCGGAGCCTGCCATGAGCTGATCGAGCAACGAGAGGGTGTCACGCACCGATCCCCCACCGGCTCGGACGACGAGCGGGAGCACTCCGGCTTCGACCTCGACGCCCTCCTGAGCGCACAACTCCTGAACGTAGTCGAGCATCTGCGCGGGCGGCACGAGACGGAAGGGATAGTGGTGCGTTCGCGAGCGGATGGTGCCGATGACCTTCTCGGGCTCCGTCGTCGCGAAGATGAACTTCACGTGCTCCGGCGGTTCTTCCACGATCTTGAGAAGCGCGTTGAATCCCTGCGGCGTGACCATGTGCGCTTCGTCGAGGATGAAGATCTTGAAGCGGTCGCGGGCGGGCGCGTACACCGCGCGTTCGCGCAGGTCGCGCGCATCATCCACGCCGTTGTGGCTCGCCGCGTCGATCTCGACGACGTCGAGTGAGCCGCCGCCATCGCGCGCGAGCTCGATACACGACGGGCACTTTCCGCACGGAGTGTCGGTCGGCCCCTCGGCGCAGTTGAGGCAACGAGCGAGAATGCGCGCGGAGGTCGTCTTGCCGCACCCGCGCGGGCCGCTGAAGAGGTAGGCGTGATTGACGCGGTCGGTGCGCAGCGCGGTGCGCAGCGGGTCGGTCACCTGCGACTGGCCGATGAGTTCGGCAAAGGTTTCTGGCCGGTATCGGCGGTAGAGGGCAGCGACCACGGGATCAAGAGTAGTCGTCACCACCGACGCATCGGAGGGTGTACCCCGTTGTGGGGAATGTACCCCGAGGGGTGGTGCAATTAGCTTTCCCTCATTCACAATTAGTGGAAGAAATTCATGACTCGGGGGGGCCGGGTCCCGTTTTTTGGGGGACTCATGTCTGTCCAGAGCGAGCCGCCCGGGTCGTCGATCGTGACACCCGACGCAGCGACCGCCTGACGCAGCTGTAGCGTTCCCCCTACCGACACGGGCGACGACGCCGTCGTCTTGAGGGCGATCGGGGCGAAGATCACATCCCCCGGGGTCATCGCGAGTGGCGTCGGCGCGAACTGCAGAGAACTACCGGGGTTGGTCGACGCGTCGGTGAACGGAGTGGTGAACGGGGCAGTCACGTTCTGTTGAACCGCGAATGCCGACGTGCCGACTCCCGGCCCCCCGATGCCGTTACCGCCGTAAGCCCACTCGGTGTCGTTCCAGACGGCGAGAGTGAAGGCGCCGCCCACGCCCAGAACAAGCCCCCCGGCGAGAATCGCCATGATCTTGTTCCGTGTTGCCGAAGAAATACTTTTACGCACGCGAAAAGCCCCCACTCGTCTACTTCACGAGATTCGTGCCCCCCACGAGCCACCACCCAACTTCGAGCGGTAGTGAGGAAATTACCAAACGTCTGTGCCCCGTGTCTGTACCCCGTGTGCCGCATTCTGACCCCACTTTGGGGTACAAATTTGAGGATTTGTCCTACTTTTGGCCGACCAGCGACCACGACTGTCGCGCTATTTCGAGCTCCTCGTTTGTGGGAATGACGAGAACCGCGGTGCGCGAATCGGGTGCAGAGATGGAACGCGCGCCCTGCTCCGTCGCACGGTTGAGACGATCATCGAGACGGATGCCCAGCCACTCGAGACCCGCAACGGTCGCCGCCCGCGTGGGAGCGCTGTTCTCCCCCACTCCCGCAGTGAACACGATCGCGTCAGCGCCACCCAGAAGCACGAGGTACGAGCCGAGGTACTGACGCAAACGGTGGTAGTACACGTCGAGCGCCAGTCGAGCGCGGGCATCCGTCATCGCTGCACCCTGCACGTCGCGCATGTCGCCCGTGCCCGAAAGCCCCAGCAGGCCACTCTGCCGGTTGAGGAGCGTGTCGAGCGCGTCGAGCCCATACCCCGCGCGCCCCAGGTGGAAGAGGATGCCCGCGTCGAGGTCGCCCGAACGCGTTCCCATCACGAGTCCCTCGAGCGGCGTCATACCCATCGACGTTTCGACGGAGTGACCCCGATCGATCGCGCACACCGATGCGCCGTTGCCGAGGTGGAACACGATGAGCCTCAGTTCATCGAGCGGCCGACCGAGATGCTCGGCGGCGCGAGCCGACACGAACTCGTACGACGTGCCGTGGAACCCGTAGCGACGCACTCCGTACCGTTCGGCCACCTCGGTGTCGATGGCGTAGGTGTACGCCTCTGGGGCGAGGCTCTGGTGGAATGCGGTATCGAATACCGCAACGTTCGGTACACCCGGAAAAGCGGTGCGGGCAGCGCGGATACCGTCGACGTTGGCGGGATTGTGCAGCGGGGCGAGAGACGACAGCTCCTCGATCGCCGCGACGACCTCGTCGGTGATGAGCGTCGCCTCGGTGAAACGGCTTCCACCGTGAACCACGCGATGGCCGATGACCGCCGGGCGGACATCACCAAGCTCGTCGAGCACGAGCAGCATCGCCGCGTCATGATCGGCCGCGTAACCGGGCTCCCCGATGCGTTCGACGATTCCCCCCGAGAGCTTCTCGGCAGACTCCACGTCGAGTAGCTCCCATTTGACGGACGACGAGCCCGAGTTGACGACGAAGGCGAGCGTCACGCGGATGCCCCACCGATCGCTGCCGCCTGGATCGCAGTAATCGCCACCGTGTTGACGATGTCGCGCACGAGTGCACCCCGTGACAGGTCGTTGACGGGTTTGCGGAGTCCCTGCAACACAGGCCCGATCGCAACGGCACCGGAGCTACGCTGCACCGCCTTATACGTGTTGTTGCCCGTGTTGAGGTCGGGAAAAATGAACACCGTCGCACGTCCCGCCACCTGGGACTGCGGCATCTTGGTCTTCGCGACAGCCGCGTCGGCGGCGGCATCGTACTGAATGGGACCCTCGACGAGCAGGTCGGGACGCCGCTGGCGCACGAGCTCGGTTGCGGCACGCACCTTGTCGACATCAGCGCCAGAACCCGATTCCCCCGTCGAATACGAGAGCATCGCGATGCGCGGGTCGATCCCGAACTGAAGGCTTGTGGCAGCCGCCGAGATCGCAATATCGGCGAGCTGATCCGAGGTCGGGTCGGGAATGATCGCGCAGTCGCCGTACACGAGCACGCGGTCCTCGAGCGCCATGAAGAAAACGCTCGAGACCACATCCACCCCCTCAACAGTCTTGATGAACTGCAGTGCCGGCGTGATGGTGTGCGCGGTGGTGTGCGCCGCACCCGACACCATGCCGTCGGCCATGCCCAGGTGCACCATCATCGTGCCGAAGAACGAGACGTCCGTGACGATGTCGCGCGCCTCCTCGACGGTCATTCCCTTGTGGGCGCGCAGCTTGGCGTACTCCTGCGCGAACTGCTCGCGCAGCTCAGGGTCGGTGGGGCTCACCACCTGAGCCGCCGAAATGTCGACACCGAGACCGGATGCCCGAGCCCGCACCTCCCCCTCGTCGCCGAGAATCACGAGCTCGACAACCGACCGGCTCAGCAGGGTGCCCGCGGCCTGCAGGATGCGGTCGTCGGCGCCCTCCGGAAGAACGATGCGCTGCTTATCGGATCGTGCTCGCTCGAGCAGCGCGTACTCGAACATGAGCGGGGTGACCGCCGTCGACTCCCCCGCGCCCAACTCACGCGACAGCACGTCGGCGTCGACATGCGACTCGAAGAGGGCCAGAGCGGTGTCGATCTTGCGCTGCGAGGTCGCGGTCATCCGCCCCCTCGCCTGCACGATGCGCTGCGCCGTGGCATAGGTGCCGAGATCGGTGGCGATGATCGGCAGGTTCTGGTCGAGGCCGGCAACGAGCCGCTCGATGACCGGAGACAGCGCGAAGCCGCCGTTCAAGACGATCCCCGCGAGTGAGGGGAAAGTGCCGGACGCGTGCGCGGTGAGCGCCGCGAGCACGACCTCGCTACGATCCCCCGGAATTACCACGGTGCCGCCCTCGATGAGGCGCTCGAGCACATTCTCCATCGACATCGCCGCCACAACCGTGCCGAGCGACTCGCGGGCCAGGAGCGCCGCGTCTCCCCGAAGAAGCTCGCCGTCGACCGCCGCCATGATCTGCTCGACCGTCGGGGCCACGAGCACCGCGCTCTCCGGGATCGCCCAGGCCGTGACACCTGCCGCCTGCTCGATCGCCTGCACGATCTGGGGAAGCGAATCCGGGTCGGCGCGGTTCGCGATAACCGCGAGCACGCTCGCGTGCGCCTGCACCAACTCGGGAAGGCTCAACTCCGTGACCTGACGCAACTCCTCTGCCGTGCGGGCGCGAGCACCGTCCGGTTCGCGACCGGTGAGCACGAGGAGCACCGGGGCGCCCAGGTTTGCCGCGATGCGGGCGTTGAATCCGAGCTCGGTCGGGGTCGCAACATCCGTGTAGTCGGAGCCGACGATGACGACCGCATCGCACTGACGCTCGACCGCCTTGAACCGGTCGATGATGGTGGTGAGGGCCGCGTCGGGATCCTCGTGCACCGCCTCATACGTTGTACCCACGCACTCGTCGTAGTCGAGCGTGACGCCGTCGCGGGCGAGCAACAACTCGAGCACGAAGTCGCGCTCGTCGCTCGAGCGTGCGACAGGCCTGAAAACGCCGACCCGTTCGACACTACGCAAGAGCACATCGAGCACCCCCAGCGCAATCGCCGACTTACCGGAATGCCCCTCGGCCGACGTGATGAAAATCGAGCGCGCCATAAAACAAGACTAGTGACGCGCCTCGCAAACCCTCGCGGGAGAAGGTCGCCGCGAAGAAGCGATGTCGGGCGGCGCACCGCGCCTTGCCCGAAAAAAGTAGCGGCCCCCCGCGCACCCGCCAGAGCCCGGTTACCCTTGCTACGTTTCCGTCCTGGGGGAGTTGGCCTGGATGGCGCCACGCGAGGAGCCGCGACCAGTTTACGTTAGTATCGCTGGAGGTTGATTCGTGAGGATCGACCAACCCAGGAGAATTCGCCTAGTGGCCTATGGCGCACGCTTGGAAAGCGTGTTGGGTGAAAGCCCTCGGGGGTTCGAATCCCCCATTCTCCGCCACGTACATCCGGTTGGGTGAAAGCACAGCACCGCCCACAGGGGTTCGAATTCGAGCCGAATCTCCCCCAAGAAAAGGGTTGTATTCGCTTGCATAAATCAGCGCTACGCTGATCCCCGCAGACCATGTGGTCTACCAAGAATTCGGGGGGGATCGTGGCGAGACCAACGCGGGTCACGACCGATACCGCGACGTCGATCCGCCCACGTGAGTCTCTCCTCAGAAACGGGCTCATCTCCGCCATCGCCGCTGGTGTGCCCCTTTTCGGTGTCCTGTACTGGATGGCGTTCGATCAAGGCACCTGGGGCAGTGTCTTCGTCGTACAGTTCGTATTCCTCCTGTTCGTTGTCATCGGCGTGATCCGCTTTCATGCTGCCTACGTCACCGTCACCGAGACATCGATCACCAAGCAGGCCTTCGCGACACGCACCGTGGTCGACCGCGACGAGGTGGCGAACGTGCTCATCGCCCACACCTATCGGAACGGATCATCCGACACCATTGCCCAGTTCGTCGCCCGGAGCGCCGACGGATCGACTCTCTTTCGACTGCGTGGCGTCTACTGGTCCCTCGAGGGGATGCAGACGGTCGCCGACGCCATCGGGGCGCCGGTCTTCACCGAGAATGACCCGCTGACGATGGAGGAGTTTTACCACATCGTTCCTGACGCACCGTATTGGTACGAGGGAAAGCCAGCCCTCGTGATCGGGGGAATTGTGGCCGCCTTCATCGCATCGCTGGGGGTCGTGAGTTGGCTCATGACCGCCCTCGGCCTACCGGGGATCTTCGGGACGCATGGCGGCTGAACCCGGATTGGTACTGAGGCCCTACGGACACCTCTTCCGTCAGGGCGTCATCGCCACGGTGGCGTGCATGCTGCCGGTGTTCCTGGTTCTCTACTTCTTGACGATTCCCGACGGCACGTGGCTGCCCGTACTCGTGACGCAGGTTGTCGCGACCATCGTTGTGACCTGGGCGTCGGCTGCGTACTTCACGACCACCATTCGCGTCACTGACACACAGATCATCGAACGCGGTTTCTTCGGGCGAACCACCCGCTACCGGCTCGACGAGATCGTCGGGGTCGTGCGAGCGAACACCTTCGGGTCGGGCGGGTTCGAGAGCATCCCCCAACTGTTCGTGTGCGGCCCAGACGGGCGCCAACTCGTGCGCATGCGTGGTCAGTTCTGGTCGCCCCAGAGCATGGATGCCCTCACCTCCGCGCTCGACGTACCGGTGACCGTCGTGCCCGACACCGTCACCAACCGCGAGCTGCGGGCCGAGCATCCAGGCCTGCTCTACTGGTTCGAACGCGGGCCGCTCTCTTAGCCGACCCCCTTCGAGACGGCTACTTGCGCTTGAGCGTCGAGAAGACGCCCCGCAAAACCTCGCGGATGACCGTCTGCCCCGATCTCGAACCGAGTACCTCCTCGAGCACACTCTTATCTTTGCGGGTCGAGGTGCGCGTAGTCGTGGGCTTCTTCGCGGCGCGGTCGGCCTTCTGCATGTCGCGCACGGCCTTGTCGTACTCGGCCTGCACGCGTGCGGCATCATCCGCAGCACTCGTGGCCTCGGCCGCCGCGTTGATCTTCTTGGCGAGGATCTCGCGTGCCGACTCATTGTCGATGGGGGTGCCGTACTTCGCGAGCAGCGGGCTCGCATCCACGGTCGCCTGCATTGTCGCGGCAGGCGTCGGTGACATGGAGCCCTGCGGAGCGCGCAGCCGCGTCCAGGCGACGGGGCTCGGCGCCCCGCGCTCGTTCATGACCGTGACGATCGCCTCACCGATAGCGAGCGAGGTGAGCACCTCCGCGAGGTCGTAACCGGAGGTGGGGTAGGTCGAGACCGTCGATTTGAGTGCCTTCGCATCATCCGGGGTGTGCGCCCTCAGCTGGTGCTGGATGCGCGAGCCGATCTGTGCGAGCACGTCATTGGGCACGTCTTTCGGCGTCTGCGTGACGAAGAAGATACCGACGCCCTTCGATCGGATGAGTCGTACCGTCTGCGTGATCGACGCGATGAAGTCCTTCGACGCATCCTTGAACAGCAGGTGAGCCTCGTCGAAGAAGAACACGAGCTTGGGCTTGTCGATGTCGCCCACCTCGGGCAGGTCGTTGAAGAGGTCGGCGAGCAACCACATGAGGAAAGTGGAGAACAGCGCGGGGCGGTCCTGCACGCCGGGGATCTCGAGCAGGCTCACGAGACCACGACCCTCGGCGTCACACTTCAGGAACTCGCTCGTCTCCATCTCGGGCTCGCCGAAGAAGACGTCG